>JAQVJP010000091.1 GCA_028695145.1 Eubacteriales bacterium
GAAAGAGTCCCTTCAACTACAATGGTTGAATCAGTCAGCTTTTTTATTGTCTGGATGAAAACCGCATTATTGTGAAAAACCTTTACGTCAATATTGAAAGCCTTGTCGTGCTTAACAACCGCCTCACCCTCGTCCCTGAGAGTACCGACAGCTTCGTATCCTTTTATCCCCTTCAATTCAAGGGTGGTGGGCAGTGGCCCTTTCTGGATAGAGTCGCTGCTATAGATATACCATGGGGAAATTATGTCGGCTTTTAAAATAAGATCAACAGTGCCGTCACCGTTGTCTCTCTGTTCGTAGCTCCATGAAGTGGTAGTAATCTGTGCAGAGGCAACAGTTAATGATAGAATCGCAATTAAAGAGAGAAAAAAACGTCTCATTGATAATATTTTCAGGTATGAAGACAAAATTATTAAAATTCCCCAGAAATGCACTATTTTTGCCTGTTACAAAATTAAAGAGATGACACAGGAGGAGTTATTTAAGAGCCTTATAGCTCATGCAAAAGAGTATGGATTTATTTTCCAGTCAAGCGAGATTTATGACGGTCTGAGTGCTGTGTATGATTACGGGCAATTAGGAGCGGAGTTGAAGAACAACATCAAGAAGTATTGGTGGGATGCGATGGTCCGTTTAAATGAGAATATTGTGGGAATAGATTCTGCGATCTTCATGCATCCAAAGATTTGGGAGGCATCAGGACACGTAGGAGCGTTCAATGACCCTTTGATAGATAATAAGGACTCAAAAAAGAGATACCGTGCGGATGTTCTCCTTGAGGATTATATTGCCAAACTGGAGGAGAAGATGGATAAGGAGGTGGAGAAGGGACGCAAGAAATTCGGAGACTCTTTCGATGAGGCTCAGTTCCGTACAACAAATCCGAATGTGCTTCGCAACAAAGTAAAGGTAGAAGAGGTTTCGAAGAGGATGAACGATGCCCTAAGGGCTAATGACCTTGACGCTCTCAAACAGTTGATTATCGATTGTGAGATTGTATGTCCGATATCCGGAACAAGGAACTGGACCGATGTCCGTCAGTTTAACCTGATGTTCTCAACACAATTGGGAAGCGTGAGTGACGAGTCCGGTACAATTTATCTGCGTCCCGAGACAGCTCAGGGAATATTTGTCAACTTCCTGAATGTTCAGAAGACATCCAGGCTCAAGATTCCTTTTGGAATTGCACAGATAGGAAAGGCATTCAGAAATGAGATTGTTGCAAGACAGTTTATTTTCAGGATGAGGGAGTTCGAACAGATGGAGATGCAGTTTTTTGTAAGACCGGGAGAAGAGCTCGAGTGGTTCCGCAAATGGAAGGAGACTCGCCTGAACTGGCACAAGGCAATTGGTCTGGGCGAAGAGAAGTATCGTTTCCACGATCATGAAAAGCTTGCGCACTATGCCAATGCTGCTACTGATATAGAGTTTGATTTCCCGTTCGGCTTCAAGGAACTTGAGGGAATACACTCACGTACCGACTTTGACCTCAGCCAGCATCAGAAATTCTCAGGAAGGAAGATGCAGTATTTCGACCCAGAGACTAATGAAAGCTATATCCCTTATGTTATTGAGACCTCTATAGGTCTGGACAGGACCTTCCTGGCAATCTACTCTTCATGTTATTGCGAAGAGAAACTCGAGGACGGAGAGGAGAGAGTAGTGTTGAAATTGCCTGCATTCCTTGCTCCTGTTAAATTAGCGGTGCTTCCGCTTGTTAAGAAGGATGGCCTTCCGGAGATGGCAAGGGAGATAATGAAGGATCTGAAGATTGACTTTAACTGTCAGTATGACGAGAAGGACAGTATCGGAAAGAGATACCGCCGTCAGGATGCAATCGGTACTCCATTCTGTATAACTGTCGACCACCAGAGTCTAGAGGACAATTGCGTGACTATAAGATACAGAGATTCAATGAAACAGGAGCGTATTCCTGTATCTGAACTGAAAGCAATAGTTGGAGACAAGGTGGGATTTAGAAGTGTTCTGGAAAAAATCTAAAACTTGAAATCATGACAAATATCTCGGTTAATTACATGGGTTTGACCCTGAGCTCGCCTGTTATTGCAGCAAGTTCCGGCCTGACAACACAGCTTGATAAGATAGAATCATTTGAGAAAGCCGGGGTTGGGGCGATTGTTGTGAAGTCCCTTTTTGAGGAGCAGATTGTTGACGAGGCGGATTTCCTGAATTCTCGCAGCAACGATTATCCCGAGTCGGCTGACTACCTTCACCACTATATGCGTCAGTATTCGATAGAGAAATATCTGAATCTTCTCAGAGAGATCAAGGAAAAGGTATCGATTCCGGTAATAGCAAGTATAAACTGCTATTCAAAAGGGGAGTGGGTCTCGTATGCGAGGGAGATTGAAAAGACAGGGGTAAATGCCATTGAACTCAATATCTACTCTTTGCCTTTAAACATTCACAAAAGCTCGTCAGATGTTGAGAAAGAGTATCTGGATGTAATTGGTACAGTCACAAAGATGCTAAAAATTCCGGTAGCTGTGAAGATTGCCGGATATGTAACGAACCTTCCGGGATTCGTTAATAATCTCAAGGCCTATGGGGCAAAAGGGGTTGTTATGTTCAACAGGTTCTATACACCGGATATCGACATTGCAAAGCTAAAAATAGTCGCTGCAGAGGCGTTTTCGACAGAGACAGAGTCTCTGAGGGAGTTGAGATGGATGGGTATTGTTTCTGCACTCGTTCCGGGAATAGATCTTTCATCTAGCACTGGTATCCACACAGGAGAGACAGCTATTAAACAGCTACTCGCCGGTGCGACAACTGTCCAGATGTGTACAGCTTTGTACAAAAGAGGGGCTGAGGCGATTTCGGATGTAAATCAGGATATCCACATATTCATGGAGAAGCATGGATTCAAAAACATCAAGGATTTCAAGGGAATGCTGAACTATTCGAATATCGCAGATCCGAGGAAGTTTGAAAGGGTTCAGTTTATGAAGAATTTCGGAGGTAAATAGTAAATCATACAGAAAATAATGAAAAAAAAGCATCTGCGTTATTTCGCAGATGCTTTTTATTTAGTACAGTCTAGTGACTAGAAGTTCAAGCCGATCTGAACAGAAATCATGTTTCTGTATGTGCCGGGAAGAACTCCGTCAAGAGTAACATCCAAACCACCGTCATTTACTAGGAACTGATGAGCATAATTAGCACCTAAGTATGCAGTAAGTCCTTTTTCATGGTTGAAGATGTGTGAATATTTTACACCAAAACCGACATTGGCTCTGTCAGCTGTTCTATATGCAAAGTCTCTTTTTAGAATTTCTTCATTAAGCCTTAGAGATCCGGCAACTATAGGATTTGTTGATTCTAGCATAGTCCCGTCACCAATTGTATAATTTCCTGAGATATTGACATCAACAAAACCATTTTTTGAAGCTCTGATGTTTTTGTCAAGTTTTGCATATACTTCTGTATTTGTATAATCTTGATGATAAGAAGCTGGGTAGATTTTAAAATCTTTTTCAACGGAAATATAGTTCACGCCTAAAGTTCCAACGAAAGAACATCCGAGTCCGTGACCTTTTCTGAGAAATCCTTTATATTCAGCACCATATTGTTGCATTGTCTGCATATATCTAAGAGTCTTGCCATATTCAAAAAATGCCCACCAACCAGGTTCATTCACAATTTCCTCGTAGATGTTGGAAACATTATAAGAGAACTGCTCATTGCTGACGAATTTCAATGCAAGTGTATGATCAATCTTTTTACTTCTATACGAGATAAGACCGTCATATTGATATTTAAGCCCGTCAACGGTAGCATATCTTTTAATAAGGCCATCCTCAAAGTCATTCTCTTTATTGTAGTCGACTTTCATCTGATTAAAGAACTTGAGGTTTTTACCGCCGATTTCCAATTGTAAAGCACCTCCAAAAATATCAGTATTATACTTCCTGTCTAATGTTGTTGTGGTGGATATTCCAGAACTACTCATGAAGAACAAACCTTCCATATACTTGATATACTTACCGGTTGTTTCACCTATATAAGAGTATACTACGTCCTCAACATCATGTTGGTAGTTGAAATTAAAACCGGAAGTAACAATTCCTTTATGGAAAGTAATACCCGGAGAGGCTTTAAAATGAGAAAATGTGTTTGCGTTACGACCATCGCTTCTTTTGGCTCCAGTTGCAGTATGGTAATCAAATCCACTACCTATAGACCAATTATCGTTTATCGGGTAACCGATTTTAGCAGCAAGTATATAATCTTCTCTTAAAACTTTTCCCGGAATAGAATCAAGGATTGGATTTAATGTGCTCTCAGGATATATTGTACCAAGCCAAGCCTGATTATTCTTTACTCCGTAATCATAGATAAAAGAGCCATAAAAATAGACTTTCTTAGATTTTACATATGATTTAGTCTGGATACCGAATGTTTGATATTTCCCAGCTTCGTTGTAATTTCTATAGTCACCATCCTGGAGGCCGTAATAAGCACCTACAGTAGAGTAGTTTAGTGCATTGTTGAATACAAGACCAGCACTGTTTTCAGACACAATCCAAGGGGCTCTCTTCTCCAACCTTTCAAAAGTATAGACACACTTGTCAGAGGTTTTTTTCTGTGCCAACAGAGCGCCGGATTGAATACCTATTGCCACAATAGTTATTATTAAATATGTTATTTTATTTTTCATCTTATATCTCAATTTATTTCAATGATGGTGCGGACTTCTTCTCAAAGTCATTTGATGAATTGTTGGTATCTTGGTATACGATTCTTCCTCCGGCAGCAAGGGTTGCTGCGGCATCTACCTTTCTATGTACTGCTTGTCCTGTCCCGGTTCCATCTACCATTGTGAATCCATTATCAATTTCGGGCCTGAATCTTTTTGTGTCAGTTGTGTTCCTAAGACATTCAACGCCATCAATTACAAGATTCTTATCTACCATAAGACAGTCAAAATTTCTACTAGTCATACCGGGTTTCCATGTATAGGTGTCTGTAACGAATTGGGCCGGTGTCTTGCCTCCCATGGTGTACAAGAATACAGCAGGACCTTGTGGTGCTACAATATATGCTTTAGATGTTCCGCATTTCCAAAAACCATACATGAGATTAACGCCAGGCTCTGGAACAGTTTGCATAGATGTCAATATAGGATCGTACATTGCCCAGTAGCCATTAACTGCAAGATTTATAGAAGTTGAGCATACTAAAGTATGATTAATGCCATTTAGACAAACAATTGTAAATTCTCCCGGTTGAAGTGGTTGATCTTTACCTGTGCCTGGAAACATCCAGCCAATTAATGAGTTTGGAACAGAGTCCCTCAATTCATTTGAGTTGTTTTTTACCCAAGGAGAAGCTTTACCATTTGAAGGAGCTATCCAAGGATCTGCAACACCGACACAAAGGGAATCAAGGTATGCAACATCCTCTGAGTTGTTATATATTTTGATATATGTATCCTTGCTGGTATAAGATTTTCCGTCTGCAGGATTGGTGCATCCTCCATAATAAAGCTCAGCAATTATCAACTGACCGGATTTTGATACATTAAGAGCAATTTCAGCATCTATTTTTTTGGGATCTTTTGGAGTGACTCTTATTTTATCAGATGTCCCATTGAATATATACATGACTTTACCTGTAGAAAGTTTTGTCTCAGCAGTTGCAAAGTATGATCCTGGTGCAACCTTTATGGTTGCAATGCCATTGGCATCAGTTGTTCCGGAAAATAAAAGCCCGGTGCTTGGATCTTGAAGAGAAACAAGTAAGCCTGATGTTTCATATGTCTCATAACCTGCGGGCATAGTAACCTCAACAGCAATAGTTGAGCTGATAGCGTCATCGGAGAATTCATCCATTTTTGAATCCTTCATACATCCCCAAAGATTAAGGGATACTATAAGAAGAGTTAATATTCTTATATTTTTCATTTTCCTTCAGTATTAGAATGTTAATTTTAACTCTGCACCAAAATAAATCGGAGTATTCATTCTGCTTCCTGTTGCATTCGGCCTGGCCTTATTTTTCATGATTGGCCTTGAGTTAGTAAAGTTGTTTGCATAAAAAGAGAGTGCGGCGAGTTTCCCTATCTCTTTTGTAACGCGGATATTTGCCATGAAATATGGTTTATATCCTGCTTTCTTGAACCAGTAACTTCTGTTCTGAGATTCAATCAGCATTGATAGACGGGTTTTCAAATTTGGATCGCTTGTGGTCCAATAGTCACTGAATGGTCTTATAACACCGTCCATGTCCATATATGATACCGGATCTCTGTAAAGGATCTCTGTATTAGTCTGATTATTATAATCACCATATACAGGATTGCCATTCGAATCAAGTTTATATATCTTGTTTTCGTCAAATTCACTCCAGGAGTTATTAAGCCATATGCACTGTGTGACTAGTGAAACCACCATCCTGATTGACGGGATGTTAGTCACAAGGTTTATATTTGTCGAGAACCTCTCATTTCCACTGCCTAATTCCACACTTGCTTTGTTCTCAAATATTGCTACGTAAGGGACAAGTATCGTTGGATCAATAGGGTCAACATAACCCCTATAATTATATTCAAGTCCCGGAGTCGAATACGAACTTCTGATGTAAGATCCGTTAACTAATACAGAAGTATTGACTGCCTTAATCTTGCCTAAATTTAAGTCATATTCAATACCCCATTTCTTTATTTGTCCTCTATTGTCCGGTTTTGAATATGATTTAAAACGACGTTTTGTAGTATATGCGAGAGCTTCATAAACATCATTTGCATTCTTCACATACACTCTTCCATTCTCATATTTTGGAGAAGCTGTCGCCGAAGTAACTGTATTATAATAATCATAAGATTCTGATATATAAGTTGAATTTGATGAAATTCCATCTGTCAGATTCTCATTAAAGTAGGTGATTTCACCGGTTACCCCAAATAGGTTAAAGTCAAAACCTAATTCCATATTTGTTGTCTTGGCCGGTTTAAGATTGTAATCAAGCTTACTGTCTATTACAGATGTCTGTATTAGTGCAAGGCTTTCTCCGGTGGCAGTATTTCTATATTGGAAAAGTGTCTCGTCTTTGTATAAAGGATCCGGATACAATTGTCCGATTGAAGGAAGTCTTTTAAGAATTCCCCATCCACCACGAAGAGCAAATGATCTAAGCGCGCCGTTTCTTCTCTCAGGGACAATAGTATATTTTCCATTAAAACGAGGTTCCATGGTTGGATCATAATTATACCCGTCTATAATCATCTTGTTTGCACGTACACCCGCGCTAACTTCCAGTGAGGTTTTCTTATAAACCGGAATTGTGAGTTTTTCTTCAAGGAATGCACTGAGATCGGATAGAAATGGAACGTCAGAATAGCGTCTTTCCCTGAAAAACTGTGGTGTCCCACTCATATAATAATATCCGCGGCCCTTGTTGCCTTGCGTGTTGAACTCTGCACCCAATATTGTTTTGGAAAAAATTTTACCTATCTTTTTATTTAGATTTCCAGAAAGTTTTGCATTAAAATATATAGGAATATCCTCAATTCTTTCATCCTCTTCGTTGAAAGCTTCAGTGAAGTAACCAACACTAATACCATCGACTAAAGAGTTTGTGGTTGCTACAGGTAACTTAGATGAAACGGTATAGTTCTTGGTTGTTTTGTTCTGATATGTACCGGAAAGATTGTAGTTTAATGAAGAAATCCAGGATTTGTTGAGCTGCCAGTTACCATACATGGATACAGTAATGTTCTTTGTCCTATTTCTGGAATAATCAAGTTTTGATATGTCCGGATCTGTGTCAACATTATTACCTGACAAATATCCACTTACGCGGGCATTGAATCTGAACGGTGTCTTGTCTTTATTGAATGTGTTTGAATATGTTAACCCCATTGTAGTACGGTCAAACACATCGACAGGAGATATCCATTTTTTGAATGCTCTTGCGTAATCAAGGTCAATGTTAATGTTGCCTCCATTATCGCTAATGGCAAAGCCCTTACTTATGGCTACTGCCTTTGTATTTGGATCTGCCTTGATTCTAACATCAAAAGGTGTGACACCGGCTTTAGTAGTTACAAGAATGGCTCCGGAAGTTACATTGCCATATTCGGCTGAAAGGACACCTTTAAGGACTTCTACAGATTCAATGTTATCAGTTGAATAGTTACGGAAGTCAATAGTATTTGCAGTAACGGTAGAGCTTTCAGGAAGGCTCATTGAGGCATCGCTTGAAACGGGTGCCCCGTTTATCATTAAGCCGACTCCTCGACCGTTCAAACTGCCATTGTCTCCTATTGATCTTATGGTTACGCTATTGCTGGAAGTCAAAGTCGGATTGGCAATAATATTACCAGGCATTAATTGCATCACGTCAGCAAGGCTTGATGCCTGAACGTGTTCAATTGCGGTTTTTTCAACCTTTGAAGAAGAGTTCATGCTGCCACCCCTTACTGCTGTAACAACAACATCGTCAAGAGTAAGGTTCTCTTCTTTCAGCTGAATTTTAAAGTCAGTTATGTTCCTATTAACAGTTATCGGATACTTGACAGTCTGATAACCGAGGGAACTTGATTCAAGTGTGTGCGTACCCGGAATTATGCCGGTAATCTTGAATGCACCATTGACATCTGAGACACCCCAAACATTGAGCTCCTTTATGAGCACATTTACGTAAGGGATAGGTTCATCTGTACCATAGAGAGTAACTTTCCCCTCAAGAGTATACTTTTGTTGCCCTTGGGCTAGCAACTGAGGAGAGATTATCCAAATGGATAAAAACATTAGAACAAGAAATTTTTTCACTTTAGAATATATTTTGGGTTAATATTAGGCTTATTTATAATCGAAGCAACAAAATATAAAACAACGCTTTACACCAATTACCGCTTGAAACACGGCCTCTCTCGCTCAATAATTTGTGCAAGTTAATAATAATTTTGTAGTTATACGGTAATATTTTTTATTGTGAAATAAAAAACAGATCCTTTACCAGGTTCACTTTCAACCCAAATCTTTCCTCCAAGCATCTCTGTATAAGCCTTGGATATCGGTAATCCAAGCCCGGTTCCCTCGTATGATTTTGTGTATGACTGGTCAACCTGTATAAAGCGGTTGAAGATCTTGTCAATCTTATCCGAAGGGATGCCGATTCCGGTATCTTTAACATAAAACTTCACAAATTTACCAGCAAGCTCGTAACCAAAAACCACACTTCCTGTTTTGGTGTATTTCAATGCATTGCTGAGAAGGTTTGTCATAATCGTGTATACCTTATCTCTGTCAGAATTGATATTGACAATAGAGGTATCTTCTCTTTTATCTACAAGAAACTCTATCCCTTTGTTTGCTGCACTGTTTCTGAAAAGTATGTAGTTGTAGTCAAGTAATTCGTTGAGGTTGAACAACGATGACTTTACCTCTTCCTGCCCGGACTCTATCCTTGAAATTGCAATCAGGTCACTGATTATATCAAGCATTCTATCTCCGGCATCTTCAATCAGTGATGTGTATTTATCCCTTTGTTCGGCAGAAAGATCCGGATCTTTCAACAGACCGGCAAAACCCATAATCGAGTTCATAGGAGTCCTTATTTCGTGGCTCATGTTTGCAAGGAAAGCTGATTTTAAGCGATCAGACTCTTCTGCCTTCTCCTTGGCTTCTATAAGTTCCTCTTTTTGAATGAGATGCTTTCTGTACAGGCGCCCCACCTCCCTGAATTCATCTGAGGAATTGTTTAAAAGAGGAATTTTCCCGGAATCCTCGTTTTCGATAATCTCACTGACCGTCCTGATAGGGTTTATAACCCACCTTTTTAGCGAAAATTGCAAGGCAAACCAAATCGTAAGAATTGTAATTATTAGAAAAATAGATGTTTGCAGTGTAGTAATGTGGTGTATTCTCAATCCCTCAGACTTTTTGTCAAACCTGAGATAACCAATAGTGGTGCCATCATGGCAATTAAGTTTTTTTTCAGATACCAGATTAAATTTTCCCTTATTGTAGGATGAATCTTCAGCACTACTTGTAAACACAGTAGTTCCGCTTACTCTGGAAAGTTCCTGAAGATAAGTGTCACTTAGAAGAATTGCAACAAATAG
>JAQVJP010000009.1 GCA_028695145.1 Eubacteriales bacterium
TTCAAACCAATCGATTTTTCAAACATTTCTACGAAGTTAAATATTGCTTCCATTTTGCTCACCCTCCGTTTAGATGAACAAATTATACTCCTTCTTTCACGGAATTAGATAAAGAGCCCTTCTTCTTAGCTCAGTCACAACGCCTTCAATTTGATAATTAAGCAATTTCAAGTCTGGATAATCACTATTCAGAGCATGCAAAACCCAAAGACCATTATAAAATTGTAGTTGTCGGACTACACGATTCCCATTAGCATCTTGAACGACATAAAATTTACCACTTCTTTTCTCATACACACGCTTAACTATCAACAGATCATTAATCAAATATTTTGGCTCCATACTTGAATCTGTCACTCTATATTCAAATTTGCTCAAATTGCCAAGATCTTCGTCAGGACTACTTGTTTTTCCAAGCAGATAGTCTTTGTCAACATTAAGTATTATGCTCAAACAATGAACCATACTCATACTCGGTTCATGGATGCCATTTTCATATTTAGAAATGCTACCTTTATTTATGTTCATACCAAAACGAGAATTCAACAAATCAGCACAGCTTTGCAATGTCAAGCCAGCGTCTTTACGAGCCTGCCGTAATCTGATGCCAAATTCATTATCTTCAGTATAATGATATCTCAGCACAAATAATCTCCTTATCAGGCGTTATCCTCTGTTTTTCGCAGAAGAGCCGCTGCCCAGGCTAATACACTATTCCAATCAGTTGTTTTATAAACCAGCACATACATCGCTAAACACAATGGCAAAGCGAAAAACACATCATCTATTGAATGCTGCTTCAAAAACACAGTTGATAATATAATTGATATCATAAGAATAAATGATACTACACGCAGCCACAAATACTTGCCGGTATTACCGGCTTTTACCAATGCGATATGCACACCGATTGAATTAAATACATGTATACTGGGGGCTACATTTGTAGGGGTATCAGCAGAATGCAGTCTGCTGATCATTGTGGTAAACAGACCCACAGCCTCAACTTCTGGTCTTAATCTGTGGCCATTTGGAAACAGCATATAAATAGTTAAGCTAATTGACATACCGATGAAGAGAAACGCACAGAGCTTATAATAATCACTCTTAGATGTGAACAAAAACCAGACAACCGCCACAGCCACATAAGCAAACCATAAGGTATAAGGCACAATAAACGCCGGCACGAAGGGAATCAAATCATCTAATGGCGAATGCATCCAGTAGCGAGGTACAATATTATGCTCAAGCCACATGAACCACGCCAGATAAACAAAAAAGTAGCTCAATATCCAAGCATGTTTGTATCTGTTTATAATTGCCGCAATATTCTCGCCTGATAGATTAATATTCAAGAAACATCCTCCGATTTTTTCACTCCCAACTTATCATACATATACTTGAGAGCATACTCATGTCCTTGATGATCAAATGACGCCACAAGATCAGGACTGCAGATTAACTTCAATCCGCGGCCAATATTCGCAGCATGATTATACAAACCAATTGCGTTTTGCAATACACAAATATCAGTTGTTACTCCAGCCAGCTCAATCTGATCATACTGTCGTACAATCCAGTCAATATCCGTATGATCAAGCATGTAAGAGCCTTTTGTAATAGTTTCGAGTTTGGGTTCAAATTCATTAAGCCTGCCAAACAGCGCCCAGCCCTCAGTGTTCTCAAGGCAATGAACAGCAAAAGCCTCCCCTTCAGGGTGATCATGCCATTCATCTTCTCTATGTGTATCAAGAGTACATAACACGTCAGCCCCGCGTTCGAGATAACTCTCAGCTCTGCTAACCAATGCCTGCTCCAGATTCTCTGCCGGTTTACCTGCCGTTAAGCGGCCGTCAGCCGCTACAAAATCTGTCTGATAATCAATAATCAGCAGTAGCTTGTTCATAACATTTCCCCCAGTCTCTAAACTCCACCAAACGGCAGACAAGACATAATCTTTAACAGAATGATTTTAACATTTTACCTAAATAAATAACAGCACAAGGGCAACAAAATTACATTTTTCGTATTCTGCTGTGTTTAACTTTTTGCTCACCTTTATCCACAGGCGCAGGTATTTGATCATTTATCGCTGATACTTTGCAAACAACAACAGCAACCGAACCTCCAACTTCAGCAAGCATTTCTTCAATTAAATCAGAAACACCGGAAAAAGCTCCCAGCTCGCCAAGTTTTGCCTCCAGTTCAAATCCGTCTACTTTTTCCGAAAAATTCCTACCGGCAATAATGATAATATCACCAATCTGAAGAGGCATACGATTCAGGTTCTGTGGAATAATCCTGCCTTCATGTGCACGATAACCCAAATGAGTATCTTGAGCACTGTTTTCAATTGGACTCGTAATTTTGTAAAGCTTATCAGCTCTAAATAAAAATATATCACTATTACCAAGACTGTATGTATATGCTACATCGTCTTCTATGAGCAGCCACGACAAACCTGTTCCTGCACGCAAACCATAGTATGCAGCAAGCTGTTGACGTACGGCGTGATCAGCGTTTTCACTTATTCTGTCTGCAAGATCGGCAAAATCATAATCATCTCTCGCATACTCACCGATATACTTATTGACATCATAAAGCACCGACTGCAGTGCGGTCATAGCTGCTATACTACCGGCAGCAGGATTACCAACACCATGAGCCGCGCCATAAATCTGAACAGGCATATCACAGGATTTATTAATGATATTCGTTAGATTATTACTTTGAGAAGTCTCGTCCTCCCTGTCAAGACATCCTGAAATATCATCAACAATAAGTGCCGCCGCCTCAGTTAGTTTATTACTTCTTTGCTTAATAATCGAGGTTGTCAAAATTTTCGCTATCATGAGAGACATTTTATCATATATCTATTTCTTGTTGCCCAATCAAGATAAAACAATATACAATAAAGACAGATTTTTTACACATTTTCTACTGTTTTAAAATTTACTTTCAAAACATATGTGTATAAACAAATATATGGATCGGGGAATTATGAAGCCAGATGATTTGATAAATCTAATTGTTACACTTACATATGCCTCTATTGCCGGTGGCCTGGTATTTGTTGCCTTCAGGTATTATTATCGTGGATTACCAATCAGCTCAGAACTTGATGTATCACTTATACCTGCATCTGTATTATCTGCGTTTCTTTTCACACAGTTTTCAATCTGGCCTGGTCTTTCGATTCTTCTTGTAGTAATATTCGGAGCAATTCATTTTCGTACAGTTATTAAGGAACCGGCCGATGCCGTTTTTGTTTTCTGGTCAATCATCAGTGGTATCATGACAGGATCTGGCTATCGCTTCTCTACCATATTATTTAATCTTGCCATTCTTCTTGGCGGAGTTATTGTCTTAATGATCAGACAAGATCTTGGCAGCTATTTACTGATTATCAGCTATCACCCAAGTGTTGAAAAAAAACTGATGGACAAAATTTCTCCTTTGCAGGCAACAGTTCAAGAAATGTCTGAAGCAAACTCCAGGCGCGACATGACACTAAAACTATCAGCCAAAAATATCGATTTAGAGCTTATTGATCAATTGTCAGAAATGGATGGTGTTTATCAAGCTCTGATAATGCATAGTAATTATTAGTTTAGTAATCATTAGTCTGTGGCAACTATGATATAATTTTTTCAGCTCATAAATTCAGGGGAAAAAGGGGTTAATTATGAGAAACAAATCAGACAACACACGTTCAGAACAAAATAGTTATATCTTAAACCATCGCAAAAATCTCTTTATAGTTTTAATTCTGGCTATAATAGTAATAGCGATAGCTTTTTTCGCGGTCAGTTCTTGTTCAGGCAAATCTAACAAAACGTCAGAGACCACTTTTGAAACAGAAGCTTCAACTACTACGGTAGAAGCTACTACCACTGCTGCAACAACTACTGAACCGCAGCCAACACCCGAGCCGGAAGGATCTGCTAATAGATTTACCGGACTTCCACTTGAAGATGAGGCCATTAAGGATGATCGACCGGTAGCCCTAATGATAAACAATGTCAAAGTCGCAAATCCGCATATAGGTGTAGGCCAGGCAGATTTGGTTTTCGAAATGGAAGTAGAAGGTGGTCTAACCAGAATGATGGCATATTATGCCAGTGCCTCCTTAGTTCCAGAAACCGGTTCAATTCGCAGCTGCCGTCATGATTTTATTGATCTGGCAGGTGGTTTCGATGCTGTACCGGTACATGTAGGGGGCTCATATGCCGCTAATAATCAGTTTGCAGCCCAAGATACCGAGCATCTTGATGCTGGGGTTCTTCCGAACACATTCTGGCGAGATCAGGATTGGAAGGTCAATCGTGGTTATGAACATAGTGTCAGAACAGAGGGCAGTCGACTGCTCGAAGCAATGACAAAAATGAATATAAGGATGGAAATCAAAGAAGACTATGCCAAGCCTTTTGAGTTTAGTGACAGCTATGATGTTACAGCCGCCGGTGATATAGCCGCAGCTGAAGTAGTCATACCTCTAACAAGATCAAGTAGAACCACCGTCACATATGATGAAACAGAACAAGCTTACACCAAAACTCAACATGGAGCAGTGCAAGCTGATTTCAAAGACGGCAAACCTTATCTTTTTACGAACGTCTTGATTCTTCAGGCACCGGTCACAAGCTATACCGGATCTGATATTCTACGAGAAATAGATCTGACCGGTGGAAATGGTTATTACATCAGCGGTGGTCAAGCCACAAAAATTAAATGGCAAAAAGGTGCCACCTATGATCGTTTCCAATTTACACGAGAAGATGGATCTTCAATCGAATTCAACAAAGGCAAATTTTATATAGCCGTTATATACACTGGAGGAACACCTGAGTTTTCCGCGGAGTTGAACTAACCATCACGCCTATATATGACCCAGAATTATTCTAAGATTCACCTCTTCGGCCGCTGTCTTTGAGACGGCGGTCGATTTCTCTTTTTGCCTGTTTCTGTGCTTCTGATTGACGTTTATCGTATTGCTTTTTACCTCTTGCCAGACTAACTTCAATTTTTACTCTGCCATTTTTGAAATATACCTTTGTAGGTACAAGCGTAAGTCCCTGCTGTTTGATTATGCCATATAGTCTGTTAATCTCTCTTTTATGCATTAACAGACGTCTGCTTCTCAACGGGTCAGCATTGTAACGATTTCCCTGTTCATAATGACTGATATGCATACCATAAACAAACAGCTCTCCACTGGTAATACCAGCATAGCTCTCTTTAAGATTCACCTTACCTTGCCTAATAGATTTAACTTCAGTGCCGGTTAGTTCAATTCCTGCCTCCATGCGTTCTTCTATATGGTAATCATGATAAGCTTTACGATTTTCTGCTACTAATTTAATCCCTTTATCTTGTGCCATAAGTAATTACTCTCTTTCAATTTGCCAATCTCATTCTCGCAAAATAATGTTGATAAGCCAGATCTATCTACTTCTGGCTATTTGTATATTCACACAGTTATGCACACTATCCACATAGTTATCCACACACTTTTCACTATTAACATCCTTGTAACACCGATTTTACAAGGATTGTCGTGTTTTGTCGAATTTTGTCCACAATTACTACTTGTGAATATTCCACAGACAAGCCATGAATATTCATTATTTATGCATGTTAGCCAATGCAAGATTACAACTCAAGGCTCGCAACAGCATTCAGGGACATATCCGATGTCCCTCTTTTTTTCCATGTATAATAGCCTGCAGAAGCTATCATAGCAGCGTTATCGGTACATAAATTAAGCGGAGGGAATGTCAACATCAACCCTCTGTCAGCCGATGCCAGCGTCATTGACCGCCGCAGTGCGCTGTTAGCGGAAACACCTCCAGCGAGTACCAATCGTTTAATATTTAGTTGGTCAGCGGCCTCCATTGTATGTGATGTAAGAACATCGACAATCGCATGTTGGTAAGTCGCAGCAAAATCCTGCAGAGAAATAATATCCATCCACGATTTCTGTTCACGCTGAGCTTGTTGCTGTAATTTATTAAGCTGATTAAGAGCTGCCGTTTTCAGTCCGCTAAATGAAAAATCAAGACTATTATCAAAATGCGTTCTCGGTAGAGGAAAAGCATCAACCCGCCCACCGATTGCTGCTTTATCCATCAGAGGCCCCCCGGGATAGCCAAGGCCAACAGCTCTCGACAGCTTATCAAAAGCCTCACCAGCCGCGTCATCTCTTGTTCTTGCTATTACCTCATACTCATCGTAATCTCGGACAATCACAAGATGACTGTGAGCTCCCGACACTACAAGACATAGAAAAGGTGGTTCAAGTTCTTGATCAGCAAGATAATTCGCAGCAATATGTCCGGCAATATGCTGTACACCAACAAGCGGTTTACCACTGGCATAAGCCAGACCTTTTGCCGCTGACAAGCCAACAAGCAGGGCACCAACAAGGCCTGGTCCATATGTAACAGCTACCGCGTCTATATCCGTTAGTTTAACTTTTGCTTGTTCAAGAGCCTGGTCTATAACTGGAAGTATCGCTTCTACATGCATACGCGAGGCAATTTCAGGAACAACGCCGCCAAACTGACGATGAAAATCTGCTTGTGACGCAACTATATCAGACAGAATATCTCTGCCGTTTGCAACAACAGCTGCTGCAGTTTCATCACATGATGATTCAATTCCAAGTATCAGTTTTCTGTCAGTCATTTACACACTCCAAAAAGCATATCATTTTCTAAGTTAATTGATTTTTTACTATTTATTAATTCTCTTTGCCTGATTAGAAAACAAGATGCAACCAATTCTGATCTATAAGTACCAAAGTTCCAAGAATCATAACATAGACAGCAAAAATCAACATGCCTTTTGCAGTCAGTTTCTTGAGCATGAAGTTCATTGCTAGCCACCCGGAAAGGAAAGCAGCAGCGATACCGGCAATCAGAACAAAAGTGTTAATCTCTGTTATAGCTGATCCCTCACCTTTGATCATTTTAATAAGATCAAGCAGGAAACCTCCAGCTATAGCCGGAATTGACATGAGGAAGGCAAATTTAACAGCAGTTTTTCTCTTGATCTTGCAAAAGAGCAACGAAGCTAAGGTCGATCCTGACCTTGAGATGCCCGGCAGAATTGCTACGGCTTGTCCAATACCGGCTATCAAAGCCTGTTTATAAGTTATAGCTTTGATACCTTCGTTAACAGTATGAGTTTTCGTATCATCTAAGTTTCTATCTGTCTGTTCACTTAGTTGCTTTTTATCCTGTTTTATCATCAGCGTACTCAATAAGATCAAACCAGTAAACATGAACTGATATCCAAGAGTATTACCTTCAAACATTTTGTCAAGAAAATCTCCAAGCAGCACGGCAGCAATAACAGCAGGAATGGTTGCCACTACAAGCATCCAGGTTATTTTGCCAAATATATCATGAAATATTTCCATTATCTCTTTACGCATAACTATAAAAACTGATAACAACGTACCAACATGAAGCAAAGTTGTAAAAGACAGCATTAAACCGCTGTCAATATCAAACACCCTGCCAAATAGTGTTAAATGTCCTGAACTGCTTACTGGAATAAACTCCGTAACACCTTGTATGAGTCCTAATATTATTGATTCAATCAAATTCATAAAATAAATAACGGCAATAGACCGTTCCTCCTCATTTAATGATTAGCCGAAACCAATTTTACCACAATATGACCTGTACCGTGCTATAATGAAACACGTTTATTACAAAAAAGGAGCAAGATGTGAAATCTAATACAGGTATCATTAAAATACGTGGTGAGAGACATCTGCCGCGCCGAATCAACAAACTGGCAATTGTAGCATCGGTGCTGGCTTTTACCATGATTATATTTATTGTTTTAACATTTATTCAAGCAGATAATCTTATGCGCAGAGAAGCAGAAGCTTTAACCAGTTTTACAAGCAATATCATGCCTGATTATAGACTTGCTTCCTTCCCTTCTCTTGATGAACAAACAAATTTATCCGGTTGGTTTTTCCCTGCCGTAGGCACACCTTTGAGCACAATAATCCTGGTACATGATAATGCTGGCAACAGGCTTCAATTTGATCTTGACAGTCCAAAACTGTTTGAACTACTTGTTAACAGCGGCTATAACGTACTGGCTTTTGATCTGAGAAATTCTGGTAAATCTGAAGGCTCACTATCCACATACGGATACGGAGAATGGGCTGATGTTCTTGCAGCTATCCAATATGCCAGGCAGTACGCCTCAACGGAAGATGTCATTCTCTACGGTTTTGGCAGTGGAGTTTCAGCAGCTCTTATGGCCTGGCAAGAGCTGTTACCTTCTGACAGTAAACAAGAAGATATCCCATCGGAACTAAAACGGCTCACATACGATCGAGATTATATAAAAGCAGTCATTCTTGACACGCCGGCAGTTTCACCGGACGAATACATAAGCGCAGATTGTCGTGATGGCAGTCTCTTAGGAGATTATCTTCTACAGCACACAGTCCCTTATGCGATAAGATTATCTGCTGGTCATAGCGGGAGCGCTAACCTGATAACTATAGTTTCGCAAATGCAGATACCTGTCTTCATCACATGGTCTGAGAGTAATAATTTCCTTGGCACAAAAACTTCAAACACTTTTTCTAACGAGCGGATTAAGCTCTATCCTGACCTCACACACGTCTACATCTCTGATGCTGAAGGATATCTTCAATCCTGGTTTCAGGATCAAGAAGATTATGCAACTGAGTTGACATATTTTCTCAAACGCTATGTAAGCAAGTCCTGAAACCAGGAAATGATACCTTCAAAACATATCTCTTCTGTTGAGAAGCCAAACCGTCAACGCTACAGCTGAAACACATAAGGTTAAAATAATGGCAAAAGGCCACGGATTTGTGGTAAAAGCAGTTCCGTCAAAAGGCAGAGGTATGTTTTGCCCGAAGAAACTGGTGAAAATATTAGGCACTGATAAAACTATGGTCATAGCAGCCATGAATTTCATAACAACGTTCAGATTATTTGAAATAATTGAAGCATATGCGTCCATTGTTCCATTGATAATCGAGGCATAAATATTGGCCATTTCCAAAGCCTGCTTATATTCAATAAGTACATCTTCCAGCAGCTCAGAATCATCTTCATACTGCTTAATAAACCGACTGCGCATTAATTTTTCAAGCACTGCTTCATTTGATTTAAGAGAAGTCGAAAAGTAAATAAGTGATTTTCCAAGCTCCATCAACTTAAAAAGTTCTCTATTACTGATAGATTTGCTAAGCTGATGCTCAGCAGAATCAATCGTTTTATCCATGTAACGCAAAAATTTCAAATAGTCTTTTGCTCCTGCATACATTATTTGAAAAGTAAATCTTGTTCTAAATCCGGTAACAAAATCTCTTACTCTGTTATTACGAAAAGGATCAAGAACACTTGCCTCCCGCAAAGACACCGTTATCAGACATTTGGCCGCGATTATAATACCAAGTGGCTGTGTTTCATATTTTGCCTGAACACTCTCTCGACGAATATAGGGGAAGTCGGCAATAATCAACTGTGCTTGCGCGTCATCATCAATATCAATACGTGGTCTCTCCTCTTCATCAAGAGCGTAACGTAAAAACTCAGGCGGTAGATTAAGTTCTGTTTCTACACGCTTGAGTTCATCTTCCGTCGGAGCATATAGATTTACCCAACAATCGTCTTTTATTTCATCTATAGACTGCAGTTCAAAAACACTCCTGCCATTAGCATTGATTTGATGTGAATAAAAAATTTCGAGCATGGCACACCTCTTACTTCTATAATTATTTCTCCTGCTTCACTGATTCATCTATGGCAGATGTTCCGGTAGAACCAAAACCACCACCGCGATTAATACCGATACTCTCAGGATTATCATGTTCAATAAAATTAGCCTGAACATGTCTTGATATAATCATCTGAGCGATACGGTCGCCTTTTTGAATATAGAGAGTGCCATAAGGATTGTCATTCTCGTCAATGAAGATAACTGTGTTCATCAGTGATTGCCAAAGTATTTCATTAGCATGTCCACCAGTTTTACGCAATGGCTGTTTTTCCGCCAGATAATCTTCAAGCGCTACCGGTCGATAATACTTATCAAGCTGTTCGAGAAGATCAGAATCATACATAATCATCTGCGGCAACAACGATGGATTGAAGCTATTATACATTATTACACCAACATCGTTTCGATAATCAGCATCGACAGTACCAGGACTATTTGGTAATCTCAGAGACGTTCTCAGCGCTAAGCCACTTCGTGGTCTTATCTGAGCTTCCATTCCTTCAGAGAGAGCCATCACAAAATCTAATGGCATAATAATTGTTTCACCTGGTCTTATAACCGCTTCTTTGCTCGCGTAGAGATCACAACCTGCCGCATGAGGTGAAGCATATACCGGAATTTGGCCATCACCACTTATCTTAATATATACGTCAGCTCTTTCCATAAATATTTCTCCTTCCGGTTTTCAGCTCAGCTTCAACACTATCTGCAATCGCTGCTGTATGTTTCCTGATTTCTGCCAATAATCTTTTTTGATCTTCCTTTTCAAAAGATTTATTATACGCTCTGATAAGATTAATTAATCTACGTTTCTCAGTTGACGTTTCAGTCATAAAATAGAGTCTTAGAGAGGTATTAATTCCAACACTGGCAAAAGAACCCTGCCCGACCAGCATAATTTCGTCATAACGCAGCCAAGAGCTTAACAAATCCATAGTACAAAAACGAGGATGAGTCTGCAAGATATGCCTTTGTTTTTTCCGATCAATGAAATTATACATTTTTGCCTGATCTGGATAAATATCAGTTTCTCGGAGGTAACACTTCCGGCATTGAGCCTGATTTTGGCCAACCGGACAGAAGGCACTGCTCATTAATCGCTGCCTACCATATATCGGCAAAACAATATTGGTAGATTCAAGAGCCTTTTCTAATCCAAAATCAACAATCCCAGAAATTATTTCTCTTATTTGCGAAAAATTCAATTCATCTGAGCAGGCAATTGCATTAGGACGTAATCTAAGAGCTTCACAATAAGCAGCACTGTTTGTAATATTTGCAGTTGTATCAATCTCAAGATGAGTATCGCAATCTATCAGATGTCTGATCCCTGGATGACCACTGGCAACACCATTAATCCCCCAACTATGTAAATTAGACATACTATCTTCGACCCATCCGGCTATTTCATTAAGCGGAGCTGGTGGTAACCAGACCAATATCATACAATCTTCTTCAATTCTTCTTATGGCATCTACATAATTACCTGCGTTTTCATTAGTCAATCCCCAAAGTGGCAGGATATAACAATCTGCACCACAAGCAATATCGCTTGGTTCGTCCGGCAATCTTTGATACCAGGCATCTATTCTAACTCTATCGCGGGCTTCTGTTTGTGCATGACTATTATCTGCCATGCAGGAATTCTCCTTATAATTCGTTTGACATTCTTTTCTAACTGCGGGAGATTTGGCAAATTCGTTTTTTATCAGCTTAAGAAGATCTCTGCGCAATCCATTTATGTCAGAAATCGCGACAGGCAAATAAGCAGCATCTATTTCGCTCAACTCAGGATTGATACAACCTGACATATTGACTTCTTTAACAGAAAACCCAGTACCACCTGTTTTTTTTAGCTGTTTCTCAATTCTGTCAAAAGGAACAAGCACCGGCGCCTTATCACACCTTCTATTTTGGCTAAATGATTTCCCGGCATATATTCCGCTGATAATCTCTGCTTCAAGCAGAAGTTCAATTTTTTCACGTCCTAAGTAAGATACGACCAATTTGAAAGATACTTGTGTATCCCGATGCCCCTGCTTTCGTATTTTGTCTAATGAATCATTATCCGACATCAAAAAGACTAAATCACCTGGCCGCATTCGCCGCATAATGTCAGGATGAAAGCCTTTAATACCAAGCTGTCGACCATAATGTTGCAATTTTCCTGCAGGAGCGCTGGCAACCTCTGAATTATTTCTGCGAACAGAAATAATATCGCCCTTAACAGGCAGCTTGGAATATGCTTCTGACAAGAATATACTCAGTGTTCCACTACTAATATCAATATTCTTGATCTCACCAAGTTTCATACCAAAACTGCCAGGATAATCACCCGTTAGAAAATCAGAAGATTTATCATTAAGCAGATATCTACGAGTAAAAGAGCCTCCACGATTGAAGGCCAGCAGCAGTTTGTTATAATCAGCATCATATGACTGAGAAACCATCAATTTATCAAGTGCTGTTCTATATTCGGAAACTACAAGAGCTACATAATCAGATCCGCGCATACGGCCCTCGATTTTAAGTGAAAATACACCGGCAGCAGCGAGCTGCGGCAAATAATCGATTAACGCCTGATCACGAGGGCTTATAAGAGGATGCTCAGTCTTCGCAGATACATTAGATTTTATAATATTCCCGGAAGCATTCGTGGCACCATACTGCGATACAGAATAGTTTAGTCTGCAAGGTTGTGCGCACTGCCCACGATTTGCACTTCTTGAATCGTGCTCCAGCCCGCTCATCAGGCATTGACCAGAATAAGATATACACAAGGCACCGTGAACAAACACTTCAATTTCAATGCCCGAAGAACGGGCATATTCGGACAATTCTCTAATAGTTTCAAGATGAAGTTCACGAGGCAATACAACTCTTGAGAAGCCAAGTTCGACCGCCCTTATTAATCCTGCTTTATCGCTAATTGTCATTTGAGTACTTGCGTGAAGCGGCAGGTCTGGATATTTCTTCCTTATCATAGACGCTAAACCGATATCTTGAACAATTATCCCATCAATACCCGCGCCATAAGCACTTTCAACTATTGTTAACGCCTGATTCATTTCATTATTAAGCAGTAATATGTTCAGCGCAAGATAAGCTCTTGCCGAATTCATATGCAGCCAGGTAACTATCTCTGTAATTTGATCAATCTCAATATTCTGAGCATTTGCTCTTGCGTTAAGGTTGCCAACACCAAAATAAACGGCATCAGCACCTGCGTGCACTGCCGCTTGTATCGCCTCCAAACTCCCTCCCGGAGCAAGAAGCTCAATATTACTGTCTTTGAAATAATTATCCATTTGAATATCGCTTCCTGACTACATACTTAATAATAACTCTATCAACTCAATAAGTCGTCAAGCATTGTTTGCTGAAA
Source organism: Eubacteriales bacterium (assembly GCA_028695145.1). Taxonomy (GTDB): domain Bacteria; phylum Bacillota; class Clostridia; order Saccharofermentanales; family UBA5734; genus JAAYFZ01. The sequence goes on from JAQVJP010000009.1 coordinate 13,172, forward strand.
ATGCTCGAGATGCTTGATCTCATTATGATCTGTTGATTCGTTTTCTTCAGTTGTTTCAGTTGTTTCAGTTTTGGGACTCACTTCGTCTGCTTCAATCGATGTTGTCTCTTCGAGCAACTCTTCATACTCGCTGCACATATTCTGATAATGTAGAAGCTCCTTTTTTATTTCCCATGTTTGTTCTCGACAACGCATTAATTCTTCTTTTAGTTCAGATAGCTGATTCATAGCTTCTTCTTGTTTATGAAGAGCGTCTTCTTGTTCGCGCCTCAATCCATACTGCTCATCTACCGCGTTCACAAGCGCGAGAACTGTTGACATACTTAATGTCAGATGGGGATTATTCTGCATGACTCTTCTGATCATCTCATCTGCCTGTGCGGCTACTTTGCGAATATATGTCTCATTCTCAGCAGCAAGAAGCTGATAATTCATACCGCCAATTTTCACAGTTATTTTACTTACGTTGTCAGACACCGATATCACTCCTCATAAGCACTATTTAACATACAGAAGATTTCAAGCAACATATCCGGAGATAATTCTTCTGCTCTAACATTACCATCAGGCCTGCTGACAGACAGAAAAGCTGTTAGACTGCCATCGCTAATTATCTTATCATATTCAGAGCCTCTCAGTACATTAAGTAATTTCTTACGCCTCTGACTGAAACACAAATCAAGAAATTTCTTGAATCGCTTCCTTTTAGTCAAATTAAATCTATGAAATTTTGAGTTTGGGCTATCCAATCTAACAATCCTCAGAACCAAAGATTCAACATTAGGCCTTGGAATATATGCCGCTGCTGGAACTTTTACATATTTTTCTACTTGCCCATATAGAGCTGTTAAAACGGAGACAGGACCATAGAGTTTAGTTTTTGGCACAGCTATAAGACGCTCCGCAGCTTCTCTTTGCATCATCAGCATCATTACGTCTGCCTGTGCCATATCAATAATCAACTTCTCAACAAGAGGTGTAGTTATATAATATGGCAGATTAGCCGCAATTTTTATTTTTCGCGAATTCTCGCTAAACAACTCAGAAAAATTCACTTTCAAAGCGTCTTCATGAATAATTTCAATATTTTTTCTATCAAAAAGAGTATCCTTCAATACGGCAACCATCTTTTTGTCAATTTCTATAGCTTTGACAAAACCGGCGTGATCAGACAGCGCTCGTGTAAGCGAGCCTAATCCTGGACCTATTTCCAGAACATTATCATTTGTGGAAACATCAGCTCCCATACAGATAAGCTGAACAACCCGGTCATCGATCAGAAAATTCTGACCAAGTGACCGGGTTGGACTTATCTCATATTTATTCATCAGATCTCTTGTTTCACTTATATTCATCCGCTTAACTCAAGGTGTCGATAAAATATAAACAGCTCTGCTTTCCTTACCTACCCTGGCAGTGCCTGCGCGGATCTCGCCTGGATCATAGCTCAAATCAAGCAAATTAGGATTTGAGTGAACTCCATGTATATCTCCGACCACAGCAAGCCCATAGCCTTGTATAAACAGTACTGTACCTAATGGCAGATTCGAACCGGTATACCTGCCATTACTCTTATAGCCATAAGTAGCAACTATTCCACGTTGTGCCGGTACTCCGCTATAAGTATTATGATTTATTGCCGGGGTATGACAACCTTGTTGCATACATACCTCAAGACCATCATACATTGTAACAGTTCTTGTTTGTTTATCCTCATAAGAGTAAGTCTGTCCATCAATAGTAATGGTACCATCCCCATTATCAGAATAATTTGCATATGTTTGCTGTCCATTATTTGTCAGCTTACTCTTAATGGAATTAAAATTATTGACAACTGTTGAGTTTGCGTATCTACTCACCGGAGCAATCACGGGCTTCTTTTTCGTACCGTTGGCAATAACTTCCTGAACAGGATTCTCCACAATTTCAGTACCTACATATACACGACTGACAAAAATCCCATCTTCGTAGGTATCTTCATAAATTGTGGCACGTTGTCCATCCTTACCAGCTGTTGTAATCTTGCTCTCACCCTCATATATATCAGGGTCATCAACTTCTACTGTAGTATAGGGTATGGACTCAAACTCTCTGTATTCTTTTTTTTCTACATCTACAAATGTGATTTCTGAGCCGTTTACACTGTTTTCATCTTCACCGGGTTGTTCCATAACAGTACCTGAGTCTGCATCAATTTCCGAAAATCCGGATCTTGACATCAGGTCATCCATGGACATTTCTTCCGCTGCAGTGCTTATTGAATAACCGCTCCATGACAGCTTAACACTTGACTGCCTGTTGATTGATAGATCATATTGATGGCCGGGCAGCAACAGCTGTTCATCCGGCAGGCTGAGCAGATCATTTTCTCCTACCTTGATACCTGCTTCATCTATTGCCTCTATCACTGAATTTTGATATGTCAGGAATGTATAAGTTTCATCCTGGTCTACGACTATAATCTCTGCCGGATATCTGGTTTCATCTGCCAGCATTGCTGTCTGACTATTAGCCAGAACTCCGGCTACGAGGCCGAGGCCAATCATTATTGTCAAGATAAATGATCTCAGGATCAATTTTGCCATCTTAACCTCGTGCATGCGTCTGATGCTCATAAGAGCGGTCTCAAGCCGTGCAGCAACAGCTTTGATACTTGGTCTATTTATCTTTTTCATGTCTGCAATTATAATCAGGCCTTGTGCGAGTGTCAAACAATCTGTCTAATTTTTGGACAATCAGCCCTAATTTTAACTATTTTATGCCACTTTTTCCATAATTAGCATCAAATTAAGGGGGTTAAGCTTGTAATAGAACATGTCGAAACTGTATCTCAGATTACCTTCACGTATCACGAATCACCCGCAATTTTGGTTTAATTCTGCGCTTTTCTTCGTACATTACACTATCAGCTCTGACAATATATTCTTCAAAATTTTCTCGATCATATGCCTTGATAACAGCAATACCGTGACTGGCAGAAACTATAAATGGGTGCTCCTGTGTTAAATTCATTGCTTCCATGTGCTCCTTTATTCGCAGCCAAATCAATTCTGCCTGCTCAGCCGGCACACCAGGCAAAACCAGCAAAAATTCATCTCCACCCATCCTTATGACAAAATCATCCCGTCGTATACTTGTATGAATTGAGCCGGCGGCTATTCTTATAAGTTCATCACCTGAATCATGCCCAAGCACATCATTTACCTGTTTCAAACCATTTATATCTATGAAACAAATGGAAACATCGCAATTAGCAGGCGCAGACTCAAGCAGTTTTTGCAGTCTGTTTAAACCTGTAAAGCGGTTTAGAGTACCGCTCATTTGATCATATTCAGCCAAATACTTAGAGCGAATTCTGTTGTGCCTGCGCACAGCCAACAGAGCTACACCAATAAGTGCGAATACTGAAAGAATTATAAATGGGGTAATTGTTTTTTGCCAAGCAGATTTAACAGTATAGAATAATGACCCTGAGAAAACAGAGAATTCTGAACTTGCGGAATTAATTTCTGTCAGTAAAAAATGTGAACCAGGAGACACAAAACCACTCAAAGGGGTGATTCCTGCAGGCATTTCGAATTTCTGCCAGAAGAACATACTTTGAAGGGCTCTCAGACCGCCAGAATCAGTTTTATCAATCATTTCTCGTATATCGACAGGTGCTTTGATATTGATGATAGTTGGTCTTTCATCAAATGAAATCAGGATTCTTGATGAGCTGTCTGCCAACATCAAATGGGAGAGACCACTACCTTGATCCATACCATTCCCGCTAACCAGATTCTCTATTGAAAATATACAAGATATATAACCCGAAGGCAAATAGTCATCAATGAAGACAGGAACAAATAGCCGGAAATAATTACCATTGCTCTCATTATGAGCCGGTTGTTTATGCCAAGCCGCATAAACTTTGCCATTATCTTCGAACAGTCTCTCCACATTTTGCGGTTCTAATCGCCAAGACTGAAATAACTCGTTAATTTCCGCGTTACTTATGTATTCCCTGCTTCCATAAGAAAAATCGGAGTAGCCGCGCCTGATCATTGAGTGCACAAGCCAGTCAGGTATAATTTGTGTTATATCATCAACATATTCACGATCGTCAAAAGAATTATTTTCTGAGAGATAGTTCGATAAAACTCCCAAATCACTGATCCAGTTTTCAAATATATTCTCCAAAATCAAGGCATTTGAAGCAATCTTATGCTTCTCCTGTTCACTGTAGAAGGTACGCATGTATCTATTATGCTCAGTGGTATTTACGATCGCGAAGACAAAACTGATCACAAAGGCCAAAACAACGGCAGATATTGACGTTAAAATTATATACCTTTTGAGATGTCTGATGCTCCTGAGCATTTTTGCCTCCGTTGAACATTAATCAAATTTTGGCTTCTGTTAATGACTTCAGACTATTATTCAGAAATATCCCGATCACTATTTGTAATATCAATTTCCTGTTTTTCCGGCGGCGTCTCCGGAAGCTGAAACAGTATCTCCTGTTCCATTCTGCCGCTGTTTTTTGCACGTTTGTTTTTTTTGTCAGAGTTTCTCTCCTGCAGCCAATCTCTATCAGGTTGACCATTATAAGTATAACAGTAATTATTCTCTCCATAGTATACATAGAAATATGCCTCAGGCATAGAACCTTCATTATCTATGAAACAAAAAACAGGGTGTTTAAGCCGCTTTGCAGTCTTAATCATAGTTTTATAATTACTGGCAGTAACACACCACTCAGGCTCCCAGGCCTTATCACCAATTATCATTAAGCGACCTCTTGCCTGACGCATCATTTTTCTCAGCTGACGATTAAATCCTGGAGTTTTTCTGCTTCTGGTGGCCACCAAAAAGAAAATGAAAAGCATTAAACCAAGAACAAAAACTACCGGATAAACCCATTCTGGCAGAGAATTAAGTTCTAATTGCCATCTCCTGATCTGCCATACAGTATCATCTGTATCAGTAGGATTATTTATATCAACTGCAAAAGTAACATCTGATAACGGTATTTTCAGTCCCGGTCTCTCTGTCAGCCTTAAAACCTCTGTCGAATTTTTCTTCACTGATATGTCAGTCTGCAAACCAATTTCCAACTGATATACATGGTTATTATCAAGATCGGTAATACCAGCAAGATAATCTGCCAGTTTAACTTCAGTAGACTGAATTATACTCAAATCGCGGCCATAATAATTCAGATCGATCCGTTCTCCGAGCGGCCGGGTGTCTTCAGAAATAATTACTGAAGGATTAGATGGGTCAAATTCACGAAAAATCGCAATAAGCTGATAATAACCATTAAATTCCGCTTCATTTTGCGAACTTATCTCGTACTTAAAAACCGGCAAAATACTCTCTGTGTATGCGGTAATATATACCAGGTTCATATCTTGAACAGGAATATTATTATATTCATATGGTCTATTATGAACCTGGTAGCTTATATCAGAAACTCGCTCATATTGATAAACCGGAGTTGGCAAAGGAATGATTACATCTCTGAAGAGTGTAAATGCGGCCAGTAAGCTTGTCAGCATTATAACAATAGAGATAAACAGCATGAAAAACCTCGGCAGCCGCCCTAATTCCCGCTTGCCGCCATTGCCTTTTTCAGCAGCAAAACCAGCCGCTGGCATTACAGATTTTCTATTCTGCTTCATAATACCTCCATTAAATTCAGAACAAACTATATCTTCTATTCAAACCATTTGACACCAGCCGTGAATAATTGCTGATCTTTTTTACCAGGAATATTCAGAGCCAGATTATTGCCAACACGTTCACTATGCCCCATTTTACCGAATATTCTTCCATCCGGACTAATCAGACCTTCTATCGCAGCAGTTGAACCATTAGGATTATAGTGCGTCTCAGCTGACGGTTTGCCGGAAAAATCAACATATTGTGTTGCTATTTGATCCTGAGCAACCAGTTTTTTCATAACCTCACTGTTGGCGGAAAATCTTCCTTCACCATGAGATACCGGTATTTGATATAAATCCCCAGGAGTTGTTAGAGACAACCACGGAGATCTATTCGTAACAATTTTCGTTGTTACATAACAAGAAACATGTCGTCCTATATGATTGAATGTAAGAGTCGGAGAATGGGAATCAAGCTCACAGATATCACCATAGGGCAGCAGACCCAGCTTAATCAATGCCTGGAAGCCATTGCATATACCAAGCATTAAACCGTCACGGTTTTTAAGCAATGTTCTTATTTGCTCAGTTACAGCAGGATTACGCAGAGCTGCCGCGATAAATTTACCAGATCCTTCCGGTTCATCTCCGCCACTGAAACCGCCTGGCAGCATAATAATCTGAGCTTTCGCGATTCTACTTGTCATTTCTGCAAGTGTTTCCTGAATAGCCTGAGAGCTGAGATTACGTACAACAAGCACATCCGTTTCAGCTCCTGCCTGATGATAAGCCTTCACTGTATCGTACTCACAATTAGTTCCAGGAAAAACTGGAATAAAAACTCTTGGTTTAGCTTTACGTGATGACATCTGAGCCGGAGCCTTCAGAGGTGTGGTTGTTTCTGCCTTGGTCTCAGGCATAAACTCACTGAACATTTCAACCTCATTATTGCTCTTTGTCGGGAATATTTTTTCAAGTCTTGACTGCCAGCTTGTAATAAGCACTTCCAGATTAACACGTCTGCCGCCAAAAACAATTTCCGGATCTTCAATACTTCTGCCAATCAGAACAGCTCCGGATTGACGCAGCAGATTCATACCTTCCACATCAGCAACAGCAAGCAGGACAGCCCCAGGTCTGGCTTGGAAAATATCACTCATGGTCAAAGTTGTATCAAATTCGAAACCTGTTTTCTCGCCAAAACATTGCCTTGCGATTGCAACAGCTATACCACCAGCATCGACTGTCGCCGCTGCTTCAACAAAACCTCTCTTTTGTAATTTTGTTATCAAGCCCAGCTTCTCTCGCCAATCACAAATATCCGGTAGATCAAGTTCATTTCTGCGCATATCCAACAGCCACACAGGCAGACCAGCCTGACTTAAAACCGCTGAACAAGCATTTTCAGCTTTACCGGCAGCAACGGCAAAAGATACCAGCGTGGGTGGAACGTGCAGATCATTAAAACTACCTGACATACTGTCCTTGCCACCAATTGCCGCAACAGAAAAATCAAGCTGAGCCTGATAAGCTCCAAGCAGAGCCATCAAAGGTTTACCCCATTTAGTTTTATCAGTTAATCTCTCAAAATATTCTTGAAATGTCAGACGTGCCGCAAAAGGATCAGCACCCATAGCAGCCAGACGTGACAGAGAATGTAAAACTGCGTAGTACGCGCCATGAAATGGACTCCAGGTCGATAAATCAGGATCGAAGCCATACGCCATAAAACTGCAAGTATCTGTTTTCCCTTCGAGTACAGGTATCAAAGCCGCCATACCTTCTTCAGCAGTTAGCTGATGACTACCGCCGAAGGGCATAAGAATCGTACCGGCTCCGATAGTACTGTCAAACATTTCAACAAGCCCCTTGCGAGAACAATGCCGTAAGCTTCCGACACGTTGAAGTAATACTTCTTCATAGTCATCTGACGTTAGATTTTTTAAATTTCCAGATTTGAAAAAGCTGTTATTCAGGCTCGCGGATTCAACAATTATTGAAGTGTGCTGTGGAGCTCCGTTACTATCAATAAACTCACGTGATAGGTCAACAATAGTCTGCCCGCGCCAAACCATTACCATACGCTGTTCCTGTGTTATTTCAGCAACAACAACAGCCTCCAAATTCTCCAAGTCAGCAGCTGAGATAAATTTATGAACATCCTCATCTGCAACTACAACTGCCATTCTCTCTTGTGATTCGGATATAGCCAGCTCGGTACCATCAAGACCTTCGTATTTCTTCGGCACATGATCGAGATTGATTCTTAATCCGGGAGCGAGTTCGCCAATCGCCACGGATACACCACCGGCACCAAAATCATTACAGCGCTTAATCATACGAGCTGCTTCAGGATTTCTAAACAAGCGCTGAATTTTTCTCTCTGTAGGAGGATTTCCCTTCTGCACTTCAGAACCACAGGTAATCAGTGATTCTTCAGTATGTGCTTTTGACGAACCTGTCGCGCCACCGCATCCATCGCGGCCCGTGCGGCCTCCAAGCAGAATCACCTTATCTCCAGGCTGGGGAACTTCGCGTCTTACTTGTTCAGCCGGAGCCGCAGCTATGACTGCACCGATCTCCATGCGTTTGGCGACATAACCCGGATGATATATCTCATCAACCTGACCGGTTGCCAAACCTATCTGATTACCGTAAGAACTGTAGCCATGAGCAGCAGTTCTTGTAATTTTTCTCTGCGGTAATTTCCCTGGGATGGTATCGCTTACCGGAACGGTTGGATCTCCACTGCCCGTAACCCGCATTGCCTGATAAACATATGATCTACCTGACAGAGGATCTCTAATTGCACCTCCCAGACAAGTGGCCGCGCCACCAAAAGGTTCTATTTCTGTTGGATGGTTATGTGTCTCATTTTTGAACATCAATAGCCAGTCCTGAATCTGGTCATCAACATCCACTTGTATTTTTATACTGCAGGCATTGATTTCCTCAGACTGGTCAAGATCATCAAGAAGACCGTCAGCTCGTAATTTTTTCATAGCTATTGTCGCAATATCCATAAGACAAATTGGCTTATGGGGCAGTCTGCTGCCATAGAGCTCACGCCGTCTTTGTTTATAGTCCTCAAGAACACTATGAATATGATGACTGAGTTCATCATCATTATTGAAGGTTATGTCATCAATCTGCGTTAAAAAAGTCGTATGACGACAATGATCTGACCAATAAGTATCGAGCACTCTCAGCTCGGTCCAGGTTGGATTACGCTTCTCATTACTGAAATACTCTCTGATAAACTTCAAATCTGCTAATGACATCGCAAGTCCAGCCTTATTTCTAATCTGTTCAAGCTCGTTGTCATCAGCTCTAATGAGGCCATCTACCTCAACAATCATTTCTGGAGTATCAAGCTGGTCATCAAGAGATAGAGGTTTTTCGAGAGATGCTTCTCTGGCCTCGACCGGATTTATTAACCAGGCTCTGATCTGATCTGCCTGCTGTGAATCAATTGAGCCGCTCATGCAATAAATACGAGCAGTCCTGCAACGTGGTCGCTCTCCCTGAGTTAGGATCTGTATGCATTGAGCAGCAGAATCAGCTCTTTGATCATATTGGCCTGGTAGGGCTTCAACCGCTATTATCAAATCTCCCAATAATTCTGCCTGTTCAACAAAAACATCGTCTACAGGACTCTCAGAGAATACCTGTTTAATAGCCAGTTGAAAATCATCTTCATTTATTCCATCAACATCATAGCGATTGAAAATCCTGACTGAATCCAATCCAGCCACCCCAAGATTTTCACGCAAATCAGCAACAAGCCCCCTGGCCTCGACATCAAAACCGGGGCGTTTCACAACAAATACTCTTCTGACTTGGCTGTTAATACTCATAACCTTTGCCATCCTTATTATTATTTTCACCTACGCTCTTCACAGCTAAATCCAAAAGGTGAATAATATTCAAAAATTTATTGTCTTTTATATTAGCATTTGAATGCTCATGCCCGTTTTTTGGCGGACATGAGCATTATAAAATCACTGGTTGGCAAGCTGCTGCAGCAATTCTGAGCTGCGCTTAAGGAACTCAGCCATATCATCTGCAGCCAGAGAACCGTGACCAAGTCTAGCCAGATCATACACCTGACGAGCGATCTGTTCTGCTTTTTCCTTCTTATCAGACAACTCTCCAAGAGCGTGCAGTTTTGAAACAAGTGGATGATCTTCGTTGACAACAAGAGTCTGCTGCAAAGGGAACATGCTGTCAAAATCCATTGCGTTGTCACCTTTGCCCTGCATTTTCTCAAATTGTTTACGCATCTCTTGCATTCGGCGATTTTCTTCTGACTCAAGAATCATCGCAGGTAGAGCGTTCTCACCAAGAGCCTGAACCTTGACTTCAAGTTTCTCGTCACCACTGGCTTGTCTAAACAGTCCAGTATATGATTCTATCCGATCACTCTCGCTCTCTTTTCCGCCAAGTTCAGCATCAACTCTCTTGAATTTCTTACCACTATTTTTATACTCAACCATCGACATGAAATGATTATCTAATTCGTGATCCATAACTACAACTTCAAGTCCGCGAGCCTGTGCCATCTGAATATAAGCAACCTGCTGTTTCGCATCAGGTGTATAGTATATTTCATCCGGCAGCTCAGTTAATGTAAGATACTTGCTGTTTACGGTCTTAAACACAGCGATATCTTTGACTCTATCGTAGAATTTTTCATCACGCAGCATTCCGTATTTAACAAAAACACCAATATCCTGCCAATATGATTCATAGGATTCACGCTCGTCTTTAAACAGTTTATTGAGTTTGTCAGATACCTTACGAATAATGTGACTCGATAGTTTGCTGACATAATCATCATTTTGCAAGAAACTGCGGGAAACATTCAGCGGCAGATCAGGACAATCTATACAGCCTTTGAGAAGGAAAAGAAACTCAGGAATTATTTCCTTAATATTATCAGCAACAAAAACCTGATTGTAATAAATCTTAATTCTGCCTTCAAGTGTTTCGTACATATTATCCGTTTGCGGAAAATAAAGAATACCTTTTAGCTTAAACGGGTAATCCATGTTCAAATGAATCCAGAAGAGCGGCTCCCGAAAATCACGAAAAGTTGTACGATAGAATTCTTTGTATTCCTCGTCAGTACAATCTGATGGATTCTTCAACCAAAGCGGCGAAACATTGTTGACAGGGGTTTCGCTATTTTGATTTTCTAAATTTATTTCAGCGGCTTTCTCTTCGTCTTCATTCTTATCAGTTTCTGCAGCGGCTTCCTCTGCCTTCTTCGCGGCCTCTTCCGCTGCTTTGCGTTCTTCTACAAGATCGCGGAAGTAAATTGGATAAGGCATGAAGTTGCAGTATTTATCAAGAATATCACGAAGAACTGACGCTGTCAGGAAGGATTTCCCCTCTTCAGACAGTTTCAATGTTATACGAGAACCTCTGCGGTCATAATCGGAACTGTCCATAACATATTCCATGCCATCACTGCTTTGCCAGCTTGCTGCCTGAGCATCAGGCTGCCAAGAAAGAGTGTCGATTCTCACATCCTCTGAAACCATAAACGCTGAATAGAAGCCAAGACCGAAATGACCAATGATACCAGCTTCTTCAGCACCTTTATCCTTATATTTCTCTACAAAATCCATGACACCGGAAAAAGCAATCTGATTGATATACTTACGAATCTCCTCAGTAGTCATACCAATGCCATTATCCGCTATCACTAACTCACCAGCTTCACTGTCGAAACTGATATCTATTCGGAACTGTTCATCTTCAGGTAGTTTCGCCTCACCAAGATCGGCAAGTCTCTTGAGCTTGGAAATGGCATCCGAAGCATTTGAAACGAGCTCCCTCAAGAAAATATCACGATCCGAGTAAAGCCATTTGCGAATAATCGGAAAAATATTCTCCGTACTAACTGAAACACGTCCACTTTCTTGATGCATTCAAATTCCTCCTTGTTTTTTAAGAAAATAATTATTATTATATCAGCCGCTTTGGCACTCATAAAAATGCCGTCCGCGAGCTTTTGCCAGAATATTATATCAGTAAAATTAAGGATTAGCTAATTCTTATCAGGGCCATAATGTCTATGATTTTCCAGCCACTCTCTCATGATCATATGATATTTCTGATTGATGGCACAAAACATATCATTATCGGCGGATTTTAATTGATGATCCTCAATTGAACTTATTGGCAGTAAATCTATGGGCGAACCGGACAGAAAAGCCGCGTCTATATTGTCATCATTAATCTCATTTTTACTGATCAAGCCAGTTAACATCTCTGCTCCAGCTTCGGCTATTGCCTGCATAACATATTTTCTTGTAATACCCAGAAGAATTCTCTCATCAGGCGCTGATATCACTTTATTATCTCTAATAAAAAACAGATTTGATCTTGATCCTTCAGTCAACAAACCTTTTTGATCAGCCAGCAGCAGCTCAAATGGTCGTCCAAATTTATTATTGCGTGCGAAGCCATCAGCGACTGCTTCTTTATAGTCAGCTTTGATAATTTTGACGTTAGGATTGTCTCTTTCCCAATCAATAATCAAGGTTGGCACACCTGCGCTCAACTGAGCAAGATCAGGATAGTAAGATGGAATCAGATGAATAACATATAGTTCAGGGGTAGCGACAATACGCAGATTCAGCCCCTCAAGGCTGATACCCAGTTCAAGATGACGTGAAATCAGATTTCTGCTATGTTTGAGCAGATCTTCAGGTAAAACGAAGCTGCCATTAATAGAATGTTGTAATCTTGCAATATGATCATCCCAGAACAAAGGAATATTATCTGTTATGCGGATAACCTCATAATACATCAAATGCTCTGTTGGTTGTCTCAGCTTCGTAGATAGATGACTGTCAAAATCATAAAACCGACCATCAGCGATTAAATATTTTCCTGCAATGGCATCAATTATTGGATAAGGCATTGGCATTCTCCTCAACAAATATTTATTTCATATCTATCCAATTATAGCACGCTGTCATACAAGTTATGAAGAAGCTTTCTTTTGACATAGTAAACATGTCAGCAGTATACTCATAGGAGTTAAGTTGAGCAAAAAGCACAATAGCCAATATCAGCTGTTTGATTTATAATTATTCAAACAAATAATGTTTTTATGCAATCAATCTACATTTTATGCATATTAATCGCAGGAGGTAATTAATTATGGCAAAAGAAAAAATTCTGCTGGCTTATTCAGGTGGACTTGATACGTCAATTATCATCCCCTGGCTGCTTGAAAACTATGATTGTGAAGTCATCGCAATGGCTGGCGAAGTCGGTATCGACCTCGATCATGAAGCTTTGAGGGCAAAAGCACTCAAGTGTGGTGCCAGCAAATGTTACATTGAAGACATTTCAGAAGAGTTCATTACAGATTATATTTATCCAACCATGAAAGCAGGCGCCGTTTATGAAGGTAAGTATCTTCTGGGTACTTCGTTCGCACGTCCGATTATCGCTAAGAGAATGGTCGAAATAGCGCGCAAAGAAGGTTGCACAACTATCGCGCATGGATGTACCGGCAAGGGCAATGATCAGGTACGTTTTGAACTTACCATCAAGGCACTGGCTCCTGAAATGAAGATTATCGCCCCCTGGAGAATCTGGGATATCAAATCACGTGATGAAGAAATCGATTACGCTAACGAACGTGGTATCCCTGTCCCGGTTACAAAAGAGAATAATTATTCAATGGATAAAAATCTCTGGCATCTGAGCCATGAGGGTATGGATCTGGAAGATCCGGCAAATGAACCTCAATATGACAAGATCCTTGAAATGATGGTTTCACCGGAAATGGCCCCAGACAAGGCAGAATATGTTGAAATAGAATACGAAGCCGGAATACCGGTGCAAGTTAATGGCCAGGCACTCGCTCCAGTAGATATGCTAAAAGAACTGAATAAAATAGCTGGCAGAAATGGTGTTGGTATAGCTGACATGGTGGAAAATCGTCTTGTCGGTATGAAATCAAGAGGCGTGTATGAAACACCCGGAGGAACAATAATGTACGCAGCTCACCGTGAGCTCGAGCTGCTCTGTCTTGACAGAGATACTATGCACTATAAGGATCTTGTTGCTCAGAAGTATGCGGAGCTTGTATATTTCGGACAATGGTTCCATCCTCTGCGCGAGGCTCTTGATGCTTTTGTTAATGAAACTCAAAAAACCGTTAGTGGTAAAGTAAAACTTAAATTATACAAAGGCAATGTCATACCGGCTGGCACAACCTCTCCTTTCTCACTTTACGAAGAAGAGTTGTCAACATTTGGTGAAGATGTGGTTTATGATCAGGCAGATGCCGGCGGCTTCATTAATTGCTTTGGTTTACCGATGAAAGTTGTAGCTCAAATGAAGAAACGCAACGGCCTGCTGGATTAAGTATACATCCACTGGCACCTGATACAGAGAGGCTATGTTAATGTCGCAGAATAATACAACTATTAATAATTCCAATCTGCAGGAAACACCGGCTCAGAGCTCAAAACTCTGGGCCGGACGTTTCAGCAAAGAAACAGATACAGCAGTCAACGCCTATAATTCCTCAATTTCTTTTGACGCCCGCATGTACAAGCATGATATACGCGGCAGTCAAGCACATGCTGCTATGCTGGCAGCACAGAGTATTATCAGCAATGATGACGCTGTTGCAATAATCGATGGTCTCGACAGCATTTTAAATGACATTGAGACCGGTAAGCTTATGTTTGATCCACAAGCTGAAGATATCCACATGTTTATTGAAGCTGAATTGACAAACAGAATCGGCGACGCTGGTAGAAGACTGCACACAGGCAGAAGCCGAAATGATCAGGTAGCTCTTGACTTGAGATTATACCTTGCGGACGCCACCGCAGAAATCAGAGAGCTAATTCTCAATCTGTATTACACACTGCTTGATTTATGCCGCAGCCATACAGAAACAATAATGCCCGGCTATACACATCTTCAACGTGCACAGCCAATCACTATGGCTCATCATTTGATGGCTTATGTTGAGATGCTCTCAAGAGATATTGACCGTTTGGATGACTGTACAAGACGTATGGACGTCATGCCGTTAGGTTCAGGAGCACTTGCCGGTACAACTTACAATCTTGATCGTAATGCGGTTGCTCAGAAGCTTGGTTTCAAAGCGATTTCGCTAAACAGCCTTGATGGAGTATCTGATCGCGATTACGCGATTGAGCTTGCAAGCGCATTATCCATCTTTATGATGCATCTATCAAGACTAAGTGAAGAAATAATTCTCTGGTCCAGCCAGGAGTTCGCTTTTGTTGATCTTGATGACGCATACAGCACCGGCAGCAGTATTATGCCCCAGAAGAAAAATCCCGATATAGCTGAGCTGACCAGAGGCAAAACCGGTCGTGTCTATGGTTCACTAATGACACTTCTGACAATGATGAAGGGACTTCCGCTTGCCTATAACAAGGATATGCAGGAAGATAAGGAAGCTATATTCGACGCAGTTGATACGGTTAAAATGTGTCTGCCGGCTTTTACCGGTATGTTATCAACTATGAAAGTGAAATCAGACAGCTGCCGCAGAGCTGCTGCCGGTGGTTTTACAAACGCTACCGATCTTGCTGATTATCTGGTAAAAAAAGGACTCCCCTTCCGCAATGCGCATGAAGTTTCAGGTAAAATGGTGCGCTATTGTGTTGAGAAAAAATGTGCTCTTGAAGACCTGAATCTGGAGGAAATGTTAACTTTTTCAAACTTGATTGATGAAGATATTTTTACCGCTATCAGTCTTGATACATGTGTAAGGCAGCGAAAAATCACGGGAGCTCCAGCGCCTGAAACTGTGGCGGCTGCAATTGAAGCTGCTGCTGCAAGATTTAACTGATTATATTTAAAATTACCTTGGCGAAACAAAACACGGGAGCAGTCATATGACAGCCCCCGTGTTTATGTTTTGTCTTCATATTGTCAAAAAGTTACAATCAATTTTTCATACTATGAATAGGTGCCGGTATTCTGCCTCCACGATTAATGAAGTCGGCAGGTGATGCTGAATTGACTTTCATAATAGGAGCCGATCCAAGCAGACCACCATAAGAAACCGTATCACCAACTGTCTTACCGGGAACAGGTATAATACGCACAGCTGTGGTTTTATTGTTGAAGGTACCGACAGCCATCTCGTCAGCTATTATACCGGAAATAGTCTCCGCAGGAGTATCTCCCGGAATAGCTACCATATCGATGCCGACAGAACAGACACAGGTCATTGCTTCAAGTTTCTCAAGCGAGAGCGCGCCCGCATTCACAGCGGCAATCATACCTTCATCTTCGCTAACAGGAATAAACGCTCCACTTAAACCACCGACAAAAGATGATGCCATTGTCCCACCCTTCTTAACCGCGTCATTGAGCATTGCCAGAGCAGCCGTAGTCCCCCAGGCGCCACACGTATCGAGCCCAAACTCTTCAAGTATCCTGGCAATGGAGTCACCAACAACCGGGGTAGGTGCAAGTGAAAGATCAATAATACCAAACGGCACATCAAGTCTCCTTGATGCCTCACG
The DNA here is from genome assembly GCA_028695145.1 of Eubacteriales bacterium. Lineage (GTDB taxonomy): Bacteria > Bacillota > Clostridia > Saccharofermentanales > UBA5734 > JAAYFZ01. The sequence goes on from JAQVJP010000009.1 coordinate 29,367, forward strand.
AGCGACAAGCTGGCCAACTCTGGTTATTTTAAACGCCGCTCTCTTGATGGTATCTGCAAGCACGCCAAGATCTTGTCCGCGGGCACTCTCCATAGCATGTTTAACAACACCTGGTCCGCTTACTCCAACGTTAATAACACATTCAGGTTCGCCAGGACCGAGAAAAGCTCCGGCCATGAACGGATTATCGTCAGGAGCATTGGCAAACACTACAAGTTTAGCGCAGCCAATCGCGTCCTGATCAGCAGTCAGTTCAGCTGTCTGCTTGATTATTTTACCCATATCACGAACTGCATCCATATTAATACCCACTCTGGTAGTTGCCAGATTTATGGATGAGCATACGAGATCAGTTGTAGCAAGAGCTTCTGGAATTGAAGCTATCAAAGCTCTATCACTATCCGAATAGCCTTTTTGAACAAGTGCGGAAAAACCACCAATAAAATTTATACCAACCTGAGCGGCAGCTCTGTCAAGCGCGCGTGCGTAACAAGTATAATCTCTGGTATCACCGGAAGCTGCCACAAGCGAAATAGGCGTTACGGATATTCTCTTATGAATGATTGGTATACCATATTCCCTGCTTATATCTTCGCCCGTTTTGACAAGATGCTCAGCCTTACGACATATTTTATCGTAAATTATCTGGCAGGTTTTCTCACTGTCGCCGGTAGCACAATCCATGAGTGAAATACCCATAGTAATTGTTCGAACATCCAGATGTTGTTCCTGGAACATTCTGATAGTTTCCAATATCTCAAATTCATTGAACATAAATTACACAGACCGGTCCCTTCATATGCGATGCATAGCATCAAAAATATCAGTATGTTGAATTCTAATCGATATCTCCAACGATTTGCCAAGAGCTTCCAGCTCGTCAGCCAACAGTTTGATATCTTCCTGTGATTTACTAAGATCAACCATCATAATCATCGTAAACACATCTTGAAGGATTGTCTGAGAAATATCGTTGATATTTACGTTTTTATCTGCCAGCAATCTTGACACCGCAGCTATTATACCGACACGGTCATGTCCGACAACCGTAATAACGGCTGTTTGTTTCTTTGTTTGCGTGTTGTCCATACCAAACTCCTTAAATCATCATAAACTATCATATTATCTGACAGTTTATTCTACTGCTTTTGTATTCAGCTTGCCAGTCATATCCAATTGACAAATTGTCGATTCAAACCTTATATTCAGCGAGAAGTTCTGTTAATTCAGTCTCTGGTCTGATGGCAGAAGCTTCGGCAAGCAGTTCGGCCGGATCTATCAGTGGTAGCATATGCGTGAGCAGCAAGCGTTTCACGCCGCAGCGATTGGCGGTTTCAGCACATTCAGCCGCAGTTAGATGCATCATAACAGGTTTACGGTGTTTTTCAAGCATGCCGGCATCCATAATTGCCAGGTCAGCATCCTGTAGCAAATCATCAAGTGACTCGCACGGGGTAGAATCTGCAGTAAAAGCAAAAACTCTGCCCTCATGTTCAATTCTTAGACCATAGGTCTCGATCGGATGATTCATCCGATAAGTTTCAAGATTCGCGCCATAAAGATTCATTTTCATATGCTCTTTTAGTTGCCCTACTATCAGCAAGCCTTCACCTTGCAGACTGTCAGCAGCCATTTCCGGAGTTGCAGGCGCGAAAACCGGCAGAGGTTCACGATCCAGTCCATATTTACGAGACAGATCAACAGCGTACTTCAAAACATCAACATCACTGATATGGTCAGAATGCAAATGTGTAATAATCACAGCGTCCAACTGAGCGATATTTATATACCTGAACATATTCGACAGCACGCCACTGCCACAATCAATAAGTATATAATGTCCTTCTATTTCCAGAAGATACCCTGATGTGGCTCCGCCTGCAGCGGGGAAACCACCTGAGTTACCCAAAACTGTTAGTTTCATCTTATCTAATCCTCCTGTTCCAGAGATTGTGAAGAAACATTTGTTTAGGTATATTTTATCATAAGAATAATAATGTTTCAGAAAACAAGTTCAATCGGTGATTCTATAGTTTTCTGGACACCTGAGATTGTTAAGATAGCATCAACCGGCTGATCATGCTCCGCAACAGGTACTTGCTCAACAATCTGACCTTCAAGCGCAGCTGCTATTGTGACACAACTGTGATTCATGCTCGCTAAATATGTGTCATAATAAGCCTTGCCCCAGCCAAGTCTGCCTCCCTGCATATCAAATGCAAGTCCAGGCATAATAATTATATCAGGCGTAATTATTGATGCCTTATCATAAGGCGGCTCCATCACACCAAAATGCCCTCTGTTGAACCATTTTTCTTCTATGGGGACAGGCGCTGATACAAATACCATTTGTCTGCTATTATCGCAATCTTTTTTTAAGACAATGGGAAAAGCAAGGTCCCAGCCTATACTCTGCAATTCACTCCATGCGCAAGCGAAATCAGCTTCGTGGCGAAATGCATTATAAAGGGCGATTACCGGCCGCTTATTCTGAGTCCGTGCGCGAAACCAATTATCATTCCTGCGCACAAACTCAATCAGCAAATCACAAAGAATCGCAGATTGTCTCAATACTTCTTCTAATTTAAGTGTTTGCCGCCACACGGACATCTCACCGCGGAGCCTAACTTTTGCCTGTGTTATATCTTCCATTTTCTACTCCGGGAACATCATAGCTTCAATATACAAATCAGTAAATTCCGGATCAGCTGATAACTCATAATAATCCACAGCAAGTGCTGCCAGTGATGCATCCTGGCGCAGCTGTTCATTTAGCAGACAGGCAGCAGCGCCCATGCCAGATGTATTACCTACAGCACGTGTTTTATCTCTGGCCCCTTCCGGCAGCAAACCAATGGCATAAGCGTCAGCAACAGCAAGATAATTTCCAAATCCGCCTGCTATCAAAACTTCATCAAGCTCTGAGGCTTCTATTCCTGCCTGTTTAAGCAATTTTGCGACACCTGCGGCTACAGCGGCTTTTGCATTTTGCAGTTCGCGTATATCCTTCTGATTTAGAAAAACTTCGCCTCCGGCCTGATCAAGATAGAATCTGGTGCCATTATCATCCTCAATCAACCTCTCAGCAAGTGTAGAAGGCAACAGTTCAGGCTCATCAGTAAATCTACCTGTTTCATCAATCACGCCCTGCTCAAGCAAAACCGCTATTATTGAAACAAGCCCGGAACCACATACTCCGGAAATTTTACCTTCACCGATAACAGAACAATTAAAATTACCATCGTTGAAATTAACAGCGTCAATGGCGCCATCTGAACCACTCATACCACAGCTGATATTAGCCGCCTCAAAAGCAGGACCGGCAGCCGTTGAACATGATAAAATACCACCGGGTACTGATAAAATTATTTCTCCATTTGTACCAAGATCTACCAATAATTGTTTCTTATCACTTGTCGGAAATAATTTGCATGCCATCATACCCGCTGTCAGATCCGCGCCAACATAAGCTGAAATAGACGGCAGCAGCAGACAAAGCGGGTTGCCAGGCATAATAAAACCAAGTTCCTCTGCGCGCAAAACTCTTGCGGATAAACTGACCGGTATAAATGGTGAGCGCGCGATATCAGAAGGATTTAGCTCCATTAACAGATGCATCATTGTAGTATTACCGCTGATGCTTATGCTGCTGATAACTTCATCTTCAAGGGCTGATTCTCTCAGCAGCTGCGCTCCAAGTTGACTGACAGCGTTTTGTATCTGTTTACTCATAGCCTCAAGATTTTTTATATTACCGTCTACCTGCTCTATGCGGCTGATAACATCAGCACCATAACTACGCTGCGGATTCATCATGGACACAACCGAGAGATTGTTGCCTGCCTCAAGATCATAAAGCCAGGCAGCAAGCGTTGTAGTGCCAATATCAACGGCCATACCAAGCAGTCTTGCACTTCCCGATTCTGGGAAATAAGTTATTTCACCTGTATCCCTCCGGAAGAAAAACTCAATATCATTCTGTTGTTTGATCTTGTCATGAAGTCTATTAAGAAGATAAAACGGGATTTTTAAACCAGTCTCATCTTCGAAGCGCTGCTCATCAGATCTCTGATCATGGATATCGGCTTTTGTATGATGATACACTCCTCTGTTGAGCAGCGGAGCAAGATCAAGATCAGGCAGCAACCCTTCTGTTGATATCTTAGCTTTGCCGGATATGGGAACTCTTACCTGTATCACATCATCTTCATTAAGACCATGATCTTCAAGCCACTGCTCACTTATTACGGTCTGGCAAGATAATACGGAACCTACATTATCAATATCCACACGACATTTACCACAGGTGCCCTTGCCACCGCAAGGCGCGTTAATCTGTTGATCCAGTTTCTGAAGCACATGTAGTAAATTAAAAGGTTTGTCTTCTGTGTATCGTGTAATACCTGATGTATCGTGTATGTCAATTTTCATAACTAATTCCTTTCACCGGTGTTGCCGGTATGTTAAAATCTCATCTATAGCCTATTATAAGCCCTTGGTTAAGATGCAAATCGGAATATTTTGCCATATTTATTAAATATTTATTATAATGCAACTTATTTGTTGAATATATAATGTTTTTACCATCTGGAGGTGCTCATGAGAACGACTCATGTACAAATAGTTATGGCTTCACATGTTAATGGAGCCAAACGCCTATTCGGCGGAAAACTAATGGAATGGATAGATGTAACAGCCGCGGTTGAAGCCAGACGCCATGCCTGCTGTGATGTGACACTTGCCGCAGTAGATCCGCTGGAATTCATCGCACCTGTGAAGATGAATGATACAGTAGTCTTGGAAGCAGAAGTAACATGGACAGGAAATACTTCCCTTGAGGTTCGAGTGGATACCTTCGTTGAGCATTTGAATATGCACAAGCAACATGTCAACCGTGCATATCTTGTATTTGTCGCTGTTGATGAAAACAATATTCCACAACCGGTAAAAGCCTATATACCACAGACTGCGCTTGAACACAAAGAATACGATAACGCTGCTCTTCGAAGAGCATTCCGTTTAAGACTGCGCAAGGAAGCGGAGGCACTGCAGGAACTGGCCAGAAAACTTAAGGAACAGGAACTTCCACCGCAGGACAGTGAGGCATTACTTGATATTGCCCGGCAGTCTGACAACAAATCGTGTCAAGAATAATGGAGGCGAATGAGCATGTCAATTTTTAACAGAGAGAAACCGATTGTAAACCCGATAAAAGAGAGACAACCAAAAAAACCAATAATTTGGGTTCTTGATATAGCAGTCATCTTAATCGCTGTTATAGGGATATATCTTATTGTCAAGCCAATGTATGTACACTGGCAACAGGACAGGTTAAGTAAACAGCTTCAGGAAGCATTTGAGGAAGGCGAAGGCACAATAACCTTCAACGCTGATGATTGGGTGGTTCCCGGTGAAGAAATCGAAACCTTCGGTGATGACAATGGTTATAATTTTGATGAAACTGAAGATCTGGGCGAAACAGAGCAATCAGAAACCGAGCCTGTTGAACCAGAACCAGAAGTAATCACGGTAAAAGCTATAGGGCGAATGAAAATCGATAAAATCAATGTCGATATGCCAATTGCCGAAGGCTCTACCAAATATAATCTTCGTGTCGCCATCGGGCATTACAGCTATAGCACACCGGTTGGCGAGCCCGGACTTAGCATTTATCTTGGTCATCGCATGTACGATTACGGCAGGCACTTCAACCGTCTTGGCGAAGTTGTAACAGGCGATAAGGTTGTGATTGAAAATAAATCTCAGAGATTAACCTATGAAGTAGATCGTATCAGCATAATTGAGCCGCGTGAGCTACCTGAGTATTTCAACGAGCCCACCGAAGGTGATAGTCGTATACTGCTTGTCACCTGCCATCCCGTTAGAGTAGCATCACATAGACTTCTGGTTCATGGCAAATTAATAAGCACTGAAAATATCGCCTGATTACAAGCCCACAATACAAACGGCTGCCTCAAGTATATAACTTGAAACAGCCGTTTTTTCTATGTCTAAAATTAAATTTGAAATCAGATCTTACCGTCGCAACCAAGAACACTCTTGATCTTGTGCTCTACCATACCTTTGATAGCAGAACGAGCTGGGCTAAGATACTGACGAGGATCAAAATGACTGGGGTTCTCAGCAAAATACTTGCGGATAGTACCGGTCATCGCAAGACGCAGGTCAGAGTCAATATTGATCTTACATACTGCCATCTTAGCGGCCTGACGGAGCATATCCTCAGGAATACCGATAGCATCAGGCATCTCGCCACCGAATTTATTGATCATTTCAACATATTCAGGGATAACCGAGCTTGCTCCATGCAGAACAATCGGGAAACCAGGCAGTTTCTTCTCAATTTCTTCAAGAATATCGAAGCGCAGCTGAGGATTCTGACCGGGTTTGAATTTGTAAGCGCCATGGCTTGTACCAATAGCGATCGCCAGCGAATCACAGCCTGTGCGTGTTACGAAATCATATACCTGCTCAGGATCTGTATATGAAGCGTCTTCTGATGATACGTTAACATCATCTTCAATACCAGCCAAACGGCCGAGCTCTGCTTCAACAACAACACCCTTATCATGAGCGTATTCTACAACTCTCTTGGTCAGCTCTACATTAGCTTCATAGCCATGATGTGAACCGTCGATCATAACTGAAGTGAATCCACCGTCGATACAGCTCTTACAGAGCTCAAAAGTATCACCATGATCCAGATGCAGTGCTATTGGCAGATCAGTTTCGATGATAGCAGCCTCTACGAGCTTGGTCAGGTATGTATGATTAGCATACTTCCTGGCACCTGAAGAAACCTGAAGAATCAGAGGAGCGCGCAGATCTTTTGCGGCTTCTGTAATACCCTGGATGATCTCCATGTTGTTTACGTTGAAAGCACCGATGGCGTAACCGCCCTCATAGGCCTTCTGAAACATTTCCTTAGTTGTTACGAGTGGCATAATGTTCATCTCCTTTATATTATTAAATGCCGATACACATCACAGCAAGCCTGCCTAAGCAACCAAAATCGAAATCAATTCTTGCAGCAGACGAGCCAATATCATTTTATGGGTGTTTTTGCTGAACGTCAACTCATTTTGTTTATCAGAGTTTTATTCCTCTTAAATGTAAATCATTTTATGAGTCATGCCACCATCTACCGTCAAATTGACACCTGTTATAAATCCGGCATCATCTGAACCAAGATACAGGCAAGCTGCAGCAATATCAGCCGGCCTGCCAACACGGCCTGCCGGATGTTGATTATGATCATCTTCAGAGAAATCCAGTGCCGGCGGCATACCCTTCTGCCATTGTTCCGTAGCAATCCAGCCAGGACTGACACTATTTACACGCAATTTATATTTCCCAAGCGTAACGGCCATGGCGTGGGTCAAGGCGACTACACCGCCTTTACTGGCGCCATAGCCCTCGGAATTGGCTTCTGACATATAAGCTCGTGTGGAAGCTATATTAATAATATTACCGCTTGCTTGTCTTAGCCATGGGATCATCAATCTTGACAATAAGAATGGCGCCCGCAGATTTACAGACAGAACTTTATCAAAATCCTCCGCATCTTCACTCTCAAGATGTGCGGTGTGCGCATTAGCAATAGCCGCATTATTAATCAAGACACTCACGCCTGATCTATCAAGCGAAGATCGCAAATCAGACACAGCCTGATTAACAGCTTCAGGTTTTGCCAGATCAACAGCCAGCCAGAGTATATCGTGCTTGAAATCATGAGTGGTACCAAGCTCGACGGTTTCACGGCAAGCTTCCTGGTCACGATCAAGAATAATCACCTTAGCGCCATTAGCCGCGAAGCTTAAACTGATACAGCGGCCAATACCTGCGGCTCCACCTGTAACTACGACGAGTTTATCCTGATAATCAAATTTGGTTAGAGGCAACTGTAAATCCGCTCTGTTCATCAGCTTAATATCATGTTTCGCACTGTCCTGTTTCATTTTTATCCCAGCTTCCCTATTCTTTCAACCGTACTCTGATACATCGACTCATATTTGCTCAATTTTTCGCGTTCAGCCTGTATAACTTTTTCCGGTGCCTTATTGACAAAAGACTCATTCGCAAGCTTACCCCGTACTCTCTTAAGTTCCTGCTCAAGGTTTTCTTTTTCCTTGGTCAGACGGGCGATTTCTTTCTCAATATCAATCAGATCTTCTAGAGGAATGAACACTTCTCCTCCGGCGAAGAGAGCCGTAACAGCAGTTGCCGGTATACCTTCGCTGTTTTGTCTTGTTTCAAGGCCTTCAACACCTGCGAGACGCTGCATAAACGCAAGACTCTCAGCAAACATATTTCTTATCTCAGGCTTGTCTGAAACTACAAGCAGGTTGATTTTCCGGCTAAATGGCACCTGCATATCTGTTCTGATATTTCTGATCCCCCGGATCGCGTCCATAAGAACGGTCATGCGTTCAGACTCTTCATTGAATATTAGAGAAGCATCTGCCTGAGGCCAGCTGCTGACCATAATTGAATCACCATCAGTAATAAGATGTCCGTAGATCTCCTCAGTAACAAACGGCATAAACGGATGCAGTAACTGCATAGCTTTTGCCAGTGTGTAATTCAAGACAGATTGAGCAACAGTTCTTCCTCTGCTACCTTTGTCATTCAATCTGGCCTTGGACATTTCGATGTACCAGTCACAGAATTCCTCCCAGAGGAAGCTGTAAATTTTTGCCAAGGCAACACCAAGTTCATATTTATCAAGATTATGACTAACTTCTTCAATCAGCTGCTGCAATCTGGTTAAAATCCATTTATCTTCAAGTGTAAGGTCATCGATATTGATGCGCAAACTATCAACACTGATCTCATCATCGAAGTTCATAACCACAAAGCGGAAAGCATTCCATATTTTATTGATGAAGTTGCGGCCGGCTTCTATTTTCTCAGCCTGGAAACGCTGGTCGTTGCCTGGTGCATTACCTGTTACAAGGGCATAACGCAGAGCGTCCGCACCATAATCATCAATGATTTCCAGAGGATCAATACCATTTCCAAGAGATTTTGACATCTTACGACCTTCACTGTCACGCACTATGCCATGTATAAATACAGTATGGAATGGCGTCTTGCCTGTATGCTCAAGACCGGAAAAAATCATTCTTGCTACCCAGAAGAAAATAATGTCATATCCGGTTACAAGCACACTTGTAGGATAAAAATAGTTAAAATCCTCTGTATTTTCTGGCCAGCCCAGTGTTGAAAACGGCCACAGGGCTGATGAGAACCAAGTATCAAGAGTATCCTCATCCTGTCGGAAAGACGTCGAGCCACAATCCGGGCAAACATCAGGCATCTCACGACCAACCATAATTTTACCGCAGGAGTTACAATAGTATGCCGGTATCCTGTGTCCCCACCATAATTGACGTGAGATACACCAGTCACGAATATTGTCCATCCAGTTGAAGTATGTTTTCTCAAAACGCTCCGGGACAAACTTCGTATCATTATTTTTAACTGCTTCAATGGCAGGTTCTGCAAGCGGCTGCATTTTAACAAACCACTGGAAGGAAACTCTCGGTTCAACTGTAGTGCCACACCTGTAGCAGGCGCCGACATTATGCTGATGAGGTTCTGTTTTCTCAAGATACCCGCCATCTTCCAGATCAGAGACAATTCGCTTACGAGCTTCTTCTCTTGTAAGACCGCTGTAAACTCCTCCTTCTTCGTTTATATGAGCATCATCAGTCATAACATTTATGACAGGCAGCTGATGTCTTAAACCAACCTCAAAATCATTTGGATCATGTGCCGGCGTAATTTTTACAACACCTGTACCAAATTCCATATCAACATAATCATCCGCTATCACAGGAATCTCGCGATTCACAAGCGGCAAAACAACATTTTTGCCAATCAAATGACTGTATCTCTCATCAGCTGGATTAACCGCCACAGCGGTATCGCCGAGCAGAGTTTCCGGTCTGGTCGTTGCCAAACTTAAATATCCACTGCCATCTGCCAACGGATAACGTAGATGCCAGAAGCTTCCCTGCTTGTCCTGATATTCAACTTCAGCATCGGAAATGGATGTAAGACAATGAGGACACCAGTTGATAATTCTCTCGCCTCGATAAATCAAACCCTTATTAAAAAGTCTGATAAACACTTCCTGAACAGCCTCTGACAAGCCATCGTCCATTGTGAAGCGTTCGCGGCTCCAATCACATGATGATCCCAATCGCTTGAGTTGTTCAATAATACGTCCACCATACTCGTGCTTCCATTCCCAGGCACGCTTGAGAAAATCATCTCTGCCGATATCTTCTTTGCTGATACCTTCCTGACGCATCCTCTCTACAATTTTTGCTTCAGTGGCAATTGATGCGTGATCAGTACCGGGCAGCCACAAAGCAGCATAACCCTGCATTCTTTTAAATCTGATCAGAATATCCTGAAGCGTATTATCAAGCGCATGCCCCATATGAAGCTGACCGGTAATATTAGGTGGCGGGATAACAATAGTATATGGCTCTTTATCTGGGTCAGGCACAGGAGTAAACCTTCGATCGTCCTGCCATTGCTGATATATTCTGTTCTCAGCTTCCTGTGGTTCAAACGCTTTACTTATGGCATCAATTCTGGCCATTTTTCATTCCTCCTGCATTAGAAATCAATTTTGTTACAGTAAACAAATAAAAAAGCTCTCCTCCGGCAATGTTGAAATACACAACATAACTGGACGAAAGCGATTCTTCCGTGGTACCACCAGTTTTTCTGCTCCCCGGTTTAAGGGTTACAGACACTCTTGTGCCATGTATTACGCATGGCCTCGTCTGCTCCAGAGCGACATTCGTCCCAGCTTCATCCTGAAGTCTCGCAGCCATTGGACTTCATTCTCTGTCGGCTTGTGTCTGGGATTACTCTTCTCTTTCAGCACAGTAAATATACTTATCGATTATTCTACACATTATTCCACTATCTGGCAAGCAGAGCTTAACTTC
>JAQVJP010000010.1 GCA_028695145.1 Eubacteriales bacterium
CAGCTGCCGGATTTGCCAGGTAGTAGAAGCTACATATTGCTTGAAGATATTGTGCGAATACACCTCAGTGAATTATTCAGCGGAATAGAGATTATCTCAGCCGGTTGTTTCCGGATTATGAGAAACGCTGATCTTGATCTTGAGGAAGAGGAAGCAGCTGACTTGCTAAAAGCGATTGAGAAGCAGCTGAAAATGAGACAATGGGGTCAGGTTATCAGGTTGGAAGCGGAGGATGACTTCGATCCCGTAATGCTTAAACTACTAAAGAAACTGCTGCCTATAGATGAAGAAGATGTTTATGAGATTAATGGACCACTTGACTTGACCATGTTGTTTAAGCTAAAAGCGCCAGAGAATCGAGAGGATCTCTATTATTTGCCTTATGAATCTCAGCCAAGCCCGATGTTGAGTGATGATCTTTTTCAATCTATAAGACAACATGATGTGTTGCTGCATCATCCTTATGAACAATTTGAGCCTGTTGTTGAGCTTATAAGAGAAGCGGCAGCCGATCCTGATGTTCTGGCGATTAAGCAAACTCTCTACCGTGTAAGTGGCCAGTCGCCGATTATCGCCTCGTTAGCAGCAGCGGCCGAAATGGGTAAACAAGTGATGGTGCTGGTGGAACTTAAGGCGAGATTTGATGAAGAGAATAATATCAACTGGGCAAGAAAACTGGAAAGAGCCGGTTGTCATGTAATCTATGGCCTTGTTGGTCTTAAGACACACAGCAAGATTACATTAATAGTGCGCAGAGATGAAGATGGCATCAGGAGATATGTGCATCTGGGTACAGGTAATTATAATGATATTACTGCGGGAATTTATACAGATTTCGGTCTTCTGACTTGTGCTGAGAATATAGGGCAGGACGCAAGCGCATTTTTTAATATGCTGTCCGGATATTCCGAACCACACTCCTGGAGACGTCTGGTACCTGCCCCGTATTGGTTGAGACCAGATACACTTCGACGTATTAGACAGGAAACAATGCATGCCAGAGCAGGCAAGAAAGCTCAGATAATTGTTAAGGTAAACTCGCTTGTGGACGAGGAGTAAATTCATGCGCTTTACGAAGCTTCACAGGCTGGTGTTAAAATCGATCTGATTGTTCGCGGAATTTGTTGTTTGCGGCCTGGTATTGCAGGAATGTCGGAGAATATACGTGTTCGAAGTATTATTGGTAGGTTTCTTGAACATAGCCGTATTTTTTATTATTACAATGATGGGCAGGAAGATTTGTTTCTGGCAAGTGCTGACTGGATGCCAAGAAATCTCGACCGCAGGGTTGAGATTATGTTCCCGATTGAAGATGAAGCTGTTCGTACCAGAATTATGCAAGTGCTTGACATTCAACTTAATGATACAAACCGATCAAGATTGATGCAGCCAGATGGCAGCTATATCAGAGTTGACCGCAGGGGCAAGGTTCCGCTTGATTGCCAGATCGCGCTTTGTGAAGAGGCTGTCATAGCTGCCGGTGAAGACGTCAGCAAATTACCGGAGCGAAGATTTGTCCCGGTGGAAGCTGAAAACTATGAGCCGGATGAGATCTGACAAGGCATTATGATGAAACTCAGGTAGTGGTTGTTCCCATGGCGTCGCTTGCGGTTTTGAAGAAATCTTCTGTGAAGAGGAATCTGACCATGAGCCAGGATATTAAGGCCATGACTATGAAGAGAATAATAAGCGCTCCGATACTGAAAAGACAGCTTTTTGAACCAGCTTTGAAGAGGGTAAGACGTCTTTGTTTTTTCTGCTCTGGTGTCATCGGAATTCTGTTGTTTGGGTATTGAGAATATAAGAAGGTACCGCATTTCGTACAGACATTTTTGCCTTGGGGATTATCAGTACCACATTTTTTACATTTCATTTGAGCATAAGCCTCCTGTTTAATCGCGTTGATGCAACCTGTGGTGTTGGACATAGCGGCTGTTATCAAGCTGTTATGTCGGATTCTATTACAATTATAACTATTGTGCAAACATAATCGATGTCTAATCTGTAGAAGTTTGAGATTGCAGGGTGGCTTCAAGCGGCTGGCTGTGAGATAATAATCAGATGCAACGAGTCAATGACTTAGTTTAAAGAGATAACGAGAAGAAGTAAAATATATTTTCAGGGGGATGTATATGGATTTCAGACAGGAAATTGCCAGGGCACTGGCTCAGAGAACACAGATGTCACTTGAAGAAATTGACAGCTGGATTGAAATACCACCGCAGAGCAGTATGGGAGATTTTGCTTTTCCCTGTTTCCGTTTGGCAAAAACTATGCGCAAGGCTCCACCTGCAATTGCCCAGGAGTTATCTGATGTTCTTGTTGATGCCGATTTCATCGAGCGTACAGAGACTGCGGGTGGATATCTCAATTTTTTTGTTAATAGAACTTCCTATATAGCCTCACAAGTGAAAAATACGCTAAATGCCGGCTATATGTTTGGTAGTTCTGATCTCGGCAGTGGTAAAACTGTTATTGTTGAATTCTCTTCACCAAATATTGCGAAGCCGTTCCACGTCGGTCATGCTTTTACCACGATTTTAGGTAATTCATTGGCGAAAATTTACAATCATCTTGGCTACAAGGTAGTTAGGATGAATCATCTTGGTGATTATGGAACTCAGTTTGGTAAGTTAATCGCGGCCTGGCAATTGTGGGGCAATGAACAGGCCTTGGTTGAGCATCCGATTAATGAGCTTCTCAGGATATATGTAAAATTTCACGATTTGGCAAAAGACGATCCTGAGCTTGAACTTAAGGCCAGAGATCACTTCCGCAGATTGGAGAATGGAGAAGAGTTTGAGAAATCATTATGGCAGAAATTCCGTGATCTAAGTCTTAAGGAGTTTAATGAGGTTTATAAACGTCTCGGTGTAGAGTTTGATAATTTTAATGGCGAGAGTTTCTATTCAAGTCAGATTCCTGCGGTTATAGAAGAGCTGAAAAACAAAAAACTGCTTGTAGAGAGCGAAGGCGCTCAGGTAGTTATGCTGGATGAGTTTGATCTGCCGCCTTGTATAATACTTAAATCTGATGGTACTACCATTTATGCTTCACGTGATATAGCTGCTGTATTGTATCGTGACAGAACATATAATTTTGACAAAAATATTTATGTTGTAGGTACTCCTCAGGCTCTTCATTTCAAGCAGGTTTTCGCGGTGCTTGAAAAAGCAGGCTTTGAGAAGGCTGCGAATTGTGAGCATGTTGGTTTTGGTTTGGTCAAGTTTCCGGATCGCAAGCTGTCTACAAGAAGCGGCGATGTGATTTTGTTGGAAAACCTGATTAATGAGAGTGTTGATAAGACTTATGAAATCATCAAATCAAACAGTGAGCTCAGACAGACTAACCTACCTGAAGATGAGATGAAAATGATCGCCGAAAAAATCGGGATAGCAGCAATAATGTTTACTTTTCAGAAAAATAGCAGAGAGCGGGATATCGTTTTTTCCTGGGAAGATATGCTTGATTTTGAGGGTGATTCCGCTCCATATGTTCTCTATACGTATGCCAGAGCACATAGTATCCTTCGCAAAGCTCAGGCAAATGGCTATTTGGAGTCTGTTGATGAGCAGGTGCCAGAAGCTGTACTTGATTTGCTTACGAGTGATGATGAATTCGCGCTGGCTAAGCTGCTTGATAGCTTCGGTGGTGCGGTTGAGCGCGCTGCACAGGCTAATGAGCCATATATTCTCTTGCGCCAGGTAATAAACATCGCTCGTGCTTTTAATCGTTATTATCATAATGAGTCTATCCTGGGAACAGACGATGAAAAACTGCGTAGAGCCCGGCTTGGTGTGTTGCAAGCCGTATGTACAGCAGTAAAAACCGGTCTTGATCTGCTTGGGATTCAAGCTGTTGAAAGAATGTAAACAGTCAGTTGCTGACAGCTCCGGAGGAAATTGACAAAATGAACTTGCCAGATAAATGGCTGAGATTTGATCAGTTGAAATATACAAGACCGGATATGTCCGAGCTTTCTGATTCGTTTCGCAGATGTCGTTTGAGACTGCGGCTTTCTATGAGTGCGCATGCTTCTGCGGATGCTGTACTTGAATTGCAGCCGGCTTTGCTTAGATACTATACAGCACAGGCATATGCACGTAATTGTCATGATAGAGATCTACGTGACTTGTTCTGGCAGCAGGAAGCAGAGTTTTTTGATGAGGCACATACACAAGTGCAGGCCTGGACTACTCAAACTTATGCTGCGCTTGCCACCTCACGCTTCGCGGCCGATCTTCAAAAGGTACTTGGCGATGGAATCTTGCGTGAGGCAGTTAGAATGACATCGACAGTTAATGATAGGGTTATTGCTGATCTTAGTGAGGAAAACCGTCTTGAAAGTGCCTATGTCCAGAGAGTTTCTCAGCTCAGAGCTCAAATAGGTCAGCGTTCATTTTCTTTGACTGAACTTGGTCCGCTTCTCGAATCAGCTGATCAGGAAGTGCGCCGTATAAGTCACCAGGCTCTTTGCCAAGCCTGGGAAGATGATCATGACTGGTTTGACGCCTGCTTCAGCCAGCTTGTAAGCACGCGTAGCAGGGTTAGCAGAAAAATGGGATATTCTTCTTTTACCGAGATGGCATATAAACGCATGAGCCGAGTCGGATATGGCCGCGGTGAAGTAGAATTATTTCGAGGTTATGTCATTAAATATATCGTTCCTGTCTGTAGTGAAATCAGGCGTCTACAGCGGAATAGACTTGGACTTATGAGTTTATATCATTATGATTTGCCGTGCTTGTTGCCTGGTGGCAATCCTCAGCCTCTCCCTCGTCGTCAGGAATGGGTTAGCATTATTAGCAGGCATGTCAGCGAAATGCTTGAAGAGCCGCGTTGGTTAAGTTCGCTGGAGGAGTATGGATATATTGATCTTGAAGCACGGCATGACAAGGCAGGCGGTGGTTATTGTGAGACACTGTATGAGTATGGACTGCCTGTAATTCTGACTAACGCGACAGGTACTGCCGATGATGTTGTAACACTTGTTCATGAAACTGGACATGCTTACGCGTCATTGGCCAGTTTGCCAAAAATGAGAGTGTTTGAGGATCAGCAGCCGGCTATGGATGTTTGTGAAATTCATTCGACGGCGCTTGAATACTTAATGATGCCGGAGCTTGAGGATGTTTTTGGTGATGATACAGAGACAGCTGCGATGGTGCATCTTATTGATTCAATTCTGTTCTTACCTTATGCTTGCCTTGTTGATCATTTCCAGCATGAGATTTATGATAAGCCAACGATGTCAGCAATGGAGAGACACAATCTGTGGCGCACGCTTGAGCGCTTGTACCAACCGGATATCGATTATGATACAGATGAATGGTTTGAAAAAGGTGGTTCATGGCAGAAAAAAGAGCATATTTTTACTGCTCCATTTTATTATATAGATTATGCGTTGGCGCATATCGCAGCGCTTGATCTCTGGCAATTATCTCGCAAAGACAGACAAAAAGCAGTGAGACGTTACAAGAAGTTGTGCAGACGAGGTAATCATGGTGCGCTTCTACAGCAGCTGGAGGAGAGTGGAATTGCCTCGCCTTTTGCTGAAGGAACCTTCAAACGTCTCATATATGCTGTATGCGACTACCTTGAACTCTGAATTGATCTGATAGGAGAGAAACATGTCGTTACCACAAGCCTTTATAGATGAAATGAAGACTCTCTGGGAATCATTTACGGTTCCTGGTAGTTTTACGGATTTTCTTTTTAGCTTCGATCAGCAACAAAGCAGAGGCTTGAGGGCTAACGGCTTGAAAATAACAGTGTCTGAGCTTCGGAATTTATTGCAGCGAGATTATGGAGGGCAAATTGACGCCGGTGCTATGGTTCCATGGAACAATGATGGTTTTTATATAGATCAGAATGCTGCTGCCGGACGTTTGCCCGCTTATCATGCCGGCTTGTTTTATATTCAGGAACCGAGTGCCATGCTGCCGGCATATGTCCTTAATGCACAGCCTGGTGAGAAAATTCTTGATTTGTGCGCAGCGCCGGGAGGTAAAACCGCGAAAATCGCTTCAGATTTACAGGGACAAGGCTTGCTCTGGTCAAATGAGATTTCTGCCGACAGAGCTCGTGCTCTTCTGAGAAATACAGAACTTATGGGTTGTGCTAACTCAATCATTTCTCAGGAAACACCTGAGAGGCTGGCTGACGCGCTGCCATGTTTTTTTGATCGTGTACTTGTAGACGCTCCCTGCTCCGGATCTGGTATGTTCAGAAGAGATAATCAGGCGGTCTCTAGTTGGGAGAAATACGGCGTAGAGCACTGCACCGTAATGCAGAAGGATATTCTAATGTCGGCAGATATACTGCTTCGTCCCGGTGGGCTTCTGGTTTATTCAACTTGTTCATTTTCTCTGGCAGAGGATGAGGAAATGATTAAGTGGTTTATTGATCATCATCCAGAATATGAATTACTCACAATCAACCATGAAGGTTTGAGTTCAGGAGTTGCTGTAAATGGCGTAGAAGCATTAACCAGAACAGTAAGAATCTGGCCTCATGAATCAACAGGTGATGGGCATTTCTGTGCGTTGCTGCGCAAATCTGACAGTGCCGCAATTGTTAACAATACAATAGATAACCGGTTTGCTTCATTAAAAACTGGCAAAAGTAATAAAAATAAACAGTTGGCTGAAGCTATTATTTCCTGGAAATCCTGGTCAAAACAGATATTATCAGAATTAGGACACCAAAAAATGGATAAGTATTTTTCTGAGTGGATACCTCGTATTCATGACCAGAATTTCTACCTGATGCCGCCGGAGACTCCGGCTTTTGCCGGGATAAAACTTGTTAAAACCGGCATGTATCTCGGTAGGTTCAAGACAGTAGGCGCTAAGGTGTTGAAAAACCGTCAGGGTAATATGAACGTAAGCAAAACCAATAAAAATCATAGTGGTACAATAGTATTTGAACCTTCTCAAGCCTGGGTTTTATCGATGAAAGCTGAAGATTATGCCTTCCAGTTAAGTCTTAGTGTAGATGATGATCGTCTTTTTCGCTATCTGCGTGGTGAAACTATTAATGTTGAATTTGAGCATATAATTAGAAATACAGATAGTGAACTTGCTTCCGGAGCTTCGGTTGTGGTCTGTTATGATAAATTTCCTCTTGGATATGCACGATTACAGCAGTTTGGCAGCTTAAAAAATATGTATCCGCCGGCTTGGCGTTTGCGTAGTTGATGCTTAGGAGATTTTAATGAAAAAGGCTATTATTGAAAAAATGAAGTTGCCTCTTAGTATTTGGCAAAACATTATGCTTGATGGCAATGGTGCGGATTTTCAAGAACTTGAAATCAGTGCCAGGACCGGTAATCGTCAAATCAGTGGATCTGTGTCTGTTTCAAGTACGGGAAAAAATATGTATGAAGCGGTACTTCCAGGAGAAAATTATAGTGGT
This sequence comes from Eubacteriales bacterium, assembly GCA_028695145.1. Classification (GTDB taxonomy): domain Bacteria; phylum Bacillota; class Clostridia; order Saccharofermentanales; family UBA5734; genus JAAYFZ01. The sequence goes on from JAQVJP010000010.1 coordinate 7,417, forward strand.
ACGGCTGAGCAGATTTTAACGTGGCTAATAAATCATATGTCTGAATATGATGAATGTAGCCTGATTTTGAGACTTTTTACTCATTCCCAGATGTTGACAGTTGACCGTAAAGGTGTAAATTTACAGCCGCGATATGTAGATGAAAAGAAAAAAGACGTGAAGAAGAAGCTTAAAGAAGATCACCATATATATGGGACTTCAGACAAGCGGAAATATAGGATTAAAATTGATGAAGCGACTGAATTGTTGAGAGTTTTGGGGATTGTTGATCAACAAGGCCGGTTAAAAAATGATAAGTTCAGAAAATACCAGCAAATTGATCGATTCGTTGAACTGGCTGAACCTATTATTCTGCAACTGTTCAAGAATGAAGGTCATCTTGCAGTATATGACCTGGCTTGCGGGAAGTCGTACTTATCTTTTGTTTTGAATTACTACATAAGAGAAAAACTTGGACGGAACTGTACAGTTACAGGTATAGATATTAGTGATTCGGTTATAGAAACTTCGGCTGCTATCGCGGACCAGCTGAATTGGCGGAATATGAATTTTAAGACAATGGATTTAAGAGATTTTTCGCCTTCTGATCGTCCGGATTTATGTATTAGTCTTCATGCCTGTGATACAGCTACTGATATGGCTCTGGCTGCGGCTGTGAAATCCGGCAGCCAAGCTATACTTGCGGTGCCTTGTTGCCAACGTGAACTATTGGCAAATAACTACAAAATGTCATCGCTTCGGACGAGTGTTATGTCATCAGGTATTCTCAGAGCCAGATTAGCTGATCTTATTACTGATGGTATGCGGTTGCTTCTGTTGAGAAGTTCCGGGTATGATGCTGAAATTATTGAGTATATATCGCCTTTGGAGACTCCTAAAAATCTGATGATAAGGGCTGTATATACAGGCAGAGCTGACAGAGAAGCCTGGACTGAATATAAGAAACTCCGCAATGAATGTGGCGTGGAAATTACACTTGCAAATGAGTTGAAAGGATTTATCAATAAGCAAATGGATCTTATTAAGAAAGAAAAAACTCTTATTACAATGGCTACCGGAAACGCGGATAAAGTTGATGAGATCCGGGAAATAATAACGAGTGATCTGTTGAAATGGCAAACAATGCGTGATGCCGGCTTTTTTGATGAAATAATTGAAGATGGTACAAGTTATATTGAAAATGCTCTGATAAAAGCAAGAAGTGTACATCAATATACTGGAGGATGGGTTATTGCTGATGATTCAGGACTATCTGTTGATGTTCTTGATGGAGCACCAGGCATCTATTCTGCCAGGTTTGCTGGAGAAGAAGCTGGATATAACGATAAGATAGCTTGTTTGCATGATATGCTCAAACCATGGCCTCCAGAACAATGGACCGCTGCTTTTGTTTGTGCGATTGCACTTATCGGGCCGGATGGACGAGAATGGACAGTTCAAGCTGAGAGTGCAGGAATGATCGCTCAGCAGGCAAGTGGAGAGAACGGGTTCGGTTATGATCCAATATTTTACGTTCCGGAATTCAATTGTACGATGGCAGAAATGTCTCCGGAGCAGAAGCATTCCATAAGTCATAGAGGACGTGCTCTGCGTAAGATTATGGAAATAATCAATGAGGAGAGTTTATTTGATGTCTGATCTTAAGTTAGGGGAAATTGATATTGATATAAATTCACAGCCAGGCATCAGCAAGCAGGAATACCTCGAGCTTAATTCCAGAGACCAACTTAGAATTATGGTGATATCAGATACGCATAGAGGTACAGCAGCTGCGGTAGCTGCTTTGCGGTGCTGTTCTGAAATCGATTTGATTCTTCATGCCGGCGATCATACCGCTGATTACACACGTTTGCGTGAGGTTCTTCGTAAGCCGATGATTGTTGTTCGTGGCAATTGTGACGAAAATTCTTATCTCAGTTTACCGGAGATTGTTTGGTTGAATTTAGCTGGTTTCCGTATAATGATGACGCATGGGAACACACGGAAATTTGATGTCAAACAAGGTTTGAACAAACTTATCAGTTATGTATCAATGCCTGAAAACAGCGCGGATATAGTCATTTACGGGCATACGCATAGTATGAAGTTTCAAGAAATCAGCATAGGCAGCAATATTTGTCGGCTTATTAATCCCGGCAGCTGCAGTATTGATAGCAATGCTTATGAAATCAGCTTGAAACAAGGTCAGCCGGCAAGTTTTAGAAAAATTGTTGAAGATGTATAGATAGACTTCCTTGACCAATAATTCACATCGTGATATATTATGCATCACGTACGAATGTGTTTGATACGTGGACATGTAATTGTTTGTCGCGTGTGTGAATTGAGTCTGATAGGAGGCCTGGACATGTCAGAAAGCGAATTTTTTCTGGTTAAGTCAGACATGCTGCCGGAAGTTTTTGTCAAAGTAATGGCTGTGAAGCGACTACTTAATTCCGGAAAAGCAGAGTCTGTTAATGAAGCTGTTCAGAAGGTTGGCCTCAGCCGCAGTGCATACTACAAGTATAAAGACGCGGTTTTACCTTTTTATGAAACTTCACAGGGTCGGATGGTAACACTGATTTTTGCCGTAGAAAATTTTCCCGGTATATTGTCAGGGATAATAAATTGCATGGCTGACGCAAAAGCAAATGTTCTCACAATTAATCAAAATATTCCGCTGAATGGGTTGGCTGATGTTTCGATTTCAGTTGAAACTGATAGAATGACTGACTCGCTTGAAGATTTGCTGATTAAAATAAGCAGAATCCCTGGTGTCAGATCATATCGGATACTTGCAAGAGAATGAAGTAGGAATTTAGAGTTATTAAAGACTATCGTAGGTAGCTGTTTATATACAATTTATAATATTAAAATATGTAGTTGATACGACTGCAATTGGAGGTTTCAGATGATCAATATAGCGATTTTAGGTTATGGTGTGGTTGGTTCTGGTGTGGCGGAGGTATGTCGCAAGAATAATGATTCAATTCGCCGACGTGCAGGCAATGGCATCAATATTAAGAAGATTCTTGACCTTCGGGAATTTCCCGAAGACCCTTATGCTGATCGCGTTACACATAACGCTGATGACATAATTAATGATCCGGAAATCTCCGTAGTGGTCGAGACAATAGGTGGAGCCGGTTTCGCTTACGATATGAGTAAGAGAGCCCTGTCTGCCGGCAAACATGTAGTTACTTCAAATAAGGAACTTGTAGCAAAACATGGTCCGGAACTTATGAGTTTGGCCAGTGAAAACGGTGTAAATTATTTCTTTGAAGCCAGTGTTGGTGGTGGAATACCTATTATCAGGCCTCTTCACAAATGTTTAGCGGCAAATGAAATTGACAGTATAGTAGGAATTTTGAATGGTACAACCAATTACATACTGACCAGAATGGAGGAGAGCGGCAAATCTTTTGACGAGGCTCTGCGGGAAGCTCAGGATTTAGGTTTTGCTGAACAGAATCCTGCTGCTGATATTGAAGGGATAGATAGTTGCAGAAAAATCGCCATACTTAGTAGTATTGCTTTTGCCGAATATATTGACAGCAATAAAATTCATACTGAAGGTATTAGTAATGTCAGTGAACGTGACATGGCATATGCCACTAAGCTTGATTGTAAGGTTAAGCTCCTTGCTTCATTACATCGCCGCTCTGGGAAAATGGCGGATGTTATCGTGGCTCCCATGCTTCTGCCCTCAAGACATCCTGTAGCCGTTGCTAATGGCGTATTTAACGCGATTATGGTTAATGGTAATGCTCTGGGTGAGGCCATGTTTTACGGTCAGGGTGCTGGTAAATTACCAACTGCCAGTGCTGTTGTTGCCGATATTATTGAATGCATGATGCATATTGATCGTAAACCACATGATATTTCCTGGGAAATAACACAAAGAGAAAATGTAGTTGCTCACAGTGAGTGTGCGGTTCAGGTGCTTGTGAGGCTCGATAAAAATGCTGACATAAAAGCCGAAGAGTTATTCTCATCTTTTGGCGCTGAGAAAATCGATCAAGTGTTTGCTGATGAGCAAGCTTGGCGTGTTGGTATGGATATAAATAACAGATTAACTGAACAGACTTGGCAGATGATTGTGCAGCAGCTTGGTGACAGTGTGAAAGGCTGGATCAGATTCTGGCAGGAATGAGCATAGAGGCTGCCAGGGCTATTGTAAGTCACTATAGATTGTAAGAAAAACCCCGTAATGCCGCAGGAGCATTACGGGGTTTTAATTTTTGTTTATTTGAATTATCAAATCTGATTACGGCAATAATTGTCGAATAATAACTCAAGCTTGCGCATGAGCTCGTCCATGCTCTGCTGCAACGCTGCTGCTTTGCGTAGATTTTTTGTTTCGAGAGCTTGTCTTATTTCATTGAATAAACACACCTGATCATGTGTATCACGCGCAAGTCTTGTTCGAAGTTGTTCTATTTCCAACCAGAGAGCTTCATCATACTCTGAATTCTGGTGCTGTCTCACGCATCTGCGAACTCGTGTCAGATTATCTTGCAAAATTCGCTCGCTTAATTCCATTTCCCAGGTATCTAACATTGCCCTTGAGTATGATGTAATAATTCTATCGGTGAAAACATTGTTACGGCAGAGAATTTCTAATCCTTCATCATCATGTAACAGATTTCGCAGTGTCTCATATACACTTGCTGAGGGCTTGCCAAAAATTCTATCTCTCTCTTCGTCAGTATAAGTCAAAAATACATCTTCTTCGCTTCTGTATTGACGTTCTGTCAGAAGATATTCCGCTTCATCGCCCGGCATTTTACAGAACTCCTGTTCCAATTGAGCTGCTGTTCTGTTTCTGCTTGCGGCATACTGAATACCATCAAGCATACATTGATATACAGCAGCTAACGCGATGAAGATATTAGTATGCGGGTTCGGAGAACGTAGTTCGAAACGTGTTGCCATAGGTGAATCAGCACTCCTGATCAGGCCGAGCAGAACGGTTCTGTTACGTGATGGCGTATTGACATCACGTCCGAGAGAGGCAACAGCGTGGGTTGGTGCTTCGAATCCTGGTTTGAGCCTGTTAAAAGCATCATTACTAGCTGTGATGAAAGGGCTGATACAGTCATAGTGCTTCATTAAGCCCATAATAGCACCCCAGCCTATTTCATGCAGGAAGTCCTGACTGTAATCAGCAGGTGAGAAGAGGTTGATTCTTTTGCCGTTTTTTAATTTGGCTACGGCGTTAACGTGCACATGTTCACCGCTGCCTGCAACACCATCGATAGGTTTCGCCAGGAAGCTTGCTTCGAGTCCGTGCAGCCTGAATATTTCTTTTATAAAAATTCTGGCATACATTTCGTTATCAGCAGCCTGCATCGCGTTAGAGAATTTCCAATCTATTTCAAGCTGCTCAAGAATATGATCCATATCACCGCTGCCAGTCAGGTGTGCCTTGATTCCACCAACTTCTTTGTGACCCATTTCTGGTTTGAAGCCATAAAGATCAAGTATTTCTATAGCTTGTTCCATCGCAGTGCGAACTACACCTTTTGTACGCTTCCAATACTGTTCCTTAAGTCCCTGTGAAACTGAGAGCTGTTCCTTGCTGACAATATCATCAGGAGTTCTAACCCAAAACTCAAGCTCAGTTGCTACCGTCAATGAAATATCTTCGATATCTTGTGGCTCAATGCCCCATGACTCGCATAGCTGAGGATGATCGGATAATATTTGCTTCATTTGCACATCAAAACTGTCACAGGCTCTGCGCAGCAATGAGCGTGAACAAACAAGCTGATCATTATGGTTGAGGAAAGCAGGTATACGCAGAGTTCCAACCGGCATGCCGGTCTCAGGATCAGTGTTTTCATAATTATAATCAACAAACCAGGTTACAGACAGATCCGCCAACAGGTCAACTTTTCCATTATTGAGAGTAGCAAGACCGGGCAGGACAACTGATGAACCGTCAGTCTGAACGCCTCCCTCAAGATATCCTTCGATATCATCAATAAATAGCTTGATCGGTATTTTTTCATCGGTATCATTGCCGGCGAGATCTATTGCTGCCAATGATACAAATTTAACTTCAGGATGTCCTTGTAGAAGCTGTCTGATAGCTTCAGGTGTGTGGCTGTCCGCCGGTATTCTATACAGAAGTTGTGGTCTGATGGCAAAAGGTTGTTTGAGCATTTTCATACCTCTTTCATATGTTTCGAATTTCATATGGTTCAAATTATGAGAACATTCTTATTTTATCGGAAATGACAACCGCGTCAATGGTCAATACGCAAAAGACAGCCCCGGATCGCTCCGAGACTGTCACAAATTGACAAGATTGGCAGAAATTAATATCTGTTATCGTAACCGTTATTCTGCTGACGTCTTGCGTTCTTACGAGCTCTGCGGCAATCCGGACAACGTACCGGATCATTCTCAAAACCCTTCTCCTTGTAAAACTCCTGCTCGCCTTCCGTAAAAGCGAATTCTGCTCCACAATCTTTACATGTGATCATTCTGTCTGGCATAGGTCTAGTCCTCCATAAAATTATCGGAAAAAGAATGAATGACAGTGGCTAACCTGAATTGGAATAAGGAGGCAGAGACCTTCTATTCTTAATATGGTTGGGCGCAGCCTGTAAACAAGCTAAATCCGTTGTGCTGATAATAGCATACATGATATAATGTGACAAGCTTTATTTTGACTAAATGCTGTGTTTTTCATGTAAAAGTGAGAATAAAACTGTATGAAATGTCATAAAAAGGAGAATTTGATGAAACTGATAGACTGTGCCGAAGTATTACAGGCTGAAGTACTTGTGCCTGTTGCTGACATGGAAATCGATATCAAGGTAGCCTGCGGGGCTGACCTGATGAGCGATGTTATGGCTTTTGCCTGTTCCAGCAATGAGATGATGTTGACTGGACTTGTAAATCCTCAAACGATTAGAACAGCTGAGATGATGGATGTTAAAGTTGTTGTTTTTGTAAGGGGAAAAGTACCTGGAGACCAGATGCTGGACTTGGCGAGAGACAAAAATATTTGTGTGATGTCTACGCCTTTGCCAATGTTTACTGCTTGCGGATTGCTGCATGACGCAGGTATAAAAGGGAAGGGGGAGTGACGTCTGGAACCGGTGAAACTCGATTTTGTCATCAGGGGATCTGACTTCATTAATGCCGGTGAGGCGTCAAGCGGAACCAAGAAGGCTCTTACAAGACTGGGAATATCGCCAAAAGCAATTAAACGTGCCGCTATCGCGATGTATGAGGCAGAACTTAACGCCGTGATTCATGCTGGCGGCGGCAATGCTGAAGTGGAAATATTTTCTGATCATGTTCAGATCAGAGTTATTGATAATGGTCCAGGTATACCTGATGTAGAACTTGCTATGCAGGAAGGATGGTCGACCGCTCCTGATATTGCCAGGGAAATGGGCTTCGGAGCAGGTATGGGTCTGCCTAACATCAAAAAAAATTCTAATGACATGAGTATTGAGACTGAAATCGGTCATGGTACGACGTTGACCATAATGATCAGATTCTAAGTCTCCAGCGGGAGTCTGTCCGATACGGCAGTCTTTTTTGCTGTATCTGGTAAAAGCTACGGAGGAGAATTATGTCCAAACTTCACTCAGTCAGACTCAACAAAGATTTGTGTGTTGGCTGTACAAATTGTATTAAGAGATGTCCGACCCAGGCGATTCGCGTCCGGGATGGCAAGGCTCAAATTGCTGAATATCGCTGCATAGACTGTGGTGAATGTATCAGAGCCTGCCCGCATCATGCCAAGAGCGCGGTCATGGATCCGTTTGAAGCTCTTGATAATTACAAATGGAAAATCGCGCTGGCAGCTCCATCACTATATGCTCAGTTTGGAGCTCCTGCTACCAGAACTATGGTGTTGGCAGCACTGAAGAATATTGGTTTCGATGATGTTTATGAGGTTGCTATAGGTGCCGATATAATAACCGCACGTACGAACGAGTTTCTTGACGAAGCTCGTCGTGATAAGCGTTTACCGCTTATTTCATCAGCCTGCCCCGCTGTTGTCAGACTTGTTCAGATGAAATACCCAGGACTGATTGACAATCTGGTTCCTTTTGACGCGCCAGTGGATATTACCGCACAGATCGCCCGCAGGCAGTCTCTTGAGAAAACCGGTTTGATACCTGAAGATATTGGGATTTTCTTTATCAGTCCCTGTCCTGCAAAAAGAACAGCTGTAACAAATCCTATTGGACAGGATAGTTCGCAGATTGATGGAGTTATTGCTATTTCCGATGCTTATCCCATGATTCTTGCCAAACTTGAGAAGTTAACTCCAGAGCAGATTCACAGTCTTGACAATAAACTGATGGCAACTTTTGGTGGTGTCCGCTGGGGTTACACGGGAGGTGAAGCGATTGCCGTAAATACTGAGAAGTATTTGGCAGTTGATGGTATTCATAATGTAATATCCATTCTTGAAGAAGTTGAGAATGAACGTTTACGGGATATCGAGTTTATTGAGGCTAATTCCTGTACAGGTGGTTGTATCGGGGGGCCCTTGACTGTTGCCAATCGTTATTCTGCGAAATCAAGACAACGTGGTTATATTGAGGAAGCAAAAAAACTGGCAAAAGACCATCCTGACCATATATATCCGTATCAATATGAGCAGGCTTCTGTCTGGACGAAAACAATTGATCCAAATCCTGCGATGCAATTAGATAGTGATATTTTTAAAGCGTTGGAAAAATATGAACAAATGGAACAGATTGTCCGCAATTTGCCCGGACTTGACTGTGGAGCCTGCGGTGCCCCGGATTGCCTGGCTTTGGCTGAAGATATCGTGCGTGGTGAGGCAACAGAAACTGACTGTATTTTTAAGCTCAAGGAAAAAATCCGTGATGTTGCCAGTCAGCTTGGAGATCTTGAGTCAGCGATGAATAAGCTTGCGCATGACAATCATGTGGTCAGGACAAGTGATACAGAATCAGGAGAGTAGGACGAAATGGTATTGCTCAAAGACATAATTGAACCTCTTAAGTGCACAGTGCTCTGTGGTGAAGATAGATTGGGAACAAGCGAAGTTACAGGTGGTTATGCCTGTGATTTGTTGAGTTGGGTTATTTCCCGTGTTCAGACAGGTGAAGTTTGGATGACAATTCTCAGTAGTGTAAATGTTGTAGCGGTAGCTGTTTTGGCAGAGTGCAGCTGCATTCTTCTAACTGAAGAAGTAACAATGAACGAGTCTGTGCTTGAACGAGCCCGGGAGAAGGGTATAACAGTGCTAAGTACACCGCTCCCGACTTATCGAGCTTGCGCGATACTGGCTGATTTAGTTGACAAATGAAAGATCACAAGCATCAAAAAACAGCGAATAATGAATCGCAGAGCGTAAAAAATTCTATACGTTGTGATTTGCATATTCATTCAGCTCTTTCCCCTTGTTCTGACGATGATATGACCCCTGGAAATATTGTTGGTATGGCTATGCTGAATGGTCTTGATGTTATTGCTGTAACTGACCATCAGAGTTGCGGAAACTGCGCGGCCGCTATGCAGATATCAGCTGAAATGTCTGGGCCTCTGGTTGTTCCCGGTATGGAAGCGGCATCATCCGAAGAAATTCATTTGCTGTGTCTCTTCTCAACACTGGCAAAAGCCTGTGAATTCGAGAAAATAATCAGAGATAGTATTATACCAAGAGAAAACCGACCGGATATTTTTGGTCATCAATACTATTATGATAAAGATGACCTGATTACGGGTGAAGAAAAACAGCTGCTGTTAATGCCTGCGATACTCAGCTGCGATGAAATCGCCGCAATCGTGTTCGAGATGGGTGGCGCCTGTTTACCTGCGCATGTAGATCGTGAGGCAAATAGTATGCTTGAAACACTTGGCAGCATTCCAGATACTTTTCCCGGTTCCTGGATTGAATTATCCAATAAATCGGATCCTGTTATATGGCACGATAATCATCCTGATTTGCGTGAAAAGAGGTTTCTGGTCAATTCTGACGCGCATCGACTTGAGGATATTGCAGATCCTGGCTGGCCGCTTCGTTTACCTGATTTCACGTCTGATGAACGTGGGTTGGAGCTGCTCCTTAAACGTTTGAGAGAAGAGTAAAAAACATTTGTTTAAGCATTGCCCGTATCGAGTGATAATGCTATAATGCTCTGAGCGGGAACGATGGTGGTGTGTATGCAGGATTTATCTCTACATCTTCTGGATATTGTTCAGAATTCGTTGAAGGCAAAAGCTGACAGAATAGTGATAGAAATCAGTGCTGATACAGATATAAATATGTTGTACATCATGATCAAGGACAATGGACACGGCATGTCGGCAGAAATGGTTAGACAGGTGACTGACCCTTTTGTTACGACGAGAACTACAAGGTCTGTTGGTTTAGGAATTCCGTTGCTGAAAGAACATTGTGAATTGACAGGTGGAAGACTGATTCTTGAGTCGGAACCTGATAAGGGTACGATTATTACGGCTTCGTTCGGGCTCTACAGTATAGACAGAATGCCGCTTGGAGATATCAGCGATACTGTAGCCGCGCTTGTCTTGTCAGCGCCTGCGGTAAATTATTTAATTAGGTTTCATTGCCAGGATAGAGATTTTGAACTTGACTGGCAGGATATAAGGATCCAGCTTGAAGATGTCCCGCTTACAGAGCCGGCTGTTCTCGAGTGGATTCAGGGAAATGTGGCAGAACAACAACAGTATATATTCGGAGGTGTCTTAAATGAAATCACTGGCTGAACTTGAAGCAATCAAACAGAAGGCAAAGGCTGATCTGGCCGCTCGTACTGATGGCGGACGCAAGGTGGTAGTAGGTATGGCTACATGCGGTATAGCCGCCGGTGCCCGTCCTGTTATGAATGCTATGGTAGAAGAACTGCGTACACGTAATATTAATGATATTGCTGTTACCATGACAGGCTGTATTGGTGTTTGTCGTCTTGAGCCGATTGTTGAAGTTATTGAAGAGAACGGTGACAAGGTTACATACGTCAAAATGGATCAGGCCAAGGCAAGACGCGTTGTAGTTGAACATCTTATTAATGGTCAGGTTTGTCAGGATTTGACTATAGGGGCTGTTGAAGCAGAGGCAAAAAAGGGCTGATATTAAGGGTTTGGCGCAATAGCAGCTATTGCTTGACAACCTGTTTAGCTTATAATAGTAACCTGAATATCAGGAGTACAGGAGACTTAGGCGGATATGCTAATAGTGTAACCGGAAGTCTCCTGTTCAATTATTACATCAAGTTGAGGTCAGAATGAATTTATTTGTTACGCTTGAGGCTTTGAAAATATATCGCATGAAGGCTGAGAAACTCGTGCAGATAATGTTTGTGGTACTTTTTATTGTCAATGCCGGCATCTGGTTTCTGCCTTTTGTTGATCGGGATTTCTCGGGATTTTTCGCTGCTGTTGATGAGATGGCCGCCGGACGTATGTCTGAGATTGTTTTAACTCGTGGGAATTGGCTTCTGCTTATTCTGACAGGCCTGGTGCAGCTTATTAACCTTATAGCTGTTTTCATTTATGCGGCTCAGTTCGCTTCTGAACGCATGCCGTCTGTAGAACGCTCGCTTGGACACATGTCGCTACATGCGGTACCCAGACTGCTTCTTATCGCGTTATTGTTGATTGTGCCGGCGATAATGTCAGTTATGCTGATGATGATTCCGCTTTTGGTTTTTGTGTTTATGATGTATTTTCTGCCGATCAATCTGCTTCTACACAGACAGTCGATAGCTTATGCCATGCATAAGAGCTTCGAGCAGACAAAAGGTTTCAGGTTGCTGATATTTTTTCAGGTTTTTTTCCTGTCCCTTATTTTAACCTTCCCTGAGAGTATTATTATTGGCTTTATGCCTGATAATTTTATCGCAACTGTCATGATTCAATCATTTTTTGCTGTGTATCTTGCCCTTTCGCAGGGAAGACTCATGGGAATATACTATCTGTATCTTGTTAAAAAAGACCCACTTGTGGTACCATCATTTCCGAATAATGAAGATAAGGGGAAATAAGCTGATGTCAGGCTTATGCCAGTAATCAGAACTGATCCCCCGGGGAGGAACAAAATGTCAGATTTTAAACAGGAAGCAATCAAAAAGCACAGCGAGTGGAAAGGCAAAATTGAAGTTGTCACCAGAGCTCCGGTTGCAAGTAGAGAAGATCTCTCAATCGCCTATACTCCAGGTGTAGCAGAACCATGTCTGGAGATTTCCAAAGATGTAGACAAATCATATGAATATACGCGTCGCTGGAATATGGTCGCGGTTGTGACCGATGGTACAGCGGTTCTTGGTCTTGGTGATATAGGACCTGAAGCAGGTATGCCGGTTATGGAAGGTAAATGCGTCCTATTCAAAGCCTTCGGTGATGTGGATGCGTTCCCTTTGTGCATCCGTTCGAAAGATGTTGATGATATCGTTAATACTGTCAGACTTCTGGCGGGCAGCTTCGGTGGAGTTAATCTCGAGGACATATCGGCTCCTCGCTGTTTTGAGATCGAGAAGCGTCTAAAAGAGTGCTGTGATATTCCTATTTTCCATGATGATCAGCATGGTACAGCTGTTGTTACACTTGCCGGTATGATCAATGGTCTGCGAATTGTCGGTAAGGAATTAAAAGACTGTAGTGTTGTTGTCAACGGTGCCGGTGCCGCCGCTACAGCTATTGTAAAACTCCTGATGGCTACAGGTCTTACTGATGTTGTGCTCTGTGATCGTACAGGCGCCATCTATGAGGGACGTGATAATTTAAATGAGGCAAAAGAGGAGCTTGCTCAGCTTACTAATCGCAAGATGAAAAAGGGCTCTCTGTCTGATGTTATCAAGGATGCCGATGTTTTTATTGGAGTTTCTGCACCTGGTTCGCTCACACAGGATATGATTCGTACTATGAGCAAGAACCCGGTGATTTTTGCCTGCGCCAATCCGGTGCCGGAGATTATGCCTGACCTGGCAGCTGAAGCTGGTGCGGCAGTTATCGCCACAGGTCGATCTGATTTTGCCAATCAGATCAATAATGTATTAGCTTTTCCCGGTATTTTCCGTGGCGCGCTTGATGTTAGAGCAAGTGATATCAATGATGAGATGAAACTGGCAGCTGCCTACGCGATTGCCGACCTTGTTTCTGAAGATGAGCGCAAACCTGATTATATTATACCTTCCGCTTTTGATAAGCGTGTCGGACCTGCGGTTGCGGCAGCTGTTGCCAAAGCGGCAAGAGATAGTGGTGTAGCTCGTATCTGAACCCTGCAGCAATTTTTTTTGGTGGAACCGGGCTGAGGATTCAGTCTGGTTCCATTTCTTTTGCCAGAGGGCGGGGAATTATGTATAATTACAGCGATAACAGGAGGTGAATGATTCATGATTGGTAAGAGAGAAGAAATACTGCATTTACTTGAACAGAACGCCAGATTGTCAGTTGAAGAAATTTCCGTAATGACTGGTCAACCTGAGGAAGAAGTAAGAGCAACTATTCAAGAACTTGAAGATATGAATATAATTCTCGGCTATGGTGCGCTCGTGAACTGGGAGAAAACAACTTCCGCGCCTGTGACTGCCTTGATAGAGGTGAATGTTACTCCGCAGCGCGATCGAGGATTCGATGAAATCGCGCGCAGAATCTATAGGTATCCTGAAGTGAAATCCTGTTATCTGATGTCCGGCGGTTATGACCTGATGGTTATTCTTGAAGATACCAGCTTGAAGGATGTGGCCATGTTTGTTTCGGAGAAAATAGCTCCTCTTGAGTCTGTGATTTCCACCAGGACACATTTTGTTTTACGTAAATACAAAATGAATGGTACCGAATTTATCAAACAGGACGAGGATGACCGGGAGGCCATTATATTATGATCGGCATAGATAAAAAACTTGATTCTGACGGCTGTGATTTATCGAATCTGGATAGCTTCCTATCTGATCGTGTTCAGTCAGTTCCGCCCTCAGGAATTAGACGTTTTTTTGATCTTGCGAATGAGATGAAAGGTCAGGTCATTTCGTTGTCGATTGGCGAGCCTGATTTTGTTACTCCGTGGGCTGTGCGTGAAGCTGGTATATATTCACTCGAGCAGGGTCATACGCATTATTCACCTAATCAGGGATATATAGAACTCAGACAGGCTGTCAGCCACTATCTGGCGGATAGACAGGGATTAAATTACGATCCGCAGAGCGAAATTGTGATATCAGTTGGTGGTAGTGAGGCTATTGATCTGGCTGTCAGGGCAGTCATCAATCAAGGTGATGAAGTTATTATTCCCGAGCCTTGTTTTGTAGCCTATAAGGCTTGCGTAAGTCTTGCCGGTGGTGTTCCGGTAACTATCGCCTGTAAACCTGAAAATGACTTCAAGCTGACTGCTGATCAGTTAGCGGCGGCCATTACTCCAAAAACCAAACTGCTGATGCTGGGATATCCGAATAACCCGACCGGTGCCGTAATGAGCAGGGATGAGCTGGAAAAACTCGTCCGGGTTATTGAGGATAAGCCGATTCTTGTTCTTTCAGATGAATTATATGCTGAACTTACATATGAACCAGCAGTGCATCAGTCAATTATCACATTGCCTGGCATGCGAGAACGAAGCATTTTGATAGGTGGTTTTTCCAAGGCTTTTGCCATGACGGGCTGGCGTATAGGCTATGCCTGTGGACCACAGAAAATCATGGCTGCCATGAACAAAATACATCAGTACGCTATAATGTCATCACCATCAACGGCTCAGGATGCAGCCCGTGTTGCCATACAAGATAGTGAGAAATATGTCGCGCCTATGCGCGAGGAATACAATCGCCGTCGTCGTTTAGTGGTAAATGCCTGTCGCGAGGCCGGACTTGAATGCTTCGAACCACTTGGCGCGTTCTACGCTTTTCCCGATATAAGATCAACCGGCTTGACCTCAAATCAGTTCTGCGAGAAATTTCTTCAGGAAGAAAAGGTCGCGATTGTTCCCGGAAATGCTTTTGGCGAGTGCGGGGAAGGGTTTGTCCGAATCAGTTATGCCGCTTCGATGGATAACATCCGGGAAGCAATGAAACGGCTTAAGAATTTTGTAAGCAGGAGTAAACAGAATGTTTGAATTTGAAGAATACCGGCAAAAGCTCGAAAATAATGTTCAAGCCTTGTCAACGCTCAAAGAAGCTCTGCATATAAGCAGAACTCTTGACGAAATAGCCGAACTTGAGGCAAGAGCCCAGGAACCAGGTTTTTGGGATGATGTCGAGCGTGCCCAGAAGATCCAGACAAAAGTTAAGCATCTGCAGAACAAGGTAGACAGATTTGCCCGACTTGAACGTGAGAATGAGGATCTTGAGGTAATTTGTGAGCTTGGGATTGAGGCTGAAGATAACAGTCTGGTTGAGGAGTTAGCCGAGGGTTTGGAAAAATGGCAGACTGATTTCGAAAAAATACGCCTGGAAACTTTGTTTACCGGTGAACATGACAACAGTAACGCTATTTTGACACTGCATGCCGGTGCCGGCGGGACTGAGGCTCAGGATTGGACAGAAATGCTCTACCGTATGTATACGCGTTGGGCAGAGGATCATGATTTCCAGATTAAACTTCTCGATATACTTGATGGTGATGAGGCTGGAATTAAGAGTGTTTCTTTTATGGTTATTGGTGACAATGCCTATGGATATATGAAATCAGAAATGGGTGTGCATAGACTGGTTAGAATCTCACCTTTTGATTCGTCCGGCCGAAGACATACATCCTTCGCTTCTTTGGAGGTAATGCCAGAACTTGATGATTCCATAAAGATAGACATCAGAAGTGAAGATCTGCGCGTAGATACTTACCGTTCGTCAGGCGCGGGTGGGCAGCATGTTAATAAAACAGAGTCAGCAATAAGGTTGACACATCTGCCAACCGGTGTTGTTGTCTCCTGCCAGACTGAACGTTCTCAGGTTCAAAACAGAGAAACGGCTATGAACATGCTAAAAGCTAAGCTTTTCGCTCTGGCCAGAGCCGCTCAGATGGATAAAATTGAAGATTTGAAGGGCAACCAGATGGAAATCGCCTGGGGTAGCCAAATCAGATCATATGTATTTTGCCCTTATACCATGGTCAAGGATCATCGTACAGGTTATGAGCAGGGTGACGTAGACGCAGTAATGGATGGAGATCTTGACGGTTTCATTAATGCTTATCTTTCGGGAATGAAAAACGAAAAATAAGCTGTATTTAAGGTGTTTGTAATGAGTAATAAACAAGACCCACAAGCTTCTGAGGATATAAAATTACTAAATCAAGGTATTCCGGGCCAGCAGCATTATTTGCTGCTGGCCTGTCATGTTCTCTGGCGCGAGTTCTCACAGGTGGCCGCAAAATCACGGCATGAGCTTTTTCCGGTGTTTTTGCGGCAAGGTCTGCATAATGAACCGGATACATTACGCAAACAATTGCAGGAACAGATAGATATCGCTGATAAACTGGCGGAGAAAAACGCTGAGGATCCCGGACAACAATTATATTATGACGCGATTTTGTTGGGTTATGGTTTGTGCAGCAACGGGATTGCAGGTCTTACCAGTAAATATCATAGAATTGTTGTGCCGAGAGCTCATGATTGTATTACGATTTTTCTTGGCGATAAGAATAAATACAGGGATTATTTCGATAAACATCCGGGAGTGTACTGGTATTGTGGCGGTTGGCTGGCAACAGGAAATATGCCAGGACGTGAGCGTGCTGAATTCCTTAAAAAATATTATATAAATAAGTATGAAGATGAGGAGACAGCTGAATTTTTGCTTGAGGAAGAGAAAAATTGGATGGATAAGTATCAGGAGGCTTGTTTTATTGAGCAGGAAGACTTGGAAATAACGCAGCAAGAACATGATGACTGGCGTCATTTAAGTCGTGATTGTGCCAATTACTGCGGCTGGAAATTTACAGAAACAGCTGGCAGTTTGAGGTTGGTAAGTAATCTTGTAGATGGTATCTGGCCAGAGGAAGATTTCCTTGTAATAGAGCCCGGGCAGATTATTGAACCGTCATATGATGCAGGAATTGTACAATGTAAGCCTGATTGACTATGCTCGAGACGCTTGATACTATTAATGTTGTTCGTAAATAAAAATAATTATGCTTAAATGGGAGAGAATTTATGTCTAAACGTGTATTGGTCGTTATGGGAAGTGATTCGGATTTCCCGGTGATGGAGTCCTGCTTCAGGATGCTGCAGGATCTTGGCCTGTCTTATGAAGCACAGGTTTGCTCCGCACACAGAACACCGGACGCAGCAGCCGAACTGGCCAAAACCGCCAGAGATAATGGGTTCGGCGTAGTTATCGCTGCTGCCGGTCTGGCTGCTCATCTGCCAGGTGTTCTGGCTGCCTATACAATTTTACCGGTAATAGGTGTACCAATTCGTGGAGGTGCTCTTAACGGGCAGGACGCACTCTATGCCATTGTACAAATGCCTGCAGGTATTCCAGTGGCAACTGTTGCGATTGATGGTGCTGCTAACGCGGCAGTTCTTGCGGCTCAGATTTTGGCCGGCGCAGATGAAGAATTAGCAGAAAGACTGACAAAATATAAAGAAAATCTTGCTGCTGCGGTTGCTGCCAGAAATGAAAGACTGCAGGACAAACTGAAGGAACTGCGCTGATAACATATATTTGCTAAATCAGGTATATAATATCAGTCAGAAATAAAAATATATAAGTAAAGAAGGAGATCATTATGTTTCATGATGAATGCGGTGTGTTTGCCGCGCTGGACGTCAGCGGTCGCCGTATGGATGCTTCGAAATTGGCCTGGTATGGCCTGTTTGCCTTGCAGCATCGCGGTCAGGACAGTGCAGGTATCGCTGTTAACAACAGTGGTACAATTTTGTGTCAACGCCACAGAGGACTTCTGGTAGAGGGCTTCGATGATGTGATGTTGAATATGATGCAGGGGCATGCCGCTGTCGGCCATGTCCGTTATCCCTCCCAGGATGATCCCGGCATCGAGAACGCACAACCTATGCTGATTAAATACCGGGCAGGCCAGATGGCTCTTGCTTTGAACGGTTCATTAAACAACAGCGATGAGTTGCGACAGGATTTACAGGAAAAAGGCGCGATCTTCCAAACGAGTTCTGATGCTGAAGTTATGTTATCTCTTCTGGCAAGGAACCGAATCCTAACTGATAGTGTAGAAGATGCTGTCAAAATGATGATAAAAGATATACGCGGAGCTTATTCAGTTGTTATGATGACTCCGGGAAAAGTTCTTGGATTCCGCGATCCAAACGGTATCAGGCCTTTGTGTCTTGGCAGGTTGGATGATGTTTATATTCTGGCTTCTGAGAGTTGTGCCATTGATTCTGTTGGTGGTGAATTCATAAGAGATGTCAGACCAGGTGAACTTATAAGTATATCAGCAAATGGTATCAAAACGATAATGACTGTTGATGATGAGTTTAATCCTGAGACTTATGCAAATAACGGTCGATTGTGCTTGTTTGAATTTGTTTATTTTGCCAGACCTGACAGCACAATAGATGGCGCCAATGTTTACGCTGCCAGAAATATGGCTGGTAAACTACTTGCACGACAGTCCCCGTGCGATGCTGATGTTGTTATTGGCGCGCCGGATTCCGGCTTAGCAGCAGCTATAGG
Source organism: Eubacteriales bacterium (assembly GCA_028695145.1). Classification (GTDB taxonomy): domain Bacteria; phylum Bacillota; class Clostridia; order Saccharofermentanales; family UBA5734; genus JAAYFZ01. The sequence continues at coordinate 26,007 of JAQVJP010000010.1, forward strand.
TTTCGCACAGGAAGCGGGGATTCCTTATGGTCAGGGACTGCTAAAAAATAGATATGTCGGCCGTACATTTATCCAACCAACACAAATGCAACGCGAATTGACTGTAGCTATGAAATTTGCTGCTTTGACTGAGGCTGTCAGCGGCAAAAAAATAGTAATGATAGATGATTCCATTGTTCGTGGAACAACTACAAGGCACATTATTCGCTTGCTTAAAAATGCCGGTGCTCTTGAAGTTCATCTGCGCATAGCATCTCCTCCAGTTTTTTATCCGTGTTTCTATGGGGTAGATACACCTTCCCAGGAGGAACTATCAGCCTGCAATATGACTCAGGAAGAAATTCGTGAGATGATTGACGCTGATTCACTTGCTTTTCTCTCACTTGATGGACTTAAGGAATCTGCTGCCGGTCTGCACTGCGGCCATTGTACCGGTTGTTTTGACGGCCAATTTCCTGCTGGTGTACCTCATCGTCAGGAATCAATCCTTAAAACTATTGATCAGAAACGGTTTTTTGGTGAGGCAAAAGCAAATACAGGAGTTGATAAGGATGTTTAGACTGGCTGTGTTTGTCTCCGGCGGCGGCACCAATCTTCAGGCGCTGATCGATAGAATTGCTGATAATTCGCTGAGGGATATTGAAATATGCTGCGTTATCGCATCCAAGTACCATACAGGAGCTCAGCAAAGAGCGGAAAAAGCAGGCATTGATTGTATGGTTGTTAACCGCAAAGACTTCAATAGTCAGGAAGCTTATGATGAGGCTCTACTGACTTCTCTTGCTGACAAAAATATTGACTTGATAGTTCTGGCAGGGTTCATGAGTCTGCTTGGCAGCCGTTTCGTACGTATGTATGAAAATAAGATAATCAATATTCACCCTTCGCTGATACCAGCTTTTTGCGGGCATGGCCTCTACGGGATAAGACCGCATAGAGCCGCACTTGAATATGGTGTCAAGGTCAGTGGCGCTACGGTGCATTATGTCGATGAAGAATATGATACAGGACCGATAATTTTGCAAAAGGCTGTAGAGGTGAAGTCCGGGGATACTCCTGAAACTCTTCAATTAAGAATTATGCAGGAAGCTGAACAAATAATTCTGCCGCAGGCGGTTGCGTTGATTGCAGCAGGAAGAGTCAGGATTTCAGGAAGACAAACTTACATTATAGGAGGAGAAATCAAATGATTAAACGTGCGCTATTAAGTGTATCCGATAAGGCCGGACTCGTAGAACTGGCAAAAGAACTTCATAGTCTTGGGATTGAACTTATATCTACCGGCGGTACATCTGCCGCCATTGCAGCAGCAGGCTTGCCTGTGAAAGCTGTTTCTGATATTACAGGTTTCCCTGAATGTCTTGATGGTAGAGTCAAAACTCTTCATCCGCGAATCCATGGTGGTATTCTGGCCATACGTGATAATGAAGAACATATGAATAAGCTAACTGAGCTGGAAATTGAGACCATAGATCTTATTGTAATTAATCTTTATCCTTTCAAAGCGACAATTCAGAAGCCTAATGTTAGTTTTGAAGAGTGTATAGAAAATATTGACATTGGCGGTCCAAGCATGTTGAGAGCTGCGGCTAAGAATCACAATGACGTCACAGTATTAACTGATCCTGCTGATTACGAACGTGTTATTACAGAGATTAAAACTCAGGGCGATACGACACCGGCGACACGGTTCTATCTCGCACGCAAAGTGTTTGAGCAGACTGCTGCATATGATGCGTTAATCGCGTCCTATTTCTTGAAACAGAGTCCGGCTGAAATGTCTGGATTGCCCGAGCAGCTGACAGTTACGTATGATAAAGTCAGCGAACTGAGATATGGTGAGAATCCTCATCAGCGTGCGACTTTTTATCGTGAATCGCTACCGGTTGCCGGTTCGTTGCCACAGGCTAAACAATTATCCGGTAAAGAGTTGTCTTATAACAACATTGCAGATACGGACGCTGCGCTTGCGCTTCTAAAAGAGTTTACTGAACCGACAGTGGTAGCTATCAAGCATGCAAATCCATGTGGTGTAGGCTGTGCTGATGAACTTCTTACTGCCTGGCGTAAGGCATATGAAGCTGATCAAGTTTCAATCTTCGGCGGAATCGTTGCGCTGAACAGACCGCTAACCCTTGAAGTTGCTAAGGAAATGATGCCTGTTTTCCTTGAAGTTGTAGTTGCGCCTTCGTTTGATAATGATGCCCTCGAGCTGCTAAGCAGCAAGAAAAATCTGCGTCTGCTTGAACTGCCTGATTGTGCACAGCCATATCAGGCTGACTCGATTATGCTCAAGCAAGTTTACGGTGGCTTGTTGATACAGGATCAGGATACAACTGTGTTAAACAGTGATGAAATTGGCATACCAACAAATACGAAGCCTGATGCTGCTCTTGAAGCAGATCTGATATTTGCCATGAAGGTGGTAAAACATGTTAAATCAAATGCTATTGTCCTGGTAAAAGATCGTCAGACAGTAGGCATAGGCCCCGGACAACCTAATCGTATAACTTCAGCACAAATCGCGATCAAAAACGCCGGTGAAAAAGCTCGCGGATCGATTCTTGGTTCTGACGCGTTTTTCCCATTTGCCGATACCGTTGAAGCGGCTGCAGAGGCAGGAATCACAGCTATTATCCAGCCTGGCGGATCTATTCGTGATCAGGAGTCAATCGATGCTTGCGATAAACATGGCATCACGATGTTAATGACAGGAATCAGACATTTTAGACATTGATATATTTGCGAAAGGAGCTGCTGTCTGTCTGCTGTTTAGCAGACAGACGGTTTTAGCATTATGAAAGTTATGGTTGTAGGCGGCGGTGGCCGTGAACATGCTATTGTCTGGAAATTATCACAGAGCAGTAGAATATCTGAACTGTTTTGTGCTCCCGGTAACGCGGGTACAGCTATTCTGGCAAAAAATGTGCCTCTGAAGGCAACGGATTTGGAAGGCGTCAGAGATTTTGCTCTTAGGGAGAAAATTGATCTGGTCGTAGTAGCGCCTGATGATCCGTTGGCAATGGGTATGGTTGATATGCTTCAGGCAGCCGGTATCAAGGCTTTTGGTCCCAATGCCGCGGCTGCGAGGATCGAAGCGAGCAAAGCTTTTGCCAAGAATTTGATGAAGAAATATAATATCCCAACGGCTGCATATGAGATTTTTTCGGATCAGCAGGCAGCTCTTGATTATGTTAATAATTGCCAAATGCCGGTAGTTATTAAGGCTGATGGACTGGCGCTTGGCAAGGGTGTTATTATAGCCGAGGACCGTGAGACGGCCAAACAAGCAGTAAAAGGTATGATGAGCGAGGGCGTATTTGGGAATGCCGGTCGCACAGTAGTCATTGAAGAATTTTTACGTGGACCTGAATTGACTGTTCTGGCTTTTGCCGATGGCACAAACGTCAGAGCAATGGTTTCTTCGCGTGATCATAAACGCGCGCTTGACGGGGATAAGGGACTTAATACCGGCGGGATGGGAGCAATAGCACCGGGTACGGAGCTGAGTGATCAGGATATAAAACGAATGCATGATGAAATATTTCAGCCGACTATAGATGCTATGCGCAGTGAGGGCAGTCCTTTTTCCGGTATTATATATTTCGGCTTGATGCTGACTGCGGATGGCCCAAAAGTGATTGAGTATAACGCGAGGTTTGGCGATCCGGAAGCGCAAGTTGTTTTGCCCTTACTTAAGAGTGATTTGCTTGATATTTTTGAAGCCTGTATGGATAATAGTCTTGGCAGCCAGGAGATTGTCTGGAGTGATAAGCATGCTTGTGTAGTTGTCATGGCGTCAGGAGGTTATCCTGGCAGTTATAACACCGGCAAAACAATTAGTGGACTTGAATGCGCTGATCGAATGACTGATGTTTATATTTTCCACGCCGGTACTAAGGTGGATAATGGCAATGTTGTTACATCTGGCGGACGAGTTCTTGGGGTGACGGCTATCGCTGAGACAAAAGAGCAGGCAATAGATCGTGCGTATGAGTTTGTTCAACAAATAAGCTTCGATAAGGCTCACTACAGGACTGATATTGGCAGAACTTGCTGATTCTGAATTTGTTGTTTGGCCATCAGAGATGTAAAGATAATTTGTAAGAACTGGGATAGGGTATTTATGATAAGAATTGGCATTTGTGGTGGAACCTTCGATCCGTTTCATAATGGGCATTTAACTTTGATTACTTCCGCATTAGATAGTGGAAGAATAGATAGTATTCTTGTTATACCAGCCGGAACACCGCCACATAAGATGTCAGAACCTGTAATGCCGGCTATTTACCGTTATGAAATGACCAGAAAGAGCTTAAGGGATGTGGCTCATACCGAGGTTACTGAGCTTGAGATCCTTAAGGAAGGTCGTTCATATACGCTTGATACAGTTATGATGGTAAAAGCGAAATATCATGATGACGTGGAAATAAGCTTGGTGTATGGTTCAGATATTATTAATGATCTGGAAAAATGGCATGAACCTGCGGCTTTACTTGCTGAATGTAAGATGTTGTTAGCTGTTCGTGGTGGTGATGATCATGAGCGTGTCAAGCAGGAAGCAGATAGATTGTCGAAGAAATTTAATACGATAATTGATCTGTTCGCCGCACCGCAAATAGAATTGTCCAGTACCGAATTACGTGAAAAAATAATATCTGGTACCAAATGGCAAAAACTTGTTCCCAAGGGCGCTGAATCAGTTATCAGCCACAATGGTTTTTATTCTCTGCTGAAGTATTATCAGAAATTGACTGAAAATGATCGTATCAAACTGGCTTCGCTTGAACGGGAAATTTGGCCATATCTAAATCATAAGAGAATGATTCATTCAGCTAATGTTATGTTATATTCGCTGATGCTTGCTGATCTGCATGATGTTGACTTGATGCAGGCCGCTACTGCGGGATTACTGCATGATTGTGCCAAATGTCTGCCTCATGATGAGTTGATAGGCTATGCTCAAACTGCTGGAGATGACCTTCTACTTGAAGATGATTTAGCACATGGACCGGCAGGAGCTGTGATGGCCAGAGATTTGTTTGGCGTTACGGATCCGGCTGTACTGCGTTCGATTCATTATCACACAACAGGCTGTTCCGATATGACACGTCTGGATAAAATAATATTTCTTGCTGATAAAATTGAACTTGGTAGAACTTATGATGATCTTGATCCGATAAGAGAGGCTGCCGTTAGTAATTTGAATAGAGCTATGCTGCTGTGTTTGTCAGAGGTAGAAGCTTATCTTAGGCGCAGCAGTAAATTATCTCATCCATATGCATTGGCGGCTGTAGATAGCTTGCGCTGATAAAAATGGTGATAGTTGTATTTGTCTGAGAAATCGGTGATAATAGTCGTATTAATAGATAATTGCTGAACAATATTAGAATAAGCAAGCATTATGTAATTATAAGTTAAGGAGTGTGATAAATTGACAGCTGAACAAACTGCTAAGAATATAGCTGAAATTCTTGAAAACAAGAAAGCTCATGATGTCAGAATTATTGATGTTGAAGGTAAGACAATACTTGCTGATAGATTTGTAATCGCGACTGGACAATCGGTGACACATATAAGGGCTCTTGCCGGTGAGGTGGAGCTGCAGATGAAAAACAATTGGCAGCGAGTACCGGATCATGTTGAGGGGTATAGTACCGGTCGTTGGGTTTTACTTGATTTTGAAGATGTCGTAGTACATGTTTTTCATGAAGAAGAGAGAGATTTCTACAGCTTGGAAAAACTCTGGCAACGTAGCAGACTTCAGTAATTGTGGTTTTATATTTGTCGGATTTTGTCGAATTTTGTTTAAAGGAAGCGGTTTTGCCGCTTCTTTTTTTATGCAAAAATCAAATAGCAGAGATTGAATGTAAACATTAGCTCGGTGGGAGGATTATAAATGAGTAAAAATTCCCAACAACTGAAGAAGTGGTTAATTATTTTTGTTGCCCTAATTCTATCTGCTTTGATATGGCAAATCACACGTCGTGATAATTCAGCAGTAGAAGTGATCACCTCATCAGATAAAATTAGTGCTGAAACAACAAAATCTCAGGTGGAAAATGAAATTGAGAAAAATGATGAGGCTGCGACTATTGTCGGACATAATGATGATTTCAAGGAGGTTGACACAGATTGTGAGGGTGAATCAGACAAGAGTAACGAATATGAACCGGTCTATCTTGTTGGCGCTGTTGCTAAACCGGGAATATATCATATTGATAATAATACTTGTCTTTATCAGCTTGTTGAAATGGCAGGCGGATTTCTTGAAGAGGCAGCCGACGATAAAATTAATCTTGCCGGCCAGATTGATCCTTATCAGCTGATTAGAATACCTACTGAAGATGAGTGGCAGAATAACCCGGTTCCTTCAAGTTATTTCTCACCGGTTGAGCAGAATAATGAAATGGATATACTGCACAAAAAGGTAAATATTAATACAGCAGATGCAGCTGAGCTTGAAACACTACAAGGAGTGGGGCCGGCAACAGCAAAGCTGATTATTGATTATCGTGAAGAGCATGGTTTGTTTGCAGAAACGACAGATATCATGAAGGTTCCAGGTATTAAGCAAAATCGTTACGATTTGATCGAAGACTCTATTGTAGTTGTCAAGTTAGATTAGGTGTATTATTATGAAGGATGAAAGTTCAGAAAAGATAGAAATTTTTCTGAAGTAAATCTACTTCAATGGAGGCAAATATGTCAGATTTTTTAGATCCGGTCTATAGACAGACCTTCCGTCATACAAGTTCACATATTATGGCTCACGCTGTTAAGCGTCTATTTCCAGAGGCCAAATTAGCGATTGGACCTGCCATAGATAATGGTTTTTACTATGATTTTGATTATGATGGTACATTTACCACTGATGATCTCAAAAAAATTGAAACTGAGATGAAGAAAATTGTTAAAGATAAGCTTAAGGTTGAACGTTTCGAGCTATCTCGCGAAGAGGCGCGCGAGCTTATGCTTGAGAAAGGCGAGACTTATAAGGTTGAATTAATTGATGAGTTGCCTGAAGGCGAGACTATCTCTTTTTACAAACAAGGCGATTTTGTTGATCTATGTGCAGGACCTCATCTGGACAATACCGGAGAGGTAAAGGCTTTTAAACTTACACAGGTGGCAGGCGCTTATTGGCGTGGTAATGAGAAAAATAAAATGCTGCAGCGTATATATGGAACAAGCTTCCCTGATAAGCTACAGCTCAAGGAATATCTTGAGAAACTTGAAGAGGCAAGGAAGCGCGATCATAATAAGATTGGTCGTGAGCTTGGTTTCTTCACAACTGTAGATTATATCGGACAAGGATTGCCGATAATGCTGCCCAAAGGCGCGAAGACATTGCAGATACTTCAGAGATTTGTTGAAGATGAAGAAGAGAAGCGTGGTTACTTGATTACCAAAACCCCGTTTATGGCTAAATCTGATCTTTATAAAATCAGTGGGCATTGGCAGCATTATCGTGATGGTATGTTTATTATAGGTGACGAAAATAAAGCTGATGAAGAAGAAGTTCTGGCTTTACGGCCGATGACTTGTCCGTTCCAGTTCCAGGCTTATTTGCAAAGGACGCGCAGTTATCGCGATCTTCCTATCAGATACGCTGAAACTTCGACCCTTTTCAGAAATGAATCGTCAGGAGAGATGCATGGATTGATCAGAGTTCGTCAATTTACCATTTCTGAAGGGCACCTTGTTTGTGCTCCTGATCAGCTTGAGCAGGAGTTTAGTGGAGCTCTTAATCTTGCCAACTTCATGTTGAAAGCGGTTGGACTTGATGATGATGTCAGTTATCGTTTCTCTTTATGGGATCCAGCGAAAACGGATAAATATATTGGTGATGCGGCTCAATGGGAAGCTGTTCAAGATACTATGAAACAGATACTTGATAAAATGAGTCTTGATTATGAGACTGCCACGGGTGAAGCCGCTTTTTACGGACCTAAACTTGATATTCAGATTAAGAATGTATTTGGTAAGGAAGATACTCTTATTACAATTCAGATTGATTTCCAATTGGCTGAACGTTTTGGTATGTTCTATACTGATAGCAACGGTGAACGTAAGCATCCGTATATAATTCATAGAACTTCTATTGGCTGTTATGAACGTACCTTAGCTCTGCTGATTGAGAAATATGCCGGTGCGCTGCCGCTATGGCTTGCACCAGAGCAGGCCAGAATACTTGCTATCTCTGAGAAGCATGCAGATGCCGCACATGAACTGGCTGCTGTCCTTAAAGAGGCCAATATCAGGGTTGAGGTTGATGATAGAGCTGAGAAGATTGGTAAAAAAATCAGAGAAGCCCAAATGGAGAAGGTTCATTATATGCTGGTGCTTGGTGATCAGGAAGTAGAGAACAAGACCGTGGCTGTGAGATCAAGACTGCATGGTGATCTTGGATCTATGACTCATGATCAGCTGATCGCGAAGATGCAGCAGGAAGTAAGAGATAGAATCAATAAGTAATATTACTATATTGTTATGTTAATGTTATCAGCAGCTGGTTTTGAATGTGAAACCGGCTGCTGTTATTTCCTGAGATGCTTGATTTCAATATGGTTTAATGATATGAGAAAAACAAAAAAAGGAACAGCCATCTAAGGACTGTTCCTGTATTGGTCGGAGTGAGAGGACTTGAACCTCCGGCCTCTTGGTCCCGAACCAAGCGCTCTACCACCTGAGCCACACCCCGTTGAGCCTTCACAATTTTACTTTGAAATTGTTTCGATGTCAAGTATAATTGGCTGTAAAAGAGTAAGCCGGATTTGTTATGAGGTAATTAATTATGAGTTATGCTGACCAGATATTTATTGAGAATTGCAGATATATCCTTGAAAATGGATATGACCAGACAGGAGAGGAAGTTCGGCCGCATTGGGAAGATGGTACACCAGCTTATACCCGTAAGGCTTTTGCCTTGGTTAATCGTTATGATTTGAGTCGTGAGTTTCCTATTATCACAGTAAGATATCAGAATTTCAAGGCGGCTGTTGATGAGCTTCTTTGGATCTGGCAGAAAAAATCAAACAGAATTGCCGATCTTAATAGTAAAATATGGGATCAGTGGGCTGATGACGATGGAACGATTGGCAAAGCCTACGGATATCAACTTGCTCAGAAGCATCAGTATTCTGAAGGTATGTATGATCAGGTGGATCGAGTAATTTTTGATCTTAAGAATAATCCCGCCAGCAGGAGAATAATGACGAATATATATACTCATGCGGATCTGCATGAGATGCAACTGTATCCATGTGCCTATAGTATGACTTTTAATGTTAGCGGTTCGAAATTAAACGCGATTTTGAATCAACGATCTCAGGATATGCTGGTAGCAAACGGTTGGAATGTTATGCAATATGCGGTTCTCGTTCATATGTTCGCCCAGATTAGTGGGTTTGAAGTTGGTGAGCTTGTGCATGTCATTGCAGATGCACATATCTATGATCGCCATATCCCTATGGTAGAAGAATTAATAACAAGAGAAGTACATGAAGCACCGGCTCTGATAATCGATCCGGAGATTAAAAACTTCTATGATTTTTCTGTTGATAGTTTTATGCTTGATAATTATCAGCACAGTGGTAAAATTGGCAAAATTCCAGTCGCGATCTGATAGAATATACCTATATGGCAACAGGCAAGGAGGAGTTAATGAATCTAATCGCAGCGGTTGACAAAAATTGGGCAATTGGCAGCAATGATGATCTGCTATTTCGTATCAGCACAGATTTAAAAAGGTTTCGCCAATTGACCACAGACAAAACAGTAATATATGGTCGCAGAACTATGGAGACTTTTCCCGGTGGTAAACCATTAAAAAACCGGCGTAATATTGTGCTTAGCAGACAAAACAGTATAAATATTGAAGGCGCTGCTATTTGCCACAATAGAGACGAATTATTTATGCTTCTTAATCAGCTTCAGGAAACAGCTGAGATTACTGATTCAGATGTTTTTGTGATTGGCGGTGCCAGTGTTTATAAAATGTTGCTGCCTTATTGTAAGAGAGCCTATATTACTTATGTTTACGCTGAAGGTGATAACCCTGATTGTTTTTTAGTACCACTCGATAATCAGAAGGGCTGGCAGCTCAGTGAGACGAGTGAGATAATGCAGGACAATGGTTTGTGTTTCGATTATAGAACATATGTGCAAGCTGAGCCGGCATCATGGATGCAGGTACAGGAGAATGATCGGACGTAAGAATTATGATTACGGAAATCAAGCGATTGCATAAGAAGGATATTAAGCGTTTAGAGGGCTTAGAAATAAGTTCATCTGCGGTTAATGTCTTAAAATATTTGCATAATGCCAAATCTAATGCAGATATATTTATTGATGCTGCCTGGCTGGCTTCAGATTCTCAAGCAGAGCAGCCTTATGCTATTGTCTGGTTTTTACATGATCGTTTTGATTCTTGTCAGGTGCAAGTTGCCGCGTGTTTCCTGTTTGAAAATGCATCAACTGAAATTTGGTTGAATCTTATCTTGGCTGTTGAAAAAATGTTTGTTGATAGTTTTTCAGTGTCCTGGCTGATATTGTCTGACCAAACTGCCGGCCAGGAGGCACTTAGCAGGTCAGGCTATTTGTTTGTCGGACGTGTACCAGGTGCGTTTAGATATCCTGATAGTCAGCTTCACAGTGATGTTTGGCTGTACCGGACCGATTGTTGCCGTCGACAAGATGTGGGTGTAGCTTTTACCAGTTTTAAATATGGCTGGATTGCGGTCAGTGGAGATAGGGATGGAATAAAATCTATTGATTTTGTCAGAAGTGGTACAGAGATTGCCGTTTTCAATTATGTGTGGCATGCTCAGAAGCTCAAACTGCTTGATGAGAATACCGGATTTATGAAAAAACCGCCCGCTCTCCCTGTAACAACAGCGGCAGAATCATGGATCAATAGTGAATACATTTTACCGTCACCGGTTGCAGCCGCGGGTCGGCAAATACTCGAATATCTTGAAGGGAGAAGACGGCAGTTTGATTTGCCTTTGAAGCTAAATAGCGGCAGTGATTTCCAAAATAGTGTCTGGAATGCGATTCTGGATACACCATATGGTGCTGTGGCTACTTATGAAGATTTGGCGGTTAAAATATCTGGAAACAGTGATCGGGCAAGAGTTTTGACACGTGCTGTTGGCGCTGCCTGTGGCGCCAATCCTTTGCCAATTGTAGTGCCATGCCACAGAATTATCGGCAAAAATGGCAGGTTGACCGGATTTAATGGTGGTCTGGATATTAAGGAATATCTTTTGAACCATGAAATGTTTGGTCTTGAATAGAGTATATGTGAGGAGAAAAATACTATGTCAGAATATGAGAAAAAAAATAGACGTCCAGTAAATAAAAATATACCGGTAAAAGTTGAACCAGGAGAAAAGATATCTATTAAGCCAACTACTTTGCTGGCTCCGGTTCCTGTTGTTCTCGTGGGATGTAGCGGTAAACCTGATGGCCAGAGACCACAGAATAATCTAATAACTGTAGCCTGGGCCGGTACTGTTTGTTCTGATCCGCCAATGTTATCAATCGCCGTGAGAAAAGAACGCTGGTCATATGAACAAATCAAGGAAACTCGCGAGTTTACCGTTAATCTGGTTAGTAAGGATCTGCTGTGGGCAACAGATTTTTGCGGTGTTAAGTCGGGGAAGGATGTTGATAAGTTCAAAGAATGTAAATTGACTGCTGTCAAAGCGGAAGCTCTGCCACTGGCTCCTGCAGTCAAAGAAAGTCCATTGACTATTTCCTGCAGAGTTGCCCAGATTATTGAACTTGGCTCGCATGATCTGTTCATTGCCAAAATAGTAGCTGTTCAAGTTGACCCGAAAATTATGAAAGGTCAGAAAATCTGTCTTGATCAGGCTGAGTTGACGGCTTTTGCCCATGGAGAATACTATGAGATTGGTTCAATTCTTGGTTTCTTCGGATACTCTATTGCATCGGCTGATGTTCTGCGCAGACGTTTGCCGGCACCTGCAGCTGAAAAAGCAAAAACCAGTCGAGGTGCAGGATATACCAGGAAGGTGAGACCGGGTGATAAAAACGGTTCTGATAGTTCAAGAGGCCGTCCGCGCCGTAATAGTAATAGCAATACCTCACCAAGAAGAGAATACGGGAACAAACCTGGTAAAAAGAAATAATATCTTAGGGAAAATAGCGTTTAAAAATCAAGGCCGGTTATTATTAACCGGCCTTGATTAAAAGATTTTTGCTTAGGAATTTATTGATTAATTACTTGGTTGCCAGAACCTTCTTAAGTTTCGCGAAACGGGGAAGACCGTCTTCAATAGCGATCTTGGATTCTCCCTGTATCAGAGGCAGAGCATAATTAATGAATTTCTCATTAACAAAATTGCCCTCTTCGTTGATCCACTCAAGTGGTACTTTGCTCTCGGTGTTGGCCACATCATCGAGCGGAATCAGTTTGATTTCGCACTTGTACTCACCAGATTCTGGACGTTGGAAACCAACCATATAATCTGTCATGCCATCAACAGCACATCTTACAGCGGTCTGACCTGCAAGGAAAGACTCTTCAACGTCTGTTTTGGAAGCAAGATGAGCCGCACAACGCTGCATAAGTGACAGTTCGATACCACGAACCTTACAGCCGATTTCTTTTTTGAGATAATTAGCCAGAACAGTTGCTGTTCCACCAAGCTGCTTATGGCCAAAAGCGTCAACAGATACTTCGCCTACCAGTTCAGGAATGAATTTGCCTTCTTTGGTCTGTACGCCTTCTGAAACGGCTATGATAACTTTGTTTTCTTTAGCATAAACCTTCTTGACGTCTGCGAGCATTTTATCAAGATCAAAATCAACTTCCGGCAGATAAATCAGATCAGGACCATGGCCCTTATGCGCTGCCAAAGCAGCTGATGCTGTCAGCCAGCCGGCATGACGACCCATGATCTCAATAACAGTAATCATACCTGTGTCATAAACACGAGCATCGAGATAAACTTCCATGGTTGTAGTTGCTATGTATTTAGCCGCGGAAGCAAAACCTGGACAGTGATCAGTGCCGAAGAGATCGTTATCAATTGTCTTAGGAACGCCAATAACGTTACACTCGTATCCTGACTGCTGCATGAACTTGGAAATTTTATTACAGGTATCCATGGAGTCGTTGCCACCGTTATAGAAGAAATAGCGAATATTGTATTTCTTAAATACTTCGAGCATACGCTTATAATCGGTATCATCGTCCTTAAGGTCAGCCAGCTTGTAGCGGCATGATCCGAGCGCGGATGATGGGGTAGTTTTGAGGAGTTCGAGTTCAGCAGGATCCTCTTGTCCCATATCATAAAATTTCTCGTTCAGAATTCCTACGATACCATTTGCGGCACCATATACCTTCTCAATTACGCCTGTTTGACGAAGTGCCTCAGTAAAAACACCGGCAGCGCTGGCATTAATTACTGACGTTGGTCCGCCTGACTGACCGAAGATCGCATTACCAATCAGTTTGCTCATGAAATAACCTCCTGAAATTGTTGTGTTTTATTACTTAGAATCAGGTAGCGCATTTATAATAATGCATACCTGAGTTATAATATCATGTATGGAAAAAGCAAACAAGTGCCAGTGTATATACAAAATTTTGAAAATCAATGCTTGACAAGATGGCTGATGGACCTTATAATTCTGTTCGTGCCAGCGACAGATGGCATCAACCGCACCTAAGATGGTGGGATTAGCTCAGTTGGTTAGAGTGCCAGATTGTGGCTCTGGAGGTCGTGGGTTCGATTCCCATATCCCACCCCATTAAACTTTCGCTGGGCCGTAAGGTTCAGCCTAATGAAATTTCATTGGGGTGTCGCCAAGCGGTAAGGCACGGGACTTTGACTCCCGCACTCGTAGGTTCAAATCCTGCCACCCCAGCCATATGATCCACTAGCTCAGTTGGTAGAGCACCTGACTTTTAATCAGGGGGTCCGGAGTTCGAGCCTCCGGTGGATCACCAAATGAAAAACCTTGTGCTATAGCAGCACGAGGTTTTTTATT
>JAQVJP010000011.1 GCA_028695145.1 Eubacteriales bacterium
CGAAGACTTCCTTCAGATTACACCTCGCGATGAACACCCTTGTCGTTGGCTGGACGCTTCCCGCTGTTAGGGCGCGTTGGGGACTTACACCCGTTAGAATACGTTCGTGCTGGGCGAACAATAAAAACGCCGTAGGATGAAACTCTACGGCGTTTTTCACGTACTAAATCTGAATATCCAAAATTAACCGTTGGTAATTTTGACAAATTCTATTTTATCATTTACTTCATTCCTTATTTTCCAAGAAATTTTTCAGATCTCCCCGGACTGTAAAGCTCCCAAAGTGAAGCAACTGTCCATCCCGGAGCGAAAATATCATTATAGAATCCCTTTCCGTTTTTGCCATAATCCCACTGAGTATGTTGTACTACTTCAGGATAATAGCCTTTCTTTTCGACGCCGCAAAGATTACCTTCAACAGGAAGTAACTGTTTCATTGAGCTACTTATCACTTTGGAAAAGCCTGAAAAACGCGGCTCTTTGTAATAATCTGACAGCCAATCAAGAACCGACGCAAACTCGAAGATAAAGACGTCGATATGGTTATTTTCGACAGATACATTACCCCATCCCCTGGTTTTGAGACCAAGGTCTCCCAACATTTGTCCCCTTGCAAAAGGCACATCCCATACATAATACCAGGATAACGCAAAATACGACGCTCTCTTTGTAAGTGAAGCATAATGCTCCCGCTCTGCTCCTTTGGAAACCAAAGCCAGATAATATGTAGCCGTTGCAGCATATAATGAAGCCTCCTTGTCCTCGCAGTTGGCATCCAGCGTAGATGAAAAGTAATCAGCTTTAGATATGAGTTCCTTTTCAAGATATCCGGCAGTACGTTTGGCTCCATCAAGGTATCTCTTATCATTAAAATATTTGTATCCCATCACCAAGGGCAATGTAGCCGAAGGGGTACTCCCTCCGCTCTTATCGGCTATACTAAAATCATCTTTAAACTTACGGGGGAAACTTCCGTCACCTTGTTGTATACGTAAAAACATGTCCAACATATGTTTCATTTTAGTCTCCCATTCCGGATGCTTTCGTCCATGTTCTTTTTCGTATTGCAAGTAGTGCAATATCGCATATACACCTTCAGATTGTCGGCGAATACTAAGAGTCTTTTCTTCATAGCCTGTTTTAAAATCTACAAACTCTTTAAAGAATCCTGCAGAAGTAAAACCATTTGCCAGATAGCTGTCGAAAACTCTTTTACTTTGTGCAGGCAAGTCCGATCGTTTTTGTTGTTCACCATATTCCAGGGCATTATAGGCATTGAGCAGAACACGGCCCACAAAACCCACTTCAGCAATACCGACGGGGGTACAATCATAGGTTGGCAGGTGTACACCCGAAGTGTAAACCAATGGTTTTTCGGTTACCAGACTTTCTGTAAAATAATTGCTCAAGACCTCCTTCATCCGATCCGATGTATAAGGTGATTGTACTGGTTGAGGTTGATAACTATCGTATGCATATTCCCACATTTGTTGAACAAAAGCGGAATAGTCGGCCGACCTATTCTCCTGTATCTCCCATGTCAGAATAACAGTCTCTCCTTTTTTTACATATTGAAAAGCTTTAACTGCCGGAGCCAAAGTCAACTTCCGTATGTAACTACGGGGAGTTTCCTGATACGGAAATCCAAAAGAGAGATTAGCAACACCGTCTTGATTCTCGAACCCTGTATAGCCAAGTGATGTTTTACCGGACAACACCACTTCACCCTCTTTATGAGTGGTTAAAGCTTCGTGAGCAAAATCATCCTTACGTGAAATGGTAAGAGATTCTCCGTTTTTTTCGTTAAAGATACCCGTAAGAGGAGCACTAAGGCGGTCTTCCCTTACAGTCCAACTATCCGACGTGTGGAAGGAAGGAGCCTCTTTTGGCGACCGCAGATTGCGGCGATACCAGAACCCCGGCAGATAAAACAAACAATCTTCGTGACGATAACCGGTGCGGAGAAGCTGACTGTAATGAAGATAAACATCGTCTGATGCCGTAATAAAAACGGTCAATTCTTTCTTCTGTCCTTTTTCCACTACTTTTTGAAAAATAGTTACTGGCAATGGTTCTGCAGCAGTAAGCTGGTACGTAAAATTACTGTTGGCAAGTCTGTTGAAAGTAAGCGGATACGTGTTAGAATTGTTTCCGGGTACTTTCAACGAAAGACTTGCAACGGTCTGCGATGGTTCATAGCTGTTGGCATGCAGACCAAAAATAGTAAGCGTGGAGGCTAGCAATGCTCCGAATGTGAATTTTCTAAATAAAATACTCATAATTAATCTTTATTAAAAAACAGGCAGGAGTGATTGGACTGATGGCGAACTTGTTTCGATGCGTGGCCAGCCCTCCTTCCACTGCACCTTGTCGAGCAACAACACACGGCCATGGGGATTCTTTACATCCACGCCATGGTAAAAAATCCAGTCGTTGCCGGCTTTATCTGTAACTATTTCTGAATTATGACCTGTACCCACGAAAGAGTTGTTTTTCTGAATCAGGACTTCGTGATGGTTGGTAAGCATACTTTGACCACTTTTATCGGCATAGGGGCCAAATAAGTTGCTGGAACGTCCCACCACTGTGGTATATGTACTCTTCAAACCTTCGCAGCAAGTTCCTGTAGAGGCAAACAGATAATAAAAACCATTTTTCTTATGGATATAAGTCCCTTCGTAGGCAGTTCCTGCAATTTGTTTTTTTTCAGCACCCGGTTTAACCGAAAGTCCGTTGTCGGCCAGTTCGATGGCAAAAATACCTCTGAAACTGCCCCAAAACAGATACCTGGAACCGCCCTCTTCTATATAAAAAGGATCGATGGAATTTTGCACGCCAATTTCATTACTTCTGAACAACATTCCATGATCCTGAAAAGGTCCTTCTGGCTTATCCGAGGTTGCAACACCAATACCGCAAGTCCACTCGCCACCCCAGACAGACATTGAGTAATACAATACATATTTATCTCCAATACGATTAATATCCGGAGCCCAAATCCCCCCCTTAGGTTCGAAATTGGGGCGTGTCTGATCGGTGAAAGCTGTGCCGACTTCCGTCCAGTTCACCAAATCGGACGAATGAAGGATAGGTACATTACGGATATCTTCCGTTGCATATAAATAGAAGGAGCTATCTGCTGCCTGAATAGTTGTTGGATCGGGCAGACTAAAATTGACTACAGGATTTCTATAGGTAGTTTTCACATCTGGCACCTCAGGATTATCAGGCAATGGATCGCCCGTCACACCTGAGCCACAAGAAAGAAGAATACTGAGAATAAGGATCGGACTCATGACTCTTTTCATATAGTTTTTAAATTGAAACAGCGTGTTTGCTCTGCACAAAAGTACCCTATTCGAATTATTTGAGATAAAACAATCCGGTCAATCTATAAAACAATCGAATCAAATGAGGATGAAAAAGCTCTTACGTTCAGGGATTCACAAAATCTTTGGGTAAAACGCCAAATTGTTTCTGGAAGCATTTGGCAAAATAAGAGGGTGTATTAAACCCTACCCGGTAACACACTTCATTTATCTTACACTCGCCTTCCTGTAACAAAGAGGCAGCCTTTTTAAGTCGTTCCAGTCGAATATAGTCGTTAGGGGTAAGATCAAGTATTCCTTTTATCTTACGGTTCAGACTGGATCGGCTCATGTGCATACTTGCCGCCAAATCATCCAGATTAAACTCAGGATCCGACATATTACGTTCTACCTCTTCGTTCAATATCTTCAGAAAAGACTCGTCGGCTTTTGTGATCGCCAGCGTGTTTATCCCAATAAAAGGAGAGCTTACAAATGCCTGATGCAATTTTTCACGATTTGTAAGCATACCAGAAATGCTGACAAGCAAGAATTCAATGGAAAATGGTTTTTCGATATAAGCATCAGCACCCGAACGGATTCCATCTATTTTAGCCTGTACATTGGTTTTGGCTGTAAGTAAAATGATAGGGATGTGACTATATGACAGATCCGATTTTATCCGGGAACAAAGCTCCAATCCGTCTATCTTCGGCATCATAACATCACTCACAATCAAATTTACATAATTTGTGTCCAACATTTCTATCGCCTCCTGACCATCAGCGGCAGCTAATACGGTGTAGTGTGGAGATAAATGACGACACAGAAAACCTCTCATCTCCTGATTATCTTCCACAACCAGAACTACTTCTTTTCTCTCGTTGGATTTCGTCTGCACGTTTGACAATTCAGGTTCGATGTCGTTCGTTTTTTGATCAACCGGGAGAATATCATACAACGGAGCAATAAACTCAGAAGTCGCATGTACATCTTCCATAGCAAGCGGTACCTCAGAATTCAACCGGATAGTCTCTTTGTGATGAACCGGAAGGGTTAACCGGAAAACGTTCAGTTCAAGTGTTTCATCCATCATCAGGGTACCCTCATGCAATTCTGCCAGCGAACGGGCCAAAGCCAACCCGATACCGGTACCCGAAGTCTGCTTCTTCCCTTTGTCATTATATTGTACAAATGGTTTAAAAATAGCCTCTCTCATTTCGGAAGGAACAATCTCTCCGTCGTTAGCCACCACAACAGAAAACCAACCGGCAGGTTCTTCGGTCACAAGCTTTACATGAATAAAGCCACCCGCATGATTCAACGCATTGGAAAACAGATTACTCACAATCTTAATCAGAGCCTCTCTGTCGCATGAAACTACATAGCTATCCAACGGAATATCCATTCTAAAATCAATACACCTCTGTTTTGCCAGCGGTATAAACCGCGCATGTATATCCTTCAGTAATGCTACTATCTCACATTCAACAAAAGTTAGCCGGAAGGCATTATTTTCTGTCTTCCTGAAATCCAGAAGCTGATTGGTCAGATCCAATAACCGGTTCGCGTTCCTGCTCATAATCTGTAAATCCTCTTCCACTCCGGGTTGAAATTCATTTTCTTTCAAAATATTTTCAAGGGGACTTTTTATAAGTGTAAGAGGAGTTCTGATCTCATGCGCCACCTGAGTAAAGAAGTCGACTTTAGCATTATAAAGTTCGCGCTCCTTTTCCCGTTCAAACTTTTCCATTTGCAGACGGTGCCTCTGTACACTTCGATTTTTCAGGTAACGATAAACTCCGTAAAGCGTTGCCAGTACAACCAGGAAATAAAAGGCAAATGCCCAGAAAGTAAGGTAATAGGGTGGTAAAATATGTATTTCGAGTGTTGTTGGAGTAGCATTCCATAATCCATCACTGTTCGATCCTTTAACCAGAAAAGTATAGGATCCATAGGGCAGATTAGAATAATTGATTACCGGGGTTTCCCTAACGTAAAACCATTCCTTGTCGAATCCCTCCAGTTTATACATCAGCTTATTCATCCGCGGCGACTGATAACTTAGCGCTGCAATACGGAATGAGAATGAATGCTGACTAGATTTAAGGGTAATGGCATCCAGCAAACTGATACTTTTGGGTAAAGGAGAATCTTTAGTCGCTACCGGCACCTTACGGTTGAACAAAAGAAAATCCGTAATAACCACCGGCGGTACATACCTGTTTTCTGTAAAGCTAGCCGGATCGAAACCGATAAAACCTTCAATTGTTCCCATATATATTTTACCGGAACGGTCTTTGAAAGCCGATTGATAGTTAAACTGATTGCTTAGCAACCCGCTGGAAACGGTATACACCTTTCCTGCCTTTGTTACGGGATCAAAACAAAATAATCCGTCGTTGGTCGTTATCCAGAGCTTTCCGCTGTTATCTTCCACCATATTAAAAACAACATTGGATGGTAATGCAGAAGATTCGGAATTATAATGTTCAAACCTATCATGTACCTTATCATACATACAAAATCCACCTCCCTGAGTGGTAAACCATAACCGCTTAGCCGTATCCTGAAAAACGCTCAGCACCCTGTCGGTGGATAAGCTGTATGGATTATTTTCTTCGTGTACAAAGTGTTTCCATATATTATTAGCTGGATTAAAGCAATATATTCCGTTTGCATAGGTGGCAATCCAAAGGTTACCCGCATCATCTTCCAACATATCGTAAATAAAAATACCTGTCAACTTTTCCACCCGTTTAAAGCGATCCGACTCTCTGTCGTAAGTATGCAAACCATAGGTTGTTCCAATCCATAATGTTCCTGATCTGGAACGACAAACCGAAAAAATATCATTCGAACTCAAGTCATCCTCTCTCATTCCCTTCTGATAGTTCTTAACTCTTCCGGTGGGTAAATCAATGCGGTTGAGTCCCTTGGAAAAGGTGCCCACCCACAGAAAATTTCCATCCATGCACAGACCATGAACATTGTTGTACAATAACTTGTCTACAAAAGGCTTAATTTTTCCATTTTGAGGATCAAAAAGAAACAAGCCCTTATCCTCCGTACCAATCCATATGGTACCATCTTTCCCCTGACAAAATTCACGTACCCGTTTTCCCAATCTGAAATTATCCTCCTTTTTGGGATAATATTTTTCAAAGTAGGAGTATCCCTTGGGATAATAATTTAGTCCGCCGAAATAAGACCCGATCCACATTCCACCTTCCTTGTCTTTGTATAATGAGTAAATCGCATTATCAGACAATGAATAAGAATCCGCTTCGTCATGCACAAGATGATTTCTTTTCCCGCTAAGCAAATTATAGATATAAATCCCCGATTCGGTACCTATCCAAAGCTCGTCGTCTGTGTAGTATGCTATGGAGCGTACATAAGGTAACTTTCCATCTTTCATCGGCAATAAATCGCGAACCTTGTTCGATTGGATGTCAATCTCCTTCAGGCCCCCTTTGGAAGACCCCACGAACAACGTATTATCCGGGCCCTCCACCAATTTATTGATAATATCGTCGCGGAAAGGCTTCTCTCCCGTATCCGACGAAAATGGATGAAGAGATTTAAACTGGTCGTCGGAATAATACAAGTTATCTGAATAGAAACTGATCCAGCAACGTCCTTTTGAATCGAACAAGAAATGTGTCACATTTCCCGTAACCATTTGTCCGGGGCCGTTAAACTGATAATTCTGTAATTTCCGGGTTTTCTTATTAAAACTAAACAATCCCTGCGAATCTACGGATATCCATATATTACCGGCTTTATCACCCAAAATGGAAGTTACCGGTTGTGTAATTACCGTGTTCCGGTTGCTATTAATTGTGAATTTGCTGAACGACTCTGTCTCTTTCGAATAGACATACACCCCTATATCGGTACCCACCCAAATATTTCCATCGGTATCTTCATACAAAGTCGTAATAAAGTTGGTCCCCAGGGTACCTCCTTCTTTTCTGAAAACGCGAAAAGTAAGACCATCAAACCGATTTAAACCATCTTTGGTCCCAAACCACATAAAACCCTGACTATCCTGTAAAATAGCATGAACCGTATTTTGCGACAACCCATCTTTACTATTCAACCTCTGGAAATAATACCTGGTATCCTGTTGATTAACGGAACACCTCGCCGAAGGGGCATTCGTCAACAAGCACAAAAGGAGGCAAATAAATAAATAGAGCTGTTTATTCATTATCGATCCGGTAAAATATTCGTACAAATATACTACAATTATTATATCTCAGGCTCAAATTCTAATAGACCGATTTTTATCCAACCGCTCCCGTTATTATAAATATTTTATATATTTGCAATTATTATTTACAATATTTCAAATCAATCGCCGGATTAAATCATTCATAGCAAGAATTTAGTCGTAAAACACAAATATATTTTATAAACTTCAACATACAAAAGAACTGTTTAAATGAAAAAATTAATAATATTATTATTCATTGCATTGTGTACAGTGCAAGGGGTATATGCGGGAATTGATCATCTGTTACCCCAACCACAAAAAATAGTAAAGAGAAAGGGTGTTTTTAATCTGAACCGCACCATACAACTTATTCTTCCTCCCACTACATCTGGTGATCCGTCAATTAAATCAGAGCTTGGAGGTTTCATTGGCATGAATGGAGGAAATGTTACCGAAAAACCCTCAAAAGCTGTTATCCGTATCAAGCTGACCGACAAAGTGGATGGATGCGAATTTCAGGAAGAGGCTTATTCATTAAACATTGAACCCTCGCAACTAACAATTCAGGCAACAACGCTTCAAGGAGCTTACTGGGCTGTACAGACCCTCCATCAGTTGGCAGAAGGTAATAAGGGGAAATTACCGGCATGCACCATTACCGACTGGCCGGCCTTTCCCATACGTGGCTACATGCACGACATCGGACGAAGTTATATGAATTATGATGAGATACAAAAACACATTGTCAATTTATCCCGCTATAAAGTCAACGTATTTCACTGGCATCTAACCGAAAACCAGGGTTGGAGATTGGAAAGCAAACGCTTTCCTCAGCTAAATGCACCATCCAGCTACACGCGTCATCCCGGCAAATATTACACCATTGAACAGGCAAAAGAATTGGTAGCCTTTGCTAAACAGCACAACATTATCGTAATCCCGGAAATAGATATGCCGGGGCATAGCGAGGCCTTTACACGGGCATTTGGCTATTCCATGCAAACACCGCAAGGATTGGAGACTTTAAAAGAGTTGATGAATGAAATATGCGATGTATTTAAAGATTCGGAATGGATGCATATCGGCACGGATGAGGTAAAGATCACCATGCCTAACTTCGTACCGGATATGGTTAGCCACATCCGCAGCAAAGGGAAAAAGGTTATTTCATGGAATCCAGGATACAAATATACTTCCGACGGTATCGATATGATCATGATGTGGAGCAACCATGGCCGGCCACTCCCCGGGAAACCGGCAATCGACTTACGTTTTCATTATATCAACCATTTTGATACCTTTTCCGATTTAATTGGCATCTATAACAGCAACATAGCAAGACAGCCTAAAAGAAACGAACAATATGCGGGTGTGATCGTGGGAATGTGGAACGATCGAATAATGGAAAATGATAATGCCCTGCTTACACAAAACAACTTCTACCCTGCCCTGCTCGCCGTTGCAGAACGTGCATGGAAAGGAGGAGGAGATAAATATATACAGGAAAATGGCGTTCAACTGAACCCTTCGCAATCAGATTTCCCCGACTTTGAACGGAGACTTCTTTTCCACAAGAACAATTATCTGAAAAACGAACCCATTGCCTATGTAAAACAGGTGGATGCCAGTTGGAAAGTTACAGACGCGTTTCCAAATTCCGGCAATCTTACGGCCTCCTTCCCTCCGGAGAATAAGTTGTCCGACACATATTCATACGAAGGGAAAAGCTATAACACCCGGACCGTGTACGGATCCGGCATCTGCTTGCGTCACGTTTGGGACCCCATTGTATCTGGATTGTTTAAGAATCCACAACCCAACTCTACGGCCTACGCTTACACCTATATCTATTCTCCCAAAGTGCAAAAGGTTGGAGCCTGGATTGAATTTCAGAATTACAGCCGTTCCGAACCCGATCTTGCACCCCGCCAGGGTAAGTGGGATAATAAAGAGAGCCGAATCTGGATAAACGATGCTGAAATTGCACCTCCTGTCTGGGAAAACACCCATACCGTACGCAATCAGGAAATACCTCTTAAAAACGAAAACATGGTCGCACGTGCACCTATTCCCGTTGAGTTGAAGAAAGGATGGAACACCGTATTCGTAAAACTCCCTGTGGGAGCATTTACAACTCCGGAAGTCAGATTAATCCGCTGGGGATTCTCGTTTGCACTTGTTACCCCCGATGGTAAAGATGCCATAGAGGGACTGATTTATTCGCCGGAGATGCGGAAATAGAAAATTACAAACTTCTCAGCTTCAAAACTAATTTATTGCAAAACAAACTGTCATCCATCATTTTTACCACCCAAACAGCTGGTTAACAAAGATATATAAAATGATAGATGGCATTTTCACATCTGTCAGCATGTGCCATCTGTCACATCCCCCCGATCACGGAATTAGAGCTGATTTTGCAAAACACCACCACTTTTAAAGCTTTAATAGCGAGTAACTAAAAATTTCTCCCTATCAATTAGCTCCTTCTATTAAGACTTCTATTTTCCTCTATTAGGGGAACTATTCGTTCAACAATTGTGTACTTTGCGTTTGACAATTGTTGAACGCAAAGTACACAGCTGTTGAACTTGCGTTTAACAGCTGTCAAACGAATAAGTATTCGTTAACAAAAAATTAGATCATCGTAGTAAACCTATTACTTTCCTTAAGGGATTTGAATAAAGAACTGCTTGGCAATGACGTAGGGCAATGTATTGCGTCTAGTTTCTAATCGTGAAAGTCTGTGAGATTCAGTGAATCCCATTTACTATCCACGCTTTGAACTCAACCGCTTTATTTTTGCTTATATAAATCCGCTCCGGAACATCCACATCCAAGGTTATAAGAAGTCGGCTGTCAAACCATACGGTAATATTTGTTACACTTTCTCTGGCAATAATATATTGTTTGTTGGCTCTGCAATAATCAACCGGGTTTAGCAATGAGTATATTTGTTCCAATGTTCTGGAATATGGGTATATATTGCCATCTTTCATATAGATGTAGGTATTTCTGTCGGTTGTATAAAAGCAGGAGACATCCTTTAAATTTACAGGGAGAAGTTTATCTTTTAGAGGAACCAATAGTTTATCTATATACTTTTGCTCAACAGAAAGCTGCGTATACCTGGCAAAATAATGCATGAGGTCAGACTGCGTCCATTTTCTGAACTTTGCGAGAGCTCGCTGTAATTCTTCCGCTTTGATGGGTTTAAGCAGGTAATCAATGCTATTTACTTTGAAAGCT
This sequence comes from Eubacteriales bacterium, assembly GCA_028695145.1. Classification (GTDB taxonomy): domain Bacteria; phylum Bacillota; class Clostridia; order Saccharofermentanales; family UBA5734; genus JAAYFZ01. Next base: position 10,780 of record JAQVJP010000011.1, read on the forward strand.
TCAATGGCATACTCATCGTAAGCTGTAGTAAAGATAACAGGAATTTCAACCTTAATATGTTCAAAAACGGAAAAGGCCAAGCCATCTGATAAATGAATATCCATCAGAATAAGATCCGGTAACGGATTTCTCTTTAGCCATTCTACTGTCTGAAATATACTTTCAGTATTACCTACAACCTCTACGTCGGGCTCAATACTGACAAGAATATCTACCAGGTTCTCGTAAGCAACAGTTTCGTCTTCTACAATCAATATCCTCATTTCAATGTACTCTTTAAAGGTAAATAAACGCTGAATGTATCCCCTTTATCTTCAATTCTAATCTGTTCATTCATTAATAGCAAAAAACGATTTTCGAGATTTCTAAGTCCGGTTCCATTTGTTACGGGAGGTGTGAGCTTTGGATATACTGGATTTGACACAACCAATTCAAAACTTTCATTAAACCTGAAAGTTATAGTCATCTTATGCAGACTGTCTATCATGTTATGAACAACCACATTGTCAATGATGGGAAGCAATGAAAGAACGGGAATTTTGAGATTCATCATATCATCATCAATATCAATATCGAAAACCAATTTATTTGCAAATCTTACTTCCATCATATAACGGAACGCATCGACAAATTCAAGCTCTTCTTTAAGAGTAACCAACCCCTTCTTGTCACTCTGCAAAATATAGCGGAAAACATCCGACAGCTTATTCACATACTCCAGTGTTACCTCATCATCTTGCCTTCGTATCAAGGCCGTAAGTCCGTTAAGCGAATTAAAGAAGAAATGCGGGTTTATCTGGTTAGCAAGGGCGTTACAGCGACTTTCCAGATTTTCAATCCGCAGCAATTCAATTTCCTGCTCCTTCCTTCTTTGTACTGAATAAAGATAGGAAACGTGACCTATAAAAGTACAAACAATACATACCACCAAAAACTGGAATAACAAAATACTGGTAAAACAATCTGCTTTAGTACAACATAGATAAGATATCGCTACGTACAATAAGTAAGCAATTATTGTTATAGAGAAAACGGACCAGAACCGTTTTTTGGCAGAGTGCATTTTAATTTTCCTCAAATTGAAGCTGATTAAGATCCAAATAAGTGAAACAAAAAACAGGAATCTAAAAGTAAAGAACACGATATGTCTTGTATACTCCTCTCCATCAAGAAAACTAAGTTCCCAAGGAAGGCAGGCAATATTGGGATAAACAACAAAAAGAGCACTAACCATGCTGATTAGCATAAGCTTAAATGAGCTGTAACTGTCAAAGAGATTCATCGATATTTTTTTTACAAAATTAAAACAATAATTCTGATTTATAGCACTTTCGTAAAACGATAGGTAGGTTGTGGACGTCCTGGTTGTAAATATTTCCAAGCCAATATATCAGTAACATATTTATCGATTGTCAACGATTCGAGAGTTTTACGCACAATGCCATCAAGTTTTTCTGGAGATATCTCAACACGCGCATTGATAGTCAATCTGATCGAATTGCTTTGTCCAACTGAACCACGAAGGGAAAAAGCATTTGAAGTCCCGACAATATTACCTACAATAAACTTCTTATCATTTTCTAAAATTACTTTCACATGACCCACTGAATGGCGTTGCTTATTAAATTCGGAAGAAAGGCTAGCAAGAAATTTATGGGTAAAAACATCCCAGTCAGTATTTTCACCCTTAATAATTACAGTTCCATTTAACCAGCCAAGAATAGCTTCACCATTTGCATAAATATCATAATCTATCTCAACAATCTGCTTCCCTGCATCGCGACGGGATAAGACATCATCCAACCATTGTTCGACACCATTTCCTACAATGGCACTTACTTCAAATATCGTTGCTGCTGGAAATACTTGGGCTGTTCGCAGCTTCAGTCGATTCAGCTCTTCTGTAGTCAACAGGTCCGTTTTATTGATAAGGATAATATCGCTTTCCTCCAGTTGCTTCCGATATATATAGGCTGCATCGGGATGCAAACCTGCATTACCACCGTTAAGCATGGAGTCAAGACGGTTTGGATCTGCCAGAACAGATAGTGGTGCGATATGCAGTTCGCGGTTCCAAAATTCTTTGAGTGGCTGCATAATGGTGGCAGATAAATCTGTACAGCTTCCTACAGGTTCAGCGATAATTACATCGACATCTGCTTCTTTTTGCATCTCGCGGATAGCTTTCGTAAAACCATTGAAGTTGCAGCAGAAACAACTACCACTAACCTCCAGGACATGCATATCATTAAGGAACAGCAGTTTACTATCAACTAATTCGGGAGCCTGATCGTTTGTAATTAATCCCACCTTAAGTCCCTTTCTCATTAGTTTCTGAGCTGCATACCAAAGCAATGTAGTTTTTCCGGCACCAAGGAAACCTCCGACAAGTATAAGTTTTGTTGTTTTCATCTTTTTTAATTTATCAGTTTATATGTTTATCACATTTGCAGGCCTTTGAAGTCTGTTTCATTAGAGGCTCAATTATATGGAGAAAAAACAAAGAAGCCGCTGTTCCTCCAACAACCGGAGCCAATATGTACACAAAGAAAAAGCCCCCGTTATTGTCGGGAAACGCAGCACTTCCCCATCCAGTAAGCCAAGCCACGATACGCGGACCGAAATCACGCGCCGGATTAAGACCAGCTTGGGTGAGGGGAGCTAGCAGACAAATTATGGATGTTACCGCGAGACCGATAAACACCGGTGCAACCGTATCGCTGGGACGTCCAACGTTACAACCTTCGGTAAGCGCAAAAATTAGTAACAGCAAAAGAAATGTTCCAAACGCCTCGGCCCCCATTGCCAAATTCATAGATACAACAGCTTTTGAACCAGAAAAGGAATAGAACTCCCCAAACATTTTCGCCGTCTCTATCGAAGCCTCCGTACCTCTTACAATTCCACGGCTACTTTCGTAAGCCTCAATGGAAGGAGAGAATAACATAAAAACTACCCCCCCCTGCTAAAAGAGCACCAAGGAATTGGGCACTTAAGTAAACCGGCAGTTTCCTTGCAAGCATTCTTTTACTGATTACCATGGCTACGGATACAGCAGGATTTAAATGAGCGCATGATAAATGGCGGGTCAGATAAATTGCCAGCATTACACCGATACCCCATACAATCCCAATCTGGAAAATACTGTTATATTCTCCAAACAAAACAGACGAAGCTACAGAACCACATCCAAACAGTACTAAAATAAATGTCCCCAAAAATTCGCCAACAAATTCTTTCATCATATTAATATCCGATTTAAGTAATAGTATCTGAATTGAATCACAAAAAAGCGGAAACTCTTTTGTGATTCAATTATAAAAGTTAGTCTGTACGATTTTTATTTGATTTTATAAGCCATCAGGGCATTGCCGTGGCGTATGTAAAGCACTCCGTTTTGTATTACAGGGTGCGCCCAATGAGGTCCTTCGCCTTTAGTAACACGGAATTCACTTACTACATCAAACTTTTCGACACTGGGCTTTACCAACCCTACCGTACCGCGACGTTCGTCGTAACAATACAACATGTTATCTGCTGCGACAATGGAACCTTTACCTTTTCCCCCGCTCCAGGGATTATCATAGAGAGTCTTTCCAGTTTTCCAGTCAACAGCCACCCAGTTTCCCTGGTTATTATTAATCCAGTTTGAACCAAACACAATGCCATTATGCAAAACAAATCCACCGTGATGAGTGTCTAGGTCGTTATTACGCCATACAAGGCTTGCATTCGTGGCATCGACATTCAGTCTTAACATAAAGGCTCCTATATCGTAACCAAAAGAAAAGAAAAGATATCCATTGTCGTAAATCGGTGTATTGGTAGCAATGTTTTCTCTTCCTGCGTCCTTGCTGCCCCAATCGTTAAATGTCCACTCAATGTTACCTGTCTCCGGATTAACACCCACCACATTATGCCCCGTAACTGCAATGATCTTCATTTTGCCGTTATTCATGATTAGCAGAGGTGAAACGTAAGAGCCGTTATCACTCAATGGTTTGCTTTTCCATACAACTTTGCCTGTCTCCGCATTCAGGGCAACCATAGTTGTTACATCTCCTCCTGGGGTATAAATCACTTTGTTATCGAATACAAGCGGACTTTCGGATGTTCCCCAGATTCCGGTTTTCCTTTTAAATTCGTTGGCTCCATCTACTTTCCAAACGATGGCACCGTCTTTTATATTTATACACACAATCTCACCTGCTCCACTGATTACATACGCCTTATTTCCTTCAATGGTTGGTGTGGTACGGGTTTCGGGATAGGTTTTATCCCAAGGAGAACCGTAAACAATCTCGTAAATCTTTTTTCCCGTCAATGTATAGGCAGAGAAAATCTCCTTGGTTTCATCTTCATTCATTCCGGTTACATACAAGCGATCTCCAAAAACTACAGGACTTGAATATCCTTTTCCTGCATCCAGGGTTTCCCATATGAGCTCCGGACCTTCGGTTGGCCAGGTTTTAAGCAGACCGGTTTCATAATAGTTACCATTACGCTCCGGACCTCTCCAACTGTAGGGCGATTGAGCGGTTACCTCGACAGTAACCAGGCAAGCCAAGGCTACTCCTAAATAACAAAACTTCTTTTTTTGATCTGATGTCTTCATGTTGATTTATATTAGTGTTAGACAAATTATTATTGATTACCTGTAAATTGAGTATAAAGCATGAGTAAATTTTCTGCCATCACAAGTTCATTGTATCGTGAGGCGGATAAATCAACAGCCTTCTCAGCGTAACTGACATATAATTCCTTATCGGTCAATAGCTTTTCAAGGGCATCTGCCAATGCGTCGGAGTTGTTGGGTTCGTACAGTATACCGGCCTCACCCACAATTTCCGGAAAGGAACCGGTTGCTGGCTCCACGACAGGGCGACCAGCCGCAAATGCTTCACACAGATACAGTCCTACTCCTTCTTCAAAGGTGATAGGTACAGATAGTACGGATATTGAGTTGTAAAAACCAGCATGATCCTCCAGACTGTAATCATCGACTATCTCTACCACCTCTTTGTAGGGCGAAAGCAGACGCTTTATCTCCTTCATGAAGCGCTTGTCTTTTCCGGTATAACCTCCTGCTATTTTTAGTCTGAGGTTTTTGATTGTCCCCCTTTCCTTTAGCTTGATAAACGCATCAGCCAGTATATCAAGTCCGTTTTCACGATTCATCCGGTAGAAGAAACCGATTACCGGATCTTCGGGATAACCCGTGGAGGCATATTTTTGCCTGTCTACTCCGGGATAAATCACATCTATCTCCGTTAGTTGAGGAAGGCGCTGCCGGATGAACTCCTTGTAGAATTGGCTGGTTGTAATAAATCGGTCTACATATCGGCTATTATCAATAATTCCCTGCCAAGCGGCCGAAGCATCCTTTTTATTCATGCTGTCGATCCACACCTCTTCGTCTTGCACAGAACAGATAATGGGAATATCCATCTGCAAGCGAATCATCCGGGCAATACCTAGCAATAACGAACTGGAAAGGTGGATGATATCCGGCTTTTCCTGCTCTTTGATCCATTGAATCAATTGGGAAACCTGCTCTTGAAACACCGCATCCTCACCGTTGATCATGGATAATGTCATCGCCTCCGCACCTTGAGCCGAAGTTGTACCCGACATGGAAGAAGCAATATTCAACATCGCATTCGATGCGGTAAAACGTTCCAGCCACTTGGGCATCTTTCTTTTACAAAAAAACTTTTGTGCTGTATAGAAAGTAGTCGCCGGGAAAAACAAAGGGGCATCAGCCTGAAACGATTTATGTTTAAGGGGTAGATAAAGCGGCATAATAATTACCTTGTGTCCGGCTTTGCGTAATGCCGATGCCTGTAGATTATCACGGAAACAATTCCCGCAATAAAAGGAGTCGCCGGAGCCGGGTATGATAAATAATATCTTCATACGAACAACCGTTTTGATTTTTCAATTTCTTCTTTAACCGATATCTTTACAAAAACCAATACGAAGACCATAAAGACAATTATAAAGATCAAAGCTAATAACCATATCCAAATACCTGCATTTGTAAATGTACTGCTTACCCCTATTAAAGCACTTATAAAACCTGTGGCAAGTGCGTACAACGGGACAAGCAGATTTTCTTTATACAAAAGCATCTCTATTCTCTTGTCTGTAAACCCCAATGTACGGTACATATTTATTTCCCTCATCCGCATGGAAAGATTTTTACGAATCACGATAACAAAGCCCATAATACCCAGCAATAATCCTAAACATCCAAGCGTCATAAAAATGGTCAGGTAGGTGTCTGTCACGGTATTGAATTGTCTGAGTCGGTCGTTTGTAGTTAAAATCCGCACGCCATATTCATTCAACGCTTGAGAGAGAAGACTTTTAACCTCTTCTTTCTCTGCTTCATCCACTTTAAGAAGAAATACCTCACTGCCGGTTGTTTCCTCCCATATTTCCCGAAACAAGGCCTGGTCTATCAAAATATTCCCTTGAAAGATGGAATTAGATAACGTTCCGGCCAGCTGTATGGCAACCCGTTGTCCCTTGTCTCCTTCATACCAAAGGGTATCTCCCAAATTTAGCCTCAAACCCCAGGTAAGTACGGTGGCATCGACTAATGCCGGATAAACAGAATCATTACGCGCCTTCATCTGTTCGAAAAAGGCTTTTCTTTCCAGAGGATACAAACTTTGTTCAATCTGAAAATCACTGGCAGACAAAGCGTTCATATCAATCCCCAGCACTGTAGAGTTCTTTACTTTATTAAGATTCAGACAACTTGCATCATCGGCACTATACCGTAAACACTGGAGTATTTCCGTATCAGGAGGCAAATCTGTAAGCGAAAGTTTTTCCCTGCCTGCCTGCGTTGCCATGGAATGATAAATAGGCACACTGCTTTCACACCAGAGCGCATATCCTCCCGTTCCGGTACGAAGCTGCGAACTGTCGGCAAACCCTTTCCGGTTTAGTCCTACAGAAAAGACGATAAACACACCGGTTGCTAAAGCCAGAAAAGATAACATAGCCTGCTTTTTGCCAGCATATAAGGTAGACCATGTCAGGCTGGAAACATGAAAATTATCCTTCGCAGCAGATGCATTGCGGGTAATAAGGAAGTCCCCCCACAAAGCTGCCATTCCAATCAGCACAACTCCCGTTGTTACAAAAAGGGTTACTGAATGTAGAAAAAACACATTGATGCCTATCATACCTATCGCCAGCACACCCGAAAGGATAAGCAAAACTCTTTTAGTTCGGATACTTCCTTTTTTTCGTCCGGATACTTTCTGTTTCTCCTTCATCATCTTTACAAGCATCAGACGAAGCAGTACCAAAGACAGCGTGATACCTGCAAAAAAGCCAATAAGTATAGTAATCAAATCCGGATATACAATAAAACCACCTGTTTGTGTGGCTCCTATCCACACATTTCCAAGCATCCACATCACCAGGCTGGTATATAGCAATCCGACCAAGACCCCGGCAACCGATGCTACCAGTACAACAGGAGCCAATTCAATCCAAAGGATTTTAACAATACGTTTCCGCGTATAGCCAAGTGATTGAAGCAGTTCTATTTCATGCCTCCGCTGATAAAGCATTTCGGTCAACGGAATCAGCATCAGCATCATTGCGGAAACTATAATAAAGAAAGCGAGTGCAAGAAAAAGTCCGGAGAAATCTACGCCATTCTTTGCGGCATCCAATCCTGCTTCGCGGGGCGAAATAAGTTGAATACTAAATATGGCCGGAGTAAGTTCCGACAGATCGGGTTCCGCATTGGCCACCCTAACGGCTGTAGCATTTCCATAAGCATTGCCCCACTCCTTCGCCACTGCATCGTAAGCAATAATAGCTTTGGGAGTACTTCGGTAAAGTTTCCAATAGTCTTCGTCCTCATCAGTTATCAGATCCATATTAATGGGAAGATCGCTATCCCAATCGGTACACCGTTCCACATCAGAAAGGCCCGGAAACTCGGCGCTCAAGGTGCTGTCTTGCCGCAATTGGGCCAATGGAACAATTTGCCGCACCTGAAATTGGATGGTATCCGTATGCAATATCTTTAATTCCTTGGAAGTAAAATAAGAAACCTTTATGGTATCGCCCACCCTGGCATGCAGCCTGCGGGCCGAATAATCGGAAAGAATAATCTCATTCTTCTTCAATAAATCTCCATTATACCGGTCTGTCGCTGTTACGAAAGAATAAGGAATGGAAGCCCCGTCCAACTCTATTGAATTGGCAAAATAAGAGAACATCCTATTTGTCTCCCGGTTATTTAGCCGTATTGTTTCCACTACTTCTTCCTGCAGAAAAACCCGGTCGGATGTAATTTCCGTATATCCGTTCTTTCGGTCCACCTTTAGTCCGGAACTGGTATAATCCCAGACTTTGGCCAGATCTGCATCAGATAAGGGCTTGTTGTTCAGTATGAGGTTTATTTTCCCTTCCACTTCAAGAACTTCTGCCAGTTTGTCGCGGTTTACAAAAATATTAAACGGAATGATTTGCTCGTTTTTCATGCTGATGTTGCCACCGGATTTCGCATCCACAACCCCGCAAGATGATAGGCGAAGACTGGTTGTGTAGTTTTCGGTTACAAATAGAGAACCAGATGGAACCAATCCTTTTGCCGGCAGACGAAGTACGATATCAGCCGTTCCTTCCTGCTTCAGTTCATCAGCCAATGCAGAGTTCATCATGACAGAATCTTTGGAAATAGACATATCGTCTACTCCCCAAACAAATACTGGAATTAGCTTTTGTCCCTGCGAAACAAAGCCATTTGTCAGCAAGATACCTCTGGCTGATTCTTTTAAAAGGGATGTTTTAAGCAGGTTGGAAGACATAAAAGAGTTTCTTGAGAAGATAACAATTTCAGTATCTCCAAAACGTTCCTCCACCTGCCTGACCAAAGTCATCCGGACTGAATCCCCTACAACCAGACTACCCACGATTACGGCAACGGTAATAAGTGAAGCTACTGCTATTAATTTATAATAGCGTATATAAAAGGAGATATTCTTACGAGCCAGATTTTTTATATTCATCTCAAAATACCTTCTTTAAGAGTTAAGATGCGGTGCGCTACTGAGGAGGTTTCTTCCGAGTGTGTAACCATCACGATCGTTGTCTGCAAATTCTGGTTGATTTCCGAGAGTAACGAAGCAATATTCCACGCATTATCGGCATCCAGTTGTCCGGTTGGTTCGTCGGCAAGAAGAAGCTTGGGCTTCATGATCAAAGCCCGGCAAACAGCCACACGGCTTGCTTCCCCTCCTGATAAGGTTGAGGGATATTGATGTGCAACACCGGATATATTCGTTAGTTCCAGCAATTTGAGTGCATATTCAGTTTCTTCTTTTCCAGTGCGTGAAGCGTATGCCAAAGCTGGCAGTAAAATATTTTCCAGTACAGTATATTGAGGCATCAGCCGATGATCCTGAAATACAAAACCGAGCTGTTTATTGCGAACCATTGAATGATCGACTCCTGCTGTAGTCATTTCCGTATCATCCAATAAATAACTACCGCCATCGGGTTGAAGCAACGTTCCCAGAATAGACAACAGTGTTGTTTTACCCGAACCTGAAGCTCCTTTTATAGCAACGAACTCACCCTTTCCAATCTCCATATTTATTCCACGGAGCACGTTATTCAGCTGATTTTCTCCATCCCGGAAGCTTTTTTTTACATTTGATAGTTTGATTAATGACATATATTTACATATTTCGACTATTTATTTCCAAAACATAAAAGCGTACCTTTTGTCGTAAGCACAAAAAAATGATCTCTAATAACGGCCGGCGATCCTATAATCTGTTCGCCCGTATCGTATTCCCATTCCAATGTTCCTTTTTGGGTGTCCAGGATGGTGACAATACCGGTTTTGGTACATACGATCACTCTATCATCGCAGACCAGCGGAGAGCTTTCGCCAACATTTCCTTTCAACAGATATTTCCAGTTCACCTTTCCGTCTTTACGGTTTATCGAATACAAATATCGCTCGTAGGAAAGCGCGTACACTGTTTCGGAGGTGATGGATAAGACTGAAACAAATGAGCTGTTCTCATTCGTTGATTTCATTATTTTCTTGTGACGGACAATCTTTCCCTTTTCCAGCAGAAGTTCGTAGATGTTGCCTGAATAATCGCCAACATAGCAGAAATCGCCCATAATGGCTGGCGATGCAGGTATATAAGCGTCGAGCAACAACGAATCTGTCGGCATACCTGTACGGGTGTTTATGATGCGCAACCAAGAGTCGCAACCTCCGAATATGACATGTTCCTTCCAGACAGCAACAGCTCCATTCAGGTAGTATCCGGACTCGAAGCGGTTTATTTCGGACCCGTCGCGGGCATCCACACAGTAAAGGAAATTATCGTAACTGCCGAACACAACCGACTGCCTGCCTTCGAAATTTACTGTATTGGGTGTGGCTGATACCTGTCCCATGGTCTCAAAATTCCAAAGGGTGTCTTTCTTACTTAGAGAAACAGCACTCAAAAAGCCATCGATGCGTCCAATATAGAGAATGGAATCGTGGATCATCGGAGTGGCTTCGACGGCTGTATTCAGATCATAACTGAAAGCCGGATTTCCTTTTATATCTATCCCCTGGATGTGACCTTTTTTGTCGCACCAATAGGTTGTTCCTTTATCCACTACCGGCGAAGAGACCGTCCGGGTATTCCCTTTGTAGCTCCACAACAACACCGGATCCTCGGGAAGAGGGGTATCTGTATACCCACTCAAAGCGGCATCTCCACGGAATAACTGCCAGTCCATGTCGCCTTTACCGTCGGAGAAACCGGGACTTCCGGCACAGCTCATCAATAAATACACCATTCCTGCAAACAGAACCAATCGTTTCATATTTACTACCTGAATTTTGTTTTGTTTTTCAAATTCTGTACAATGCTCCCGTAGGACACAATTCCGCTAATTCTTCCTTTATATTCTTCCGGTTTTCTTCCGGAAGCACTACTTGCATCCCGAACCCTCTGTCTCTAAAGGTAAAGCCGTTCTCACTGTTATAAACACATAATCCGCAGCGAATACATTTGGCCTGTTCGTACCATAAATTTCCAACAATATGTATTTTGGTCATGGCCGGTAAAGCCGAACTGGCTTCATACCGTGATCGTTTTATTCCTTGCAAAGTGGAATAATACCTTAATTTACAATCCCCTCGTCCCGAACAGGCACAGTGCAGGCAATTGGACGCCGAATGAATGTTCACTTTTAGAAAGGTTCTTTCTTTTTCCGTAAACCGTCCCAAACGAGACAAAAAAGCTTTTTTATCCGGTTTCGGGAAGCTCATTTCCATAGCTGCAGACTCAGCATCGGCCATCCCTGCCACCTCACGGATAATCACACGGATTGATACAGGTTCATCCACCGTTCCACGGCGGCAGGCCTTTTCGCAAGGAGCTTTACAGTTGTCGCAGGCTATCTCCGGAAGTGAAAAGGCAGCAGCAAGGGTATCGTAAGCCTCCTTCTTCCGGTCCGCGTCATAATAGCCCAGCATCCGTTCAATATCTAACCCCTGGGGGCAGACCAAAGTACAGGGTGCTTCGCAATCTGCCCTATGGTCGCTTAGGAGCAATTCGAGCGACAAGGTACGTACAAGCCGAACCTCTTCACTATCAGTTTCGATCTGCATTCCTCCCACAGGAGTGGTGGTACATGAGGGTATAATTTGTCCTGTTGAACAGTTCTTTACGGCGCATACCATGCACGAAGATTTATGCCTGGCTCCCTTTGCATAACAAAGCGAAGGGATTGTATATCCGGCTCTGCGGGCAACTTCCAGCAAGGTTTCGCCCTCCAATACTTCAACATTGGTATTATCTATCGTAATCACCATATTATTTCTATTTTGTATTGATTCTTTCTCTGTTTCGTATCAGGTATTATCCAAACCGGACATACCATCAGTTTGCCTTTAAAGGCACTTTCCGAATGGCATCGTAATTACATTCGTTTACACACAATCCGCACAGAACACACTTACTTACGTCTATCGTATGAACCTCATAAGGCGTATAAGGTATGGCGTCTACCGGACAAGCTTTCGCGCATCGGGTACATCCGATACATTGTTCCGTAACCACGTATTTAACCATCTCTTTGCAGGTTCCCGTTTTGCATATTCCGTTCACGTGAGCTTCGTATTCTTCGCGAAAATACTTCAGGGTTGTCAGCACCGGGTTGGGGGCTGTTTTTCCCAATCCGCAAAGAGAAGCCTTCTTTATGTTCAATGCCAGTTGTTCCAACTTGTCGAGATCGGCCATCTCCGCTCTTCCACTGCATATTTTGTCTAGTATATCAAGCATTCGGCGGATACCCACCCGGCAAAATGTACATTTTCCGCAGGACTGGTCGCAAGTAAAACTCAAAAAGTAACGGGCCATATCAACCATACAATCGCTTTCGCTCAGCACCACCAATCCTCCGGAACCCATCATGGCTCCCATCTGATTAAAGGCGTCGAAATCCACCTCAACATCGCATAGATGAGCAGGAATACAACCACCCGACGGACCACCAATCTGTACGGCCTTCAGCTTCTCGCCATGTTCCAGTCCGCCTCCGATATCCTCGATAATCTGATTGAGGGTTATTCCCATGGGTACTTCAATCAGTCCGCCGTGACGAATCTTACCGGCCAACGCAAAAACCTTGGTGCCTTTGCTGCTTGGGGTGCCAATCTGGCGATAATAATCCGCTCCGTTATTTACTATATACGAAATCTGACTCAACGTCTCCACATTATTCACCAGTGTAGGCAAACCGTGCAATCCTGCCACAGCAGGAAAAGGAGGTCGTTGTTTCGGGAAACCTCGTTCCCCCTCGATAGAGGCGATAAGTGCAGTCTCTTCTCCACACACAAACGCGCCGGCTCCTTCAAAGATGGTTATATCGAATGAAAAGTCACTTCCGGCAATGTTCTCACCAACAAGATTATGTTCGCGGCACATTTCGAGAGCCCTACGAATTCGGACAACCGCAAGCGGGTATTCGGCGCGGATATAAAAGATTCCTTTATTGGCTCCCACGGCATATCCGGCTATAATCATGCCTTCTATCACACGGAATGGATAGGATTCAAGCATCATGCGGTCCATAAAAGCACCTGGGTCGCCCTCGTCGCCGTTACAGATAACATACTTATCTTTCTTCCCGGAAGCAGCCACAATTTCCCATTTCTTTCCTGTTGTAAAGCCGCCTCCTCCACGTCCGCGGATGCCGCTTTTCAGAATGGTATTAATTGTTTCGGTAGTGCTACTGGTAAAGAGAACTTTCTTGAGGGCATCGAAACCGCTGTAAGAAATGTATTCGTCAATGTTAAGCGGCGCCAGAAATCCGAATCCCTGTGTTGAGATGTGTTTCTGTCCAGACAGAAAACTGTCTATCACTCCTGTTCGTTCGTTTTCGGGCTTCCATATCACATTATCCCACGTGGAATCGGTATGAAATGTATCAACTTGGTTAAAGAAGCTGTTTTTCAAACGCTTGAGATAACCCGATGGTTTAAAATGATAATGCAGGATCTCTTTTATTTCGACTGCTTTTACATTCGGATAACGGGTAATTGAACCATCAGCATGCACCACATCTATTAGGGGGACCTTATTACATACACCTACACAGCCCACCGGCTTGATGTTCACATCGATACCCAACTCCCCAGAAGCTTTTTGCAGCTCCTTATATATGTCGGACGAACCACTGGCCTGACAACACGATCCCATCCCGAGACGGATTTCACCGGCTATCTTTCGTAATTTATTTTTAGTTTCCTCTTTCTCTGTTTTATTTTGAAATCCAAGGAAATCCTCTATCACTTCGTTTACTTTCCCAGGTTGCACATGACCATATATTTTCTCATCAATCTGAACCACTGGGGCCAATGTACAACAACCCAGACAGGCTATCTTCTCAATGGAGAAAAGCTGATCGTCCGAAGTAATATTGTCGCCTTCCATTTTCAATTCCCTGCGAAACGAATCATATACGTTTCCAGCCCCTTTTACGTGACAGGCGGTTCCTGTACATACCTTGATAAGATGCTTTCCGTAAGGGATGTGACGGAACTGGGAGTAAAATGTTGAAACGCTGATCAATTGAGCCCGGTCTATCTCCGTCCGTTCATAAATATGCTCGAGAGCAGCCGAAGGCAGATAACTGAATTCGTGCTGCAAAGCTTGCAACAACGGAATAATAATCTGCCGTGATGTGCCAATCCGATCAATAATAGCGTCGACTTTGGCTATCATCTCCTCATTAGCTTCAACGATGTTGTTTTCACAATTACATGCCATATCAATTTGCAGTTACACAGTAAATACTATTTTCGGTACGCACCACTATTTTATTGTCGGTAAAAGCTGGTGTTGCAAAAGTATGCTCACCCGTTTCGAACGAATCCAGCAGACGGAATTCTTTGTCGGCCGAGAATACAAACATCTTTCCATCGTTGCTGAAAAGATAAACTTTTCCCTCAGCAATTACCGGAGACGAATAAAACTCCGTATTCAGTTCATGCACTTTGCCGGTTTGTCCGGTTTTGGTATCAAAAGACGCTACTACACCATAGCTGGTTGCCAGATACAGATTGTCTTTTGTGGCTACCGGACTGGATACCTCCGGCAGGTAATCGTTAGATTCCCAGAGCACACTTCCATCCGTAGCATTGATTGCCACCAACTTAGCATATTCACTGGCACCAAACACGATTCCGTTGGCACTGCAAGCACTGGAACCTACTTCTCCGCTCAGACATTCAACACGCCAAAGTTGCTTTCCGTTATTGGGATCATAGGCGGTGATTGCCGGGTTACCCATCAGAACAAGTTGAGGTTTGTTATTAACATAAGCGATAACAGGCGAACTCCAGGTTATCTTTTCCGTACGGCTTTTACTCCATCTTTCAGTGCCGGTAGCCATATCCAATGCTACCACTTTGGGAGAGTTCTGGTTATCGTACTGTACAAAAACCTCGTTTCCAAATGCCAGCAAAGAGGAGGCATATCCGTAATGGTTGCTCGGTGCACCCAGATTCTTAGCCCATAATTGCTTTCCATCCATATCTGCACATATAATATCGCCGGTGGCAAAAATAGCGCAGACCTGCTTGCCGTTTGTAGCCACACTGGATGCAGCCAATCCGGTATCCTTCGTTGTTTTTGGCATCTGTTTGGGAGAACCCTTGATATTGACTGCCGCCAGTGACCAAAGCTTTTCCCCTGTATTCAGGTCGTAACAATAGAGTTCGCGGGCCTGATCATCAGCTCCGGAAAAAAAGACTTTATTCCCATTAATAACAGGCGAATTAAATCCTTTGCGAGGTATGCTTTGTTTCCAGGCTATATGTGTACCACTGCTTAAATTCCATTTAACAGGAACTCCTTTCGCCGCAGATATTCCATTGGAATTGTTTCCCCGGAAAGAATTGTGGGTAACTTTTGAGGCTGCGACTTCCGATACTGCCTCCTCAGCGGCTGTTTGCAACGTATCTGCTCCCGCTTCAGGTACTGCGGATTCTTCTGCAACCAAGGCTGTTTCCTGCGGATTTGTCTCAGCCGCACCATCTTTCGATGTTTTCTCTTTCGTGGTCAGATAAGGAGAACTCAGCAATACAAAAACCAAGGCTACGGCAGTCATCCCCGAAGCGACCCAAACAACATATTTGCGTGCCTGGGTTTTATCAACCCACTCATCAACCGGATCTATTGTTTTAACCGGAATGTTTTTGTCTTTTGCAAAGTAAAAACGGGCGCTGACAATGAACACAACCAGCATGCCCAAAAGTATATAAACACCAGCCATCAAATGATCAAGCCTCACAAAATAGGCTTTTCTGGCTAACAAATCCAGTTGACGTATCTGCTCCTGCAGTGCGAGATTAGTGTTATTCGCATCATTCAATTGTTTCAACGTTTCCACCACTTCTGTTTGGAGAGGTGTCGTGTCTCTTACCTGAAAATAATTGGTAATCAACATGATTGAGAAGGTTACTATAAACAGAGCCGAAACAATGGCTATATTTCTTAGAATCGCTTTTTTCATAATGCTATATTTCCTGATTCGTTTCCTATTTTATATTGTGGACAATAACTAAAACATCTGGCGCATCCTACACAGGCAGCATGATCAATTTCATATTGTTTGCGTGTGCGTTTCACCGAAAGGCCAATCAGCGTGATTGCTACAACCAATCCCATTAGGGCACCTGCAATCGTTGTATATAGTTTAAAATCAGCCTGTACCTTTTCATACCTTTGCGTTAATCCTTCAATGGAATCTCCTTGTCCGTAAAAGGCTTCTAATTCCAGCGAAAGTACATCCCCCGGATTGGCTTCGTGTTGCATAACCATATCATACAGTCTTACTTCCTTATTGGCCCGGCTGAGTTCACTGCTTACTGAACGCATTAAAAAAGCTCCGCAGAGTATCAGGAGAGGCAGGAGAACAAAATAATTTAAAAGTCTTTTTACTCCCCGCAGC
This sequence comes from Eubacteriales bacterium, assembly GCA_028695145.1. Classification (GTDB taxonomy): domain Bacteria; phylum Bacillota; class Clostridia; order Saccharofermentanales; family UBA5734; genus JAAYFZ01. Next base: position 27,292 of record JAQVJP010000011.1, read on the forward strand.
CTGCTCTCTTTCGCTTTGTTGGCATAGGGCGGTCTGATAGCATCAACCGGACAGGCATTGTGGCAAAGTTCACAATTGATGCACGGTTTGTCCGTCAATTTAATTTTCCATATGGATACGGAGGAGAATATACTGAGCAGAGCACCGTAAGGACAAAAGAAACGACAGAATGGCCTTCCGGTAAACATGGCCATAATCAGCAGTATGACACCGCATGTAATCATGCCAATATCACCGCCCAGACGGAAAATACCTATAAAAGGATCGAAACGGCAGATGATGAAACTACTCCTTGTTACAGCATAAAGCAGAGCAAAAATAAGGTAAAACCAGGGCATCATGCCTAATACGGTAGTGAGCGCTTTTGGCAATTTGTAATTCTTTATGTTAACCAATTCCTGTAAAGCTCCGAAAGGACATACACCTGCGCAGAAAACCCGGCCAAACAAGAAGGCAAACAAAACTGGCAAGATAAAAAACAGTAAAACGGACAAGGGCAATGCATACGTATTGTCCGTCAGCGCAAGAGCTACATTCTGTACCGATCCGATACTACAGACACACCCCTTGCGAAAGAATCCAAAGTATGCCACAGATATAACTGAAACCCAGAGAATAGGTCCCCGGGTGCGCTTTTTGATTACAGCCCAGGATACGATACCCATTAACGCCACCAGCAGGATGATATCTATCGCTACAAGCAGCTCTTCATTGGGAATAGCGTGGTGAATTTCCGGATACTTGTATCCCGACTCAAAATCAGGTTTCGGAAACCTGTTTTGTGCCATACCTTCTCCAAGAATAAGAAGAAATAGACAGATATACAGTATTTTATTCATAATTCTATTAGTCTTTAAGTTTATAGGCCGTATCCATTGAAACGCGGGTGATGGCATCCGACGGACATACTCTGGCAATTTTACATTCGTTGCAATCGGTACAGAGATCTCTTTTAATCTGCAAGTAAAGCGAGCCGTTCCCAAACGAGCTGCATCCCTTCACACATTTACCGCACCCGTTGCACAGACTCTCGTCAATGGTATATTCAAAATAAGGATCCTCAACGAATTTGCGCTGGATAGCACCTGTAGGACACATCAGGTTTTCGGCCGCTGTATTCAGTTCTTTGGCATTGGAGCGGAAATAACCGCCGCACAAGTCACAGTAACCACATACTTTGTTTGCATGAAAACATTTGACTGCCGATACCTGCAGTACACAATCGGTTTCACATCGTCCGCAATGGGTACATTTCTGAGGATCTATCTGCCAGTAATAGCTGGCCTCTTTTTCGTTTTTCAACCTGCTTGCCAATACACCCGACACAGCCAGTATGGATCCTCCTGCCACAGCCGTTCCAAGTACACGCAGGAACTTTCGGCGGGCTATCGGACTGTTTTTATTCTCTTTTTTCTGTTCCATGTTTCAATCAAATATTTATTCCTTTACGTAACGGGCAATCGACAGAGCATGACGAACAGGCCGTTTCTTCCGCCGCTTGCAGATCGTATTGGAATGTGGATATTTTATTTTTTGCTGCAACATATATCTTGTCCTTGTTTACCCTAAAATCGAAGGCAACATTCCCTCCACCCAGACTTTTGCTATCTAATAAAATGGTCCGGAACTCTCCTTCCGGACTGTAACAGCTGATACGGGGAATCCCTTTTTCGGAGGTAATTATTTCGCCGGCATTAAAGCTAAGATAAACGGGATTACAGCATCCGCAGAAGTTTCCTGGAGCTGCTCCTGACTTTCCGAAGGAAGCTATAAATTCTCCTTCCAGGGTGTAATTTTCCACTCGGTGCCTGCCAGGATTTGAACAGAAGATACTTCCGTTGGCATAGGTAATACCAAAACAATAGCTGGGTACAACAAAGCCTTCGGGACTTTGAATGAATTTGACAAAACCTCCTTCGGTTGTATATTTGCAGATGTTTTTATTAGATGCATCTGTTACAAATATAAATCCGGGAACGACAGCCAACGAGCAGTAATCAGATTCTTCGCTGCATGCTTCCCACTCACGCAAGCGCTCGCCCGTCATACTAAATACTTCAATCCGGGTAGGGTAAAGAACATAGATCATTTCTTTTTCTGCAACGATATCACGGATGGTATCCCCTGCGGCAAATTGATGCAATAGGTTACCAGACAGATCATAGACGGACACTTTCTTTGAGGTTGCCACAATCAGCCGGTCTCCGGAGAATTCAAAACCCTCGATCGGATCAGTGGTTTTAAATGAAGAGGCTAATTTATAAGGCGATTTAAAGCCACCTTCTCCTGATTGCACGGAAGAATCCGACTGGCTACCATTACTTCCTACAGAATGATTTTCAGGCTGAACTAATGCCCTATGCATCAACACTCCGGAAACAGCCAGGATACTTCCTCCTGCGACTACAGAACCACAAGTACGCAGAAACTTTCTGCGAGACAGTTCGCGATTATTATTTATTTCAGGCTTCATATTATATTCTAGTAGATTTATACAATTTTCAGACACTTTACCGTATGAGCATCCCGTACGATCAGCATTCCATCGGCATAAGCCAATGGACCCCAAGCGTCGGCTCCTTCCATGATACGTTGCTTCTTCAATAGTTTCATGCTCCGGGCCTGTAATTCGTACACGTAAAGTTCTCCGTCGTCCTTAAATGCAAAAAGCAGGTTATTTATAACCACGTAAGGACCTAATCCAAAGCGTTCGTCGGATGCCGAACTCCACACCAAAGTGTGCAGGTCGGATGCCGAATAATAAACCAATCTCTCCCGCTGACCTCCACCGTCTTTTGGCATTACGCTGATGATCATATTTTTATAGAGAACAGGAGTCTGCTGTTCGCTTGATAAACCTTCGTTCGGCTTGTATTGGTCCGTTACCGAGGCTGTCCATTTTCCACCCGAATTTGTTACCTGCAATAAGGCTCCTCCTGTTCCGTAACCGGCTACAAGAAAGAGACTGTTGCTGGAAATTTTCAGAGGTGACGGGGCAACAACAGACGGCTGCCATTTGCTGGTTTCCCATAACAGCGTTCCACGATCTGCTTCTTCTGCGGAAACTCCACACACACCGCCTACTCCAACATAGACATATGTTTTTTTACCTCCCAACGTCATAGGCATCACAGACGAATGCGACATTTTATACTTCACCGAATTGGGGGTTTGCCAAAGCACCTCCCCCGATTCACAATTAACTCCTGCCAGCAAAGTTTCTTCTCCCGCAGGAGCGAGTATCAGTGTATTATCCTCCACACGCGGGCACTGTCCTGTGTACCAAAAAGGCACTTCTGTTTTAAAAGTCTTCTGCATATCGAGCGACCATTTCAAATCGCCTGTCAACGGGTCGCAACACATCACATGCCCTTGCGGTCCAATCGTGATAACGTACGTATCACTCACCACCGGAACGGTTCTGGAGAAACCATGATTTCGTTTGATGGGAACACGGTACCATCTGCGCCAAAGCTCTTTACCTGTTTCCAGAGAGAAACAGCGAAGCGCATCCGATTTTAATCCCTCATCATAATCCAGCAGATAAACCCTGCCATTGTAAATAACCGGGGCGGCATGACCTTCTCCCGTTTCAAAGCTCCATAAGACAGGATATTCATTCGCGGAAGTATTTATCTTTTCGGCAGTCTCAATCAGATTATCATAACGTTCGCCCCGAAAGCTGCTCCATTTTCCGGTAAGAGACGAAGAGGTCTCTCCATATTTCATAAAATACTCGCCGATAAGTACGTCATCAGCTTTCCGTGCAGACCCTTCCGGACGATTGTCGGCTCCCGGAGCCTGGACAAATATATTTTCGCGGGGCGCATACAGATGCCAGCCTATGATGGCTCCGGCATAAATAAGCACCAGCAAGACGGTAACACTAACAATTATTTTTTTTTCTTTCACGATATACTTCGGAATTTAATTAATTGAAAGCAATGCTCCTTTATTTGATTTTGTAGGCCATTAAACTATCGCCGTGACGCACATAAAGAACTCCCTTATAAATTACCGGATGCGCCCAGTGCTGTTCTGTTCCCTTTGTAATCTGAAAACGGCTTACTACTTCAAACTTTACTGGATTTGCTTTGGCAAGAACCATGTCTCCCCGGTCCGTATAGCAGTACAACATACCGTCGTCAGCAATGATATTACCCATCGCGAAACCTTTTTCTTTGTATTTTATTGCACCTGTTTTCCAATCCGCACAGAACCAGAACCTGTTGTTATCTCCGGAACCATAAACATAAGCTCCTATTTTCACCATACCCCCGATACGATTGTCCATTTCTTTGGATGACCATGCCTGCTCAACACTTCTACCTCCGTTTTTGAGGCGTAACATAATAGAGCCTGATCCGTATCCGCTGGTACACAAAATCATACCATCTCCGTAAACCGGTGTGTTGGCATGGATGGAATAACGGTTTGTGTGCTCATGCGACCATAGTTCCTTGCCCGTGTTAGCGTCGATACCAAGTATATGATTGGCTGTCATCGTTACGATAAGCGGAACCTGCTGGTCTTTTATATATAATGGCGAGCAATAGGCAGCTGCATCACCTTCACCCAAGCTGCTCCATACCAAAGCCCCGGTGTTCTTATTAAGAGCCACCATGTTGTGTTCTTTGCCTCCAGGGGTTGCAATAACCTTGTCGCCGACAATCAGTGGAGCTTCATTTATACCCCAGACAATATTCGATGCCTTGAATTCTTTCAGTATGTTCTTTTTCCAGACCACATTCAGCGTAGCTACGTCGAAACAATAAAGATCGCCCACCCCGCTCATCAGGTAAAGCTTTCCATCGTTCAGGGTAACAGTGCCACGGGGACCGTTGTAACTTTCATTCCATTCCGGTCCGTACATCTTTTTATTCAGCAACTTACCTTTCAGGTCGAATACGTACAGATAACCTTTGCCATCAGTCATCCCTGTCAGGTAAATCTTATCCGAAGCAATGGCTGCCGAAGAATGTCCTTCGCCCAGGGCATCGTAACTCCATAACATTGCCGGACCTGCAGCAGGCCAGGATTTCATTAAACCGGTTTCAGTATAAATCCCCGTACGATCGGTACCTCTCCATTGAATGTTGTCTTGCGCAAACAATGTCAACGAAGCAAGAGATAAAATTGCGATTAGTCTTTTTTTCATGATTCTATTATTTATTATCAATCAAATACTGTCTGAAACTTCTTCAGCGCATTAAGCGCGAATGTTATATTATACAGCCTCTCCGAATACCAGAGACGGGCGAAATAAAGTCCAATTGGTTCGGCCTGAAACAACTGTCCGGCTTCATATTTACGACGGAGGTATTCAAAAGCCTGCTCCATGGCTCCTCTTTCCGTTTCGGAAATCAGGTAAGAGGCAAGCGCACTCAGCGCGCGGGATGTGAGCGTCACTTTAGAGGGTACACCTTTAGCTCCTCCCCAACCACCGTCGGCGTTTTGTACGGCCAGGATGTATTTTAATCCTTTCTCTCTCATCTCACGGGCCAGAGGTTCTTCCGAAGTGGCAAGATATTCGACCACCATTGACGTACCGTAAACTGGTGAACGTTCATCTTTAGCATGCTGATCTCCAAACCAAAGCGGCATCCATGAACCATCTTTCGCTTGGTTTTTCTGCATCCATTGCAACATATCTTGCACACTGTTTCTGCATCTCTTTTGCAATACTTCCGGGAGTTTATCCATCCATAACTGCATGGCCAGCAACGCATGAGCGGAAATATCGGCACAACTCCTGTCGAAAGGAAGCTTACCCCATCCTTTACAGAAAGTAGGCATGCCACCATCCCTGTTTTGCAAAGCCAGCAACCATTTAATTCCTTTTTCGACTTCCTGACAATAAGCTCCATCCATGAGTATATGTAATGCAACCAGTGAACCGGAGGTATCATCCGCATCAGGTGCTGCACCGGGTAAATCTGTCCAACCCCAGCCGCCTTCCATGGCACCGGTAAAAGGGTGCCGGGAAGCAAAAGCATTTCGTTTGATGCAATTTGCCAATACCTGTTTATCTTCTATATCATCACCCAATGCCCTTACACTTAATGACGTAACCCAGCTTGAGAGATTTGTGTCGATAGGCCATGAACCATCTTCACGAACCGTATTTGTAAGAAAACCCGCAGCCCTTTGTGTGGCTACATGTTCCCGGTAACCTGCTCCGGTCATACACATGGCAACAAAAGCAGTAAGAGGTGCCGCTTCGAGAAATCCGCCGTGAAGCGGTTGTAACTTTAGCAATACCTTCAGCGACCTGCCTATAAATGCTTCACGTATTGGCGAATCAATCCCTTTCTTACCCTTTCTGTACCGCATGATTCCCACGGCAATCAGCGCCGGAATAGCGTAACTCACCACAGGGAGCTGCAAGAAACGGAACAGTTGTTGAGGCAAAACCGACAACTCAAAGGGAAGCTGAGGAATCTCCTTCCAGCTTCTTATGACACCTGCCAAAGCACACATAACAAGTATGGGAGCCGAGAAAGTTAGGTCTTTACCGTAATAAGCCAGTACTCCCTTTATGATATCCTGATCTGTTGTTCCTCCAAATCGGACCGACAGGTATTCTTTCGTTTGCGATGGCGCACCATCAGTCGCATAAAGACAAGCGTAACTAAGCAACGTAGCAGTCAGATTAGAAGGACTTTCCATACTGTCGCCCCAGGAACCGTTGTTTTGCATCGTGTTTTTCAACCACTCCACACCTTTCCGGATATAGGAAGCATACCTCTCCTCATCAATCAGATGCAACGCAAAAACAGCCACAGAGGTTGAAATGGCACTGGAAGACAGCTGTCCTTTCCACATTCCCCCCGGTGTACGCGCCTGCAAAAGTTCGGCACGCAGCGTTCTGATCATCTCTTCTATCTCGTTTCTTTTATTCATATTGCTCCTAATGCTAAAAGTCCGTAGAAAGTATATTCCACATCACTGTTCCCCTCTAAAAGCGTGGCAGAGAAACCTCCTGTATCCAGCCAATGGGCTTCTATAAAATGGCTGGGAGAAAAAGTAGGTTTTACCTCGTAACACTTCAGCATAAAAAGCGAAGTAGCAGTCGATAAAAGATCAGGAAGCGGAGAACCTATAGCAGCACTGAATCCTCCTGTCTTCTCCTGAAGCCCCTGTAAATATAAAATATCCTCGTTTTTCCTGTAATTCGCCAAAGCTCCTCTTACAGCCAGAGCTGCCACTGTCGCATTTGTAGTTGCCCTTTCGCTGCCCGGTACATTTGCATATCCTCCCAGAGGCACATGGTATTCCGACAAGGAATCAAGCACAGTCTCTTTGTTTTTTACTGAATTCCCCGTATCCTCGAGCAACGACAACCAGATATATTGGGAATAAGGCGACTGCGGATCGTTATGCGGCACACCATTAAATTCAGACAAAGGCTTCACCTCAACCGAAGAGATTCTTTTAAACAGCAAACGGGAAATACCCCCTTCCATCAGGGTCAGCATCATACGGCAATGCATACAAGCAGCGTAGTGAATCAGATCCATCTGCCCCATATCTTGTCTGGTAAGGTAAGCAGTCATTTTTTTTGTATCCAGCCTGACTCCTAACACGTAAGAAAGCATCCAGCCGAACAACGTATAATAGATATCTTCCCTTCCACTTTTATTCATAAAACTGTCCACATCCGTCCTTTGCGAATTAACAAAGTCCGCCATCCGGTGGAGGGCTTCTTCGCTGAGCTTCTTTTTTCCCTTTTGCAGGGTCTTGAATAGCTTTATGGATAGGGTGTCTTTCATCACTTTATTGTCGGCTTCTTTATTTCAAAATCCGTTTGGCTACTCTGAAAAGCAACCGTTTCAATTCAATATTGGATACTTCCTGCAATGCGTTTAAAGTCTCATCACGGTAATTATCAGCCATTTGTTCCACCCGACTGATAGCGGCAAGCAGCAAAGGTTTATTCTCGGGAAGCGACAAAAAGGCTTTCAGGTTTTCTGTTTGTAAGAGCGTTTCGATAAACACAGGATCTGCCGATTGCTCACAAAGAGCAGCCAGTACCGACGACGGGCGCAACTCTACCGGTTGATCCGTTTCAAAATCCTCTATATCATCCAGCAATTGGTAAGCAATTCCCAACGCACGGGAATATTTATGCAAAACGCCGCGAAGTGCTAAATCATCGCCGGAACAAATGATGCCCATGATTAAAGAAACATCAAAGGCCGGCACAGTCTTGTTACAAAAGATATCTATCACAAAATCCATCGTAAGCGAACGAGGAGAAAGACTCCATTCCAATTCCATACCCTGTCCTTTACAGAGGGCAATATGTGCTTCGGAAGCAACCTTTATCAGTTCCATTGTTCCCGTTTCTACGAGCAAACGATAACCTTCCCCTAAAAGCATGTCGCCAACGTTGATGGCAACGGGAACTCCATAGGCAGAATTAACAGTCTGTTTACCATATCGTTCGGAGTCATTATCCTGAATATCGTCGTGAACGAGAGATGCCTTATGAAAACATTCCACAGCAACAGCCGCCAGCTGAACCGCATTCGGAAATTCGTTGTCGTGGCTCAGTGCCTGGTAAGTTGCCGCCAGCAAATAAGGACGCCACCGTTTCCCGTCTCCCCCAAGCCAATCAACGGAAATTTGTGAAGTTTGCTCCATCGCGGGAGAAAGTAACCGCTTCAGATTGTCGGTCGAAAACCATTCCCTGATAGTCGATTTCAGGTGATTATAATCCAGTAACGTGACTTCAGTGTCCGAAAGCATGCTCATCAGGCTACTTACGTAATTTAAATCCACATCCGTATCCTTGCATCCGGCTTTATTCAGCGGAATGGCAAGACCCGGAACGGCATTGTTTATGAGTAGCGGGAAAGCTTTTTCCAGCGACTCAAGGCAGCTCACCCCAATGACCACATCCACCACCCTGTTCTCAATCAACCCGATCACCGAGGTAAAACCTTCGGCAACCAGACTCATCATACCAAGGCTGTCAGCTTTATCCTGCAAATCTGGTATAGAGCAACGGTTGCATTTATGGCACAACAATCCCAGTTCATCTACCTCAGCCTCGCATTTTGAAGAGTTGCTTAAACATTTGGGAAGCAGCAATATTCGTTTTTCATAAGGAACTGACGAAACAGTCTCCTGCCACACACAGTTGTTAATCTCAACCATCATCCAGCCTTTAATTTCCGGATCAAGTAAGTGCTCTTTTATCATTCCGTCGGCCAGGGAAGACAGATCATCCATCGACAAGGGAGGTCTGAGCAACCGGCTGCCGATAAAGGAATTAATAAGCGTTCGCAGTTCGCTGCGCTTTTTGTATGTATCCGGTACGGTATGTAACATTTTGTTTTTCATACTTATTCAAATTAACCGTAAGCACCAAAACCAAAAAAATATTTCTTTTTAGCCAGTTTGTAGAAAATACTCTGTTCAGGTATTTCTTCACCCTCCATATTATGACCAGCCAGAGAGGTCATTTCCTTATATTCTTTCAGCACGGTACCACGGCTGGTAGTATCCGTTGCCTGATGTTTTTCGAGAAATTCCGCCAGCTTTTGAGGATTCTCCAGCAAGATACATCCCCTTGAAGTTTCGGCAGTCATCTTTCTAAGGTCAGCCAAAAAGGTTGAATTTTCGAATAACTCCGCCAGATTGGAGGCATCTTCATTGATATAATCCTTTGCCATCTGTAAAGGAGGACAAAATTCCACAGCTCCCGAAGGAGAGATATGGTGACTCATTCCTGTGGCAGCCGGACAAATTGCATTGCCTTTGTCGTCCCAATAAGTTTCGATAAGAAATAACGGAGCATCCTTGCGTTGTTCAACAATAAAACGGCGAAATTCCCTAATCTGCTCCTTGTCAAGCGCATTTTCCGGATGTGGATCGCTTCCTACAGGACGATATATATAGTACCAAAGGTAATGAACACCTTCTTTGGCAAGCAATTCGATATAGCTACGGTTCACCAGGTCGTTGTAATTGCTTTTGCAAATACTGGCTGACGCACCGAAAATTAATTTTGCTTTGTGGCAAGCCCTAACGCCAGCCAATGTCCGGTCAAAAACATCGTTTTTTCCGCGGCGGGCATCACTCTCCTCTTCCAGCCCTTCGATGCTGATAAGCGGTGTAATATTGCCGGCCTTTTTAAGACGCATAGCCAACTCTTCAGTAAGCAGCGTTCCATTGGTAAACAGCTGGAAGTAGCATTCCGGATGTCTCTCCAGCACTTCCAGCAAACCCTTATACATCAATGGTTCTCCACCAAGTATTCCAAAGAAATAGGACCCCTTCTTTTTGCCGCTTTCAATAACCCCTTCGAGCTGTTGCATGGACAATGATTGTTTTCCGCCCTTCGATACCCAGCAGCCGCTACAAGCCAGGTTGCAAGTCTCCGTTACAGAAATCATCACAAAAGCCGGAAAAAAAGGTTTGCCTTCTTTCTGCCTCTTTTCAAACCGGTTCATATTCATTACACTTTGCCATCCGAAGTTGTAGAAAAACTTCCATATCAGCCGGGGGGAGCTTTCCCTTGCAACGCGCAGCGAAGTCTTTGCCGTTGTTATATATTCTTTATACGTCATACGTTACTGATCTTTGAGTAGTGAAACGCCTGCCTTACGTTGGGCAAGGCGCATTTTAAGTCTTTCTCTGTACATCGCGTCCATTTCTTCGGAAGCGAAGTGTTCTTCTTCGTCCAGACCACCATTTACAGGAGATTTTTCGTATTTTGGAAATATGATAGCTTTACTTGGGCACATGCGGGCACATGCCGGGCAGTTGTTTTTACAGTTTTGTGGTTGGGCCACCTTTATTTGTCTATTTTCGAAAGTGTATACACCAAACAGGCAGAAGTCACGGCACCTTCCACATTCCGAACATCTTTCTTTATCTATAACAGGATACCAGGCATCCGTACCGTTTTCTACAGGAAAGGCATCTATTTCCTTTCGGGTGGATTCTTTTCCGGGTAAATTTTCTTTATCAGAACAAGGTTTTATCTGTAATTGGTCTAGAATTTCGTCACAACCCGAATTTCGGATATCCAAAATTCTTTCTGCAACTAGATTCAGTCTGTGTAAATGAGAGCGAATGGCACGGGGATAACATGCAATAATAAGAGAGGAAGCTATTTCCGTTATTTCGGACGATGTCTGTATCACTTTTTCGCAAAGATCAGGTATAACGGTTACTGAGTATTCTTCATTTCTCAATATAGCAGCAATTACGGCCACTTTATCTTTATTGACAAAAGAGCGCGACGCGCAAGCACAAATCGTCACTTTCTTATTTTGTATCATGATTTGAATTAGTTAGATACACAAATATGTAAAAAAGCATAAAGCTATGTACCTATTCGTTCATGAAAAGGAAAAAAGCAAGGGTAAACACGAAAGATTCTAAAACTATTAATCAGCGCTTATTGTCTCTAAATCTTTTACTAAAGATTTTATCCTAATTCTGACAATTCAATAACTAAAGTGGCCGTCAAGTAATTCTAATATGCCCAAGAATAGCAATCGATATAGATTGCTATTCTTGGGCATATTAGAATTACTTATAACATAGATTCCTTTAAATCATCTACATGGGCTCCACCGTATATCCGGCATCACGAAGTAGCTGGATAAGTCCTTCCTCTCCGGGAAGATGAGCTGCTCCTACAGCAATAAAGGTAGATTTATTCTTAATGTATGTTGGAATATGCTTCATCCAATCTCTGTTTCTATCTGGGCCCAATGATTGCCTTGTTTCTTCCATTTGATTTTTTAACCCTGAATCCATTTTAACAATCTCATCCATCAGTTTCTGTTTTTCATCTTTCACTTTGTGGATGTTCTGTTCGCGGTAAGCATCCCGAACACCACCGACCATAAGATTCTTGGTATTTACAATATCATCAAAGCCTGAACGATTTATGAATTGAACAAGGGAATCGGCTTGTTGTTTCAATGTCATATCAGTAGTAAATATTGCATTATGCTCATATTCAATAAGTTCATCCAATCCTATTAATTCCAACCCCTTTGCTTTTGCTTTTTTAAGTAAGGCAATATCCATAATATCCTGTTCACTATAAAGTTGTTTTCTTCTGGCAATTACAACCGAATCAGGAAGACGGGTTGAACTTTCAAGAATCATCACCTTCTGCCGGATCCGGCTTCTAACCGTATCTTCAGATATCATCTCATAAAACATAAAAGATAAGACGTTGGGTCGCAGGTTCATTTTGTCCGAGGTTACCTTTAATTTCTTTGTTAGAAAGGTATCAAGTACATTTATTTGTGACTTATCCAGCAGATCGCTATAGGTAGTATCCGTGGGCAACAATATCAGTGCCCTAAGTTTATCTTGAGAAGAATTAGTAGCTTTTGGTAATACAGCAAATCTGTTTTCGCACATAAACTGCTTTGCGGAGCGAAAAGAGGCATGAAAACCGGGCACACTGTCAAGAAAAGACTGATTGCGGAGCTCGGTATCTCCGTGCCATGTACCAAATAGATAAGAGGGTTGGGTTAGGCCGTTGCCCGAAATTTTCCATAAAAGGCCCTCTTTGGGAGCCTTACCATAAGTACAGAAAGTAAAAAAGATCAGTAAAAGAAAGGGAAAATAGTTTTTCATAACCTGTAGATTTCGTTAATGCTTCAAAGTTAGT
>JAQVJP010000092.1:0-1758 GCA_028695145.1 Eubacteriales bacterium
TACAGTCTTGAAATGGACTGCTGGCTGCATATTCATGTATATCAACTGGCAAAAGGTTGCTTCGCGACCATGTTTACACCGCTCAATACGGCCAGCGGACGATTCTATGAGGCACAACAGCTCTTCGATATCAATCCTGACCTGGTTTGTCTGATAGATTCCGACAACAAATTTATTAAGATCAATCCGGCCCTGGCCAAGCTCCTTGGTGGTAATGCCTCTGAGCTAACTTCACGAAATTTTTTCGATTACGTTATGCCAGAAGATGTGGAAAACAGCTATCAGGAATTAAATCAGGTACGTGACGCGGATTCTGCCTATAGATTTCTCAATCGAATGGTAACAGCTGACAATCAAATCTGCTACCTTGAGTGGAACGCGATTGCTGACAGCAGCTACATATATGCTATTTCTCGTAATATCACAGAACGGTTTGAACAACAAGAGAAGCTTGAACAGCTTGCTATCGAAAAAGATATTATTTTCAACAGCGGTCGAACAGCCATGTTCTTAGTACAAGCCGGAAATGATGGCAAGATGCGCTATGTACGTGATAACCTGGCCAATCAGCGCCTGCTGGCACCGATCTGTGAAAATGTAACCGGCAAAACAGCCGTAGAGGTTTTTGGTCAGGCGCAAGGCTCAATGATCGATAAGTTCTACAATCGTTGTCTCGAAGAGGTAAAACCAATAGAATTTGACCTCAATCTAAAACTCAGCAGCGACCCCGAAGCTGCAGTAAAATATCTGCAGATAAGCTTAACACCTGTTTTCTACGAGCAGAACACCATATTTATTGTCGGATCAGTCGTAGATCTAACACAGGAAAAAGAAACACAACAGCGTATCAGCTTCCTGAGTTTCCACGATCAGCTGACCGGACTATATAACCGTCATTTTTATGAAGAAGAAGTCAGAAGACTTGACCGGAGTCGTAATTTACCGCTTGCTGTGATTCAGGCTGATGTCAATGGTCTTAAACTTACTAATGACGCTTTTGGCCACACTGTGGGGGATCTGCTGATACAAGCAGCAGCCGGTGTGCTAAAAGACGCCTGCCGAGCTGACGATATCGTTGCCAGGCTTGGCGGTGACGAATTCATAGTCCTGCTGCCAAAAACTGACAGAGACGGAGTACAGGCAATTGTTGAACGCATGCGTGAAAAAATCAACGGTACCAATGTCGAAGCTGTACCACTCTCAATTTCACTTGGCTACGCTGTAAAAGAAGACAGTCGCGAAGACATCGCCGACGTAATGAAGAAAGCGGAAGATTTCATGTATCGCCGCAAACTAAGCGAGAGCCCGCAGATGCGCAGCCAAACTGTAAACAACGTATTATCTACATTACATAATAACAGCAGCAGAGAGCTAAAACACTCCGAAAATGTTGCCAGACTGGTCGTAGAACTGGGCCGCAGCTGCGGTCTGCCTGACGCCGAACTGTCAGATCTAAAAACACTTGGCATGCTGCACGACATTGGTAAAATAGGCATATCATTAGAAACACTTAACAAGACTGAACCGCTCACCGATAATGATTGGCTCGATATCAAGAAGCATCCTGAGGTTGGCTACCGTATACTAAGCACAGTAAATGATCTTGCGGAAATAGCTGATTTCGTACTTGCCCACCATGAAAACTGGGACGGCAGCGGCTATCCGCGGCGTATTTCTGGAAATGAGATACCCTTCCAGTCGAGGATTCTGGCGCTGGCTGACGCTTACGACGCCATGACAAATCCGCATTCATATAAG
>JAQVJP010000092.1:1858-9735 GCA_028695145.1 Eubacteriales bacterium
TGTAAATCATTATGCCTTAGGGCGAGGATTGCCACATTTCACACAGAAATTACCGGTATTCTCATGACCACAGCTGCAGGTCCATGATCCGGAGGCTGCTGATGGAGCGGCAGACGGAGCAGGCGGAACAACACCTTCCGGTTTAGCGACAGGTGCCTGCGGAGCTGTATTGTGAACATGAGGCTGCTGAGCAGGCGCCGGCTGAACGGGATTTTGAGCCTGTGGCTGGAAGTGGGGCTGCTGCGGCTGTACCGGCGTACCGGCATAAGCAGCAGGCTGAGCAGGTGCCGGCTGGCTCTTCTTAGTGATGATTCCGAGAGTCTTATCAGCAAGCATGCCAAGTATTGGCAGATTGCAGTCTTTTCCTCTCATAATCTGCAGAACACCAAGCAGATAAGCCACGAATATCAGAACACCAAGCAGCGTTCTGATGTAACCATGCAAACTGGCAAAAGTCCCCATCGCGCCATATGCGTCGATCAAGTTGAAGAACCAGCTGAAGAAGCCGAAAACCCAACTAAGCACAAGAAGCACAGTTCTATACGCGAGCTGCAGATAAAGCGCTTGGAAGGATATCTTCGCAAGCTTCTGATTCTTGTCGAGAAATACCGCATAGGCAATTAGCAGAAATAGCAGCTCGACATATCCGAAGTATGCCAAAACAAATGCCAGAATACCCATTGCCGTTGTACTGAGATTAACCCTTGTCTGATCCATATCAAGACCCCCTTTTAATGTCGGCAGAATAATTTACAATTCTGCTTTTTTCAGACGATTTTGCTGAAATAATCAATCTTCATATCTTGATTATACCTTATTCTCGCCTATGCGGTCATGCTATGTCAAGAATTAAATAACTCAGAAAAATATTCATCTATACCGGAGGCAATACCGGCAGCTATTTTTTGTTGATTTGCTGAGTCAAGCAGCAATTGAAGATCAGAAGAATTAGTCATATAGGCTACCTCAATTAGAGCACCGGCAAGCCCGTGCTCACGAAGGACAGCGTAATTTCCTCCCAAAACCGGCTCTCCGGCATTGGTGGCGCCAAGCGACGGAACCTGCCCCACTGTTCCGTCATAGATATGCTGCGCCAGCTTTCTGTTGCGTTCATTATCCCTATTTCTATATACATTGTTGCCAACCGGTTCAGTCTGTTCGGCAAGACCTTGTGCCTCATCTTCTTCAACCACCGTGTCATCACAATAGAAAACCTGCATTCCGCGCAGGGATTCATTGAAATCATGGCCGTTACAATGAATTGAAACAAAAATCACATTCAAACAATTCTGCTGCAGATCAACAAGCTTCATCTGCTCTGAACTCATGCCATAACCCTTCATGAAGCCAAAACCGCCGGAGCTCGGATTATCACTATTGATCTCTACAGGCACCATCAGCTTCTCTTTCATATCAGCGATATAATCGCGGTCATCGACCAGCTCCGGTTGATGCGCGGACATATAATCAAGGGCAAGCATGCTTGCTCTGGCCACACGAGCATAAAGTGAAATAAACGTATCATCTTCACGCATCATATAAGTTTCAATATTCATCTGCGCAAGTTCAGTCTGCAGCTTCTCGGCAATATCAAGAACTACACCTGACTCAGCGATTCTCGTACCATCACCAAGATAACCCGGGGCACCGCCATCAATACCACCATGTCCGGGATCAATAAAAACAATCGCCCTCTCATCGCCGACATAAGGACCAACCAACGGTGTTAAATTAAAATCGTAACCGTCAGCGCCATAGCTTGGCACCGGCGTTGGCGCAACGGTCTCATCCGGTTCAGCATCGCTGTCCTCAGTCGAATGACTGGTGTTATTGCCGGGATCATCCGAGCCATCAGGAGTCTTGTCACCTGATTCAGCAGCAAAAAAACCGGTAAAAGCCGACATGGACGAAATTATATTGTCTCTTTTGGACCAGATAAACATACCACCGGCAACGACAACCAGCAACATAACAAGCGATGCCAGCAAACGTGCGATGCTTCTGTTTCTTCTGGCCTTGCGCCGACGAACGACATAATCACGTCCGGATCTTGGTGTACCTCTGCCGGAACGATAATCCGACGCGTAATCTGATCTATCACTGCTTCTTTTATTTATACCGCTTCTACTGTTGTTTTTGTTACCACTTCTTGATGAGTTTTTGTTTCTGTTTTCAGGATTATAATAATCAGGCACCTGTAGTCCTCCACTTAGATCAATTGTTAGTACGGTAATTATAGCAAAAAAAATCCTGCATGGCCTTAAACCAATGCAGGATATTTTAAAACATTACATATTTTACAAATATTATGATTTATTATGATCACTCATATACCGCAATTTTATTTACGACGGCGTCTTGATGATTTTTTCTTCTTGCTCGAAGGTACAAACGCAGTTATCAAACCAACAATCTGCCCAATAATCTGAGCAGCGGTACCTGCTGTACTGGCAAAATCTCTGCTGCTCTTGAAGAAGTCGGTTACATTTTCTGTAATCGTTTCGGCAGCTCCGCCTACAGCTTCAACACCTGAAGACACAGTACCTGTTATTGTCTCTACATCATTAAGAACTTCAGGTACAGACTGGCTTATGCTCTCAGTAAGAACATTTACATCCGCCATTGTCTTATCAACTTTTGTAATAAGCTCCGGCAACTGATCAACGGTTTTGGTCACAGGACCGTCAAGTTCTTCAACAAGTCTTGATATCTGCCCCATGGTTTTACTTAACTTCGCCAATAAAACAATCAAAAAGACCACGAAGACAATTCCTGCCAGAGCAAGAAGTCCTAACAGCACCTGCATGATATCAACGGTCACTACCATATCAAGCGCCAAATAATTATTCTCTGAAAAAAACATACTATTACCTCATTTCCCGCAAATGCTGTCGTCAGTACTTAGGCAATTTATTTTTTCAGATCCTCTTCTACATCTTCTTTCAAGTTTTTAGCGTTTTTCTTAACATCTTCTTTAACATCATCAGCTGTTTCTACAACTTCTTCTACAGCTTCCTCAACGGCTTCTTCCGTCTCGTTTTTCTCTTTTTGGAACTTCTGCTTAACTTCAACAGCTTTCTCTTTTACTTCTGAAGCCTTCTCTTTTGCCACTGTCGCGGCCTTCTTGGCAGCGTCTCTTGCCTTCTCAGCACCAAGCTCAGCGCCTACACGAATATCAGCACGTGTTTCCTTACCAGATTTAGGAGCAAACAGCAATCCTGCGATAGCTCCGGCCAAAGCACCAAGTCCTACGCCGGTGGCTACATTTTTGCGTGCACGGCGTTTGTTTTTGCCATTAAGTGTGTCTCTGATTTCTTCAAACATATTCGAGATCCTCCTTAAATGAATTCTGTCATGTACATTTATTATATCATATCATCTGGTAACAATAATGTAAAAAACGCAGGTTACATTCAAGATTGCCAATCTTCTGTACTAAGCAATTCCGCAAGACTGGCAGTAGCAGCTTCATGCCCTTGTTCCGCCGCTCTCTCATACCAGCTGATAGCTCTGGCATAACTTGTTGTGCAGCCCCGGCCAAGTTCACAGCAGATAGCCGCAGCATACTGTGACTGACTATGTCCTTGTTCAGCTGCCAGCAGAAAACTCTTATATGCCTCTATGTCATTCGCTTCAATATGATATCCGTGCAGATAGCACAAACCACGTGCGAAATAACCTTGAGGCTGATTAAGCCGGCTAAGAGCTTCTGCTGTTTCATAATAATCATCATAACGCTCAAGCTTCAAATAATATGGCAGCATATCCTTGAGCCTGTCCACCTCCTGTTTAGTAGCCACAGTCAAATTAGGTCTGCTGTAGCGATAAGAATAAATCCGGCAGAAGAGAAATTCCCAAACCTGAATCACCCAGCGCGCATAAGGCCAGGCCAAACCGTAGTCTTCATACAACGCTGATTCCAGTCGCCTGATATGCACAGTCGAAGCCCCATCATTGAGCCGCATATCATACAGTAATTGTCTGGCAGCACCAGAATTTACTGAAATAAATAAGCAATGCAAAGCCCGCCTGTCATCAGGGATTACATCAGACAACAGATTACGCGTCAGCGAAGCACGTCTCCAGACAACATCGCCAAACTTCTGCCAAGTTTCATATAACAAATCCGCCGCCGCACCAGCCGGCTCATCAGTCAAACTGCCCATCACAGCCATTTTCAGACCTCAATACGCAAGTTAGTCTGGTAACCTATCTTAACTTCATGACCCGCGGAAATAGGCACAGCACGCCCCGAAACAACCTCACGCGGCTCACTGCCATCGGCAGGCATGAATTGCCAGCTCTCGCCTGTAAGATTCCGCAGACCCCAGACATTAGGATTATTAGGGTTCTGAATCACCTCAGCAACCACCTCATCCATACTCTCCTCACTGCAGAACGGTTCCAGCTCACTGCGCCTTAGTTTAGTCTCCGGCAGCACAAGCACATGTTTAAGACCGGAACTTGAACTGATCACAAAACGAGGCGGCGCGTCAAAACGGCGATGACAATGCCAGCACTGTAATTGCTTCATTCCGGGCTGCCAGAAATTTTCTGCCCGATCATGCGGACAGCGGGCAATCTGGTTTTCCAGCTGACGGAAGGCATGTACCCACTCGCCCTCAGTCACCCGTCTGTCGGGATTTCTTATGCCATCGGTAAAAGACCTGATAAACAGGTCTCTTATTGATTTGGGACAGGCATCCCAAAAACGCAGAGGTGTCTGATATTCAGGATCCGCCGGTAATCTGTTACTGCCATCACGCGGATCAAAAATGAAGACCGGCATCTCACCATAGATTCTCTTCTTGGCCGGAATATCCCACACCCTCACATTGTACTCAAGCATCCCGTGCATAGGATGATGCCAGATCCAGAAATAAAAAAGCAAAACAGCCAGCGAATATAAATCAGTAGATGTAGAAGGAACCTGACGCCCGGTGATGACTTCCGGAGCCATAAACTCCATTGTGCCGAGAATTCGCGAACCCGACTGCTGATTTATACCGATATTGTCATTATCAATAATGAGTACTTCACCGGACTTAGGATCAAACAGGAAATTACCCATAGAAATATCACGATAGCAATAACCTGCCAGATGCAGCTGTCTGTAAGCCTGTGCCAGCTGCCAGGATATGCGGCAGCGCTGACGCATACCAGGAGTCGGCCGAAGTCTTGCCCAGACCTGCCCAAGCTCAGCATAAGATTTAAGATTAACTGCCGGCATCACATAACCGAAGGACAAATCTCCCTTCTTCGTAACCACATCAAGCGGCCAGACAAATCTTCTGCCGGCCTCACCACCCGGAGGCCCCATCCTGATAAGTCTGGCAATCATCTCACGCTGCTGTTCCACCGCGTTCTGACGATGATACCATTTAACGGCAACCTCACCGCGTCCGTCATCCGCCAGAAAAACAGCACCCTGTCCGCCTTCACCGAGACGATCTATTATTCTGTAATGCCGGCTGCCAAGCAGCCCCTGCACCGTATCACCAATAAGTAACATCCTCTACCCCTTATGTTTTTACAAATTCAAGTCAAACAACCTGTCACTTCTTCTTTTTCCGGCGCGGATCGGCCTGCCAGAACAGCGCAAGTGAAACATCATCGCCACTGCCGCCGGCCGAAACTCGATCAAGAAAACCCGGAACAACCTTCACCGTCTCGGCAAAAGAATACTGCTCAATATTTCGTACAAGACTGCGCAAAAAATCACCGAAGCTCTCATCACTGGCCATGCCATTTGATAAACCATCAGTGCTCAAACAAATCAGACAAGGCTCGTGCAAAGTCCAACGACAGAAACGCCATAATCTAATAGAATCAGCTGAAATCAGCGAATGGGTCTCATTGGCGATAAGTCTCTCAGCCGCCGGTATCGGTCGGCCTACATCCCCGCCGGTATGCGTCACAGTCATATCCCCATCACCAATCTGACCGCCAATCAGACAGTCATCGAAGGCCAGAGAGAACAATAATGTTGTTCCATAACGTCGGTACAGATTGATTGAAGGCCTGTTAAGCAGCTCAACATCCTGTGGGAAATTCTCGGAATAATGCCGCAGAACAGCCTGACGCCATTGCCGTGTCAGGCGATGCGCGAAATCGTGACGAATGGCATCATACAGCAACGAAGACGATGTGTTAAACCGCCTGCAGAAGGAGCGCAGACAATGAAGCGCGGTCTGCACAGCCAATCTCGCGCCATGTTCACTCAAATCATATTTGCTGTCTCCGTGACCGTCAGCGACCACCAGAATAGTCACCTGCCCTTGCGGTAAACGACCGCGCCAAACAGCGGCCGCGTCCTGACAAGGAAGCCCTGTTCGTACATGGGAAGAACCACGACGAACATCAAACCATGTATGCGCCGGCAGCCTCACAGAAGCAGAAGCGGGACCGGTTCTATCTGACATCTCAGAACACCTCGTTGGCGTCTTCGATCTGAATACTCTGAGGAGCGCTTGCCAGAATTACATTGCGGGCGCCCTCGCCTTCTCCACCCTCAACCTCATCGTCATTATAGAAGGTCTTGGACTGCGACGAACTAACAGAAGCCGTTACACTCGCCCATTTAATATACTCGACCAGTTTGCCGGGGGTATTAGCCTTAAGAACACCAACCTCGGGATGATTAGTAAATCTCAGAAGCGCTTGCTCATCATATTCGCTGCCATCACCTATAGCGATAACCAGACGCACGGCCTTCTTCCCCCAAGGAGCATGATCAAGCTTGCGAATCGCCCGTTCATATTGCTCTTCAGGCTCCGTACAGTAACCATCTGACAGCAGCACACAAACCGGCGGGAAGCCGCGTCTGTTCATCTTATCAATATCCAGCTCCTCAAGCAGCAGCTCGATCGCTGAGGCGGTAGCTGTATAGCCATCAGCATGAAGCGGCGGCCAGGTAAAATCCTCAAGCTTAACAGCTTCAGGACCCACATGCCAGGAAGCGGAACTGGAAAAAGCTATCGCCCGCATCATAACCTGTACTTCGGGATGTGCTTCAAGTGCCCTGAGAATCTCAGGAACAGCCTCCCTGATCGCCTGATTCAGTGTTGCTATCTTCTTACCGCGCATCGACCCGGAACAGTCGACCAGCCAGAAAAACTGCAGCGGTCTCTTCGTAATCTCACCCTCAAGCACGGGGCCATCATTGATAAATTCTTCAGACATAAGCTACCTCCCATAATTGCCGGACTGCGGTCTGCCACAGACCAACCGTTATAATGTTTATCGTACATATTGCGTAAAAACTTAATCTCTGAGAAGAAAATTTGAGCACTTCGCCGCAAACTTGCTCCAATAATGGTCATTATATCACTTAACAGGATGGCATCCGATAAGCTACAATGATTGTAAGTATATTTATATATTTAATTAATTTTCCATGAGATCAGAGGGGGTATCTAAGAGTATGGATATCACGGCAAAAAACGGACTAACCCCTGCCTTTGACAACAAAACACAGATTCATGAGCTGCGCAAATTTGTCGCGCCTGAGATTATTTTCGGTGAAGATGCCAGGCTCCTGATATGCCGTTATCTGCAGCATTTCACAGCACGAAAACCCATGATAGTCACAGATAGCAATTTACTCGAACTGCCCTGGTTTACCGAAATACTTGACCATATCATCAGCTACTGTGATGACCATTATATTTTCAGCGAAATAACCTCCAATCCCCGCGATTACGAAACCATGCTCGGAGCCGAGCTGTTCATTACGCAAGGTTGCGATGTTATCATCGCCATAGGCGGCGGCAGTCCCATGGACTGTGCAAAAGGCATCGGCATTGTCGCTTCAAACGGTGGTAATATTCTTGATTATGAAGGTGTCGACAGCATCAGACTGCCGGGTCCACCGCTGA
>JAQVJP010000093.1:0-1281 GCA_028695145.1 Eubacteriales bacterium
CGCAACCAAGTGTGTCGCTCAGCAATATCGATATCAACCTATTTTATAGAGCCGTCCGCCATCAGTTACTGCGTAGAGCGAGCCGTCCGAGCTTTCGCCGATGTCACGGAATCGTTGGCCTTCGTTTGCTAACAGTCGTTCTTCTGCGATTACGCGTCCGTTTTCCAATATGAGTCTGGCGATGTGCTGGCTGACGAGTCCGCCGATAAATAGGTTTCCTTGCCATTCGGCTATCTTATCAGATGTGTAAAACGTCATGCCGCTGGGCGCAAGTGATGGATCCCAGTAATATACCGGTTGTTCCATCCCCTCGTGTGCGGTCAATGCTCCCGGAATCGGGTCGCCGGAGTATTCAATTCCATAGCTGATTACCGGCCAGCCGTAATTTTTGCCTGCTTCGATTAAGTTCAGTTCGTCGCCGCCACGTGGCCCCATTTCGCTGATCCATACTTGGCCGGTTATTGGGTCAATTGCAAGCCCTTGTACGTTTCGATGACCATATGTGTATATTTCAGGTAATGCTCCATCGACACCGGCAAAAGGATTGTTCGGCGCTGGTTTTCCTTCTTTTGTTAAGCGTACGACCTTGCCATGGCCGTTCTCCAGCAGCTGCGCGTTTGGTCTGGTCTGGAGATCTGATCTCTCACCGGTAGTTACAAACAAATACCCGTCTTTGTCAAAGACGAGCCTGCTGCCGAAGTGCATGCTGTTGTCAAAATAAGGAATCGCACGCCAGATGATCTCAAAATTTTCGATCACGGATTCGTCGTTGGACAGCCGCCCACGTCCGACAGCTGTTAAGGATCCCCGGTCTGTTGCTTCTGCCAGAGTGAAGTATAGCAGTTTGCTTGTAAGAAAATCCGGGGCAGGAGCGACATCAAGCAGGCCACCCTGACTCCTGTTGTCTACTGCAGGGAATCCGCCGATTGGTTCGCTTAGAATTCCGTCGGTAGATAAAATGCGCAAGAAGCCGGCTTTTTCCGTGATTACAATTCTATTGTCGGGGAGTGATGTTACAGCCCAGGGGCTCTCAAGATCTTCTGATATAATCGTGACTGAATACTCAGCTTGTGTTATTGTGCCAGGCGCTCTGGTTTGACCGGCAGAAGCAGGCTCATAGCTGGTGTTCGGTGGTTTTTCTTCGACCGGAGGCAGCAGAGTCAGCTCGGGTGTAGGCCTGGGAGTAGGCTTTGGTTCGGTAGTCGTTGTAATATCAGAAGACTCATGTATAGAATCGGATGTGTCAGAAGGCTCTTCGATGCCGGTAGTATCTGAAGCGAT
>JAQVJP010000093.1:1381-7395 GCA_028695145.1 Eubacteriales bacterium
GTAGCGATGGATTTATTGGCAGCGATGCCGGTGAGGATTGATTTGGCTCCGTCACGGTAGTCGGCGGCACGGTTAAACGGATCAACCGGTGGTTTGCCGAAAATGTCTTCGAGCATGACGCGATCGCCGCCGCCGTGAGCGCCTTCTCCTGTTTCGATTTCCACGTCATAAGGCTTGCCGAACATAGGATAGACTTTTATCGATTTGAAACGGACTGCACCTTCTTCGCCGAAATCTCCGCCGGCGTTTACATAAGATGCTTCACGCACCTCGTACTCTATGCGGCCTTGTGTCCCGTTGAAGCAGACGCGGTAGCCTTCCCAGGGCATGTAGGCGTTGAGTGAGTAGGTGAGGAGTGCTTGGTTTTTGTATCTGACCAAGACACTCATAGTATCTTCAATATTTATACCATCGCCAAAAACACTCTGATCGCGGATGTAACCGTCGTCTTTTTCTGCGTTAAGATATAGCCCGCGCATGTATTTGCTCTCATCCATATGCAGGGCAAAAGGATCTTGTTTGGCAGCTTCTGATCCATATGAACGATGGTAAAAGTCTGTGACGCCGCGTTCTTCAGCATTTTCTCGTCCGTAGAATCTTAAATCGCCAAGTGCGAAAACTGTTTCGGGCGATGTGCCGAGCCAGAAGTTTACTAAATCGAAATGGTGTGTTGATTTGTGTACGAGCAGTCCGCCACTGTTACGCTTGTCTCTATGCCAGCGTCGGAAATAATCCGCTCCGTGTTTGATGTTTAGCAGCCATTCAAAATGAACAGAAGTTACCTGGCCGATAGTTTCTTTCATAACAAGCTCACGGATTTTTGTGTTCTGTGGTGAGTATCTATAGTTAAAAGTCACGCGTAGCTTGCGTCCTGTTTTGTCTATAGTATCAATAATCTGCTGACATTTTTTCGCGTCTGTAGTCATTGGCTTTTCGCTAATAACATCACAGCCAAGCTCCATCGCCTGACAGATATAACGATGATGTGTTCTGTCAATTGAAGTTACAATTACTACGTCAGGCTTCTCCTGTGCGATCATCTCTTTGAATTGATAATCGCGATAGGTTGGCAGAGCTTCGGATTTATAATCCTCAATAATTACTCCATTTGTGAAATCCATCCTGGTCTGATTTGAATCGCAGAGCGCGACCAGTTTTGAGGTGTCTTTGTAAGTACTGAGTAACGCGTCATAGTACATCCTGGCTCTACCGCCGGTGCCAACTATTGCGTATTTTGTAAGTGTCATAGTAAATCCCTCCGTATTCTTCGCAAGCTCTTCGACCTGCCTGCCGTTTGTTTTTGGATCTGCCTGTTTCAAATATCAAATTGCCTTGTGGCCTGATATGTTCTGATATGAGTTTACTGCAATATCGTTTCATACCAAGAGATAATATTGGCAAAAGCATCAATGATTTGTACAATGTTGTCCTATTTAAATATTAATGATAAACTCAAATATAGACGAACCATTACCGGGATATTGTGAACAATCTAAGAGGACGAAGTATTTTCGGTATGTCATTGATATAATCTTAGAGGATGAATCGTATGAATGGAATAGAGTTTGAATTTACCAGCAGCTCCGGTCAGATGCTGCATAATCATTTCCACGATTTCCTGGAGATCTATTATCTGCGTGAAGGACAGCGCTATTATTTCATTAAGAATAATACATATCTGGTGATGCCGGGTGACTTAATAATAATTAGAGAAAACCTGCTGCATAAGACTTTTGCTGCTGGTATCAGAGAATATGAACGATACCTTATAAATATAGATCGACAATTCATGAAGAAAAACCTCGAGCAGTTTAATACATCAGCGCTTTTCGAAGCTTTTGACAGTGACATTTTTGTGATTAAAAAAGCATCTGCTGAGATCGAGATGATACTTAAAAAAATGCACGATGAGGAGCTTGGTCTGAGACAAGATCATGAAGCAAGACTAAGGCTCTTCTCTTTGACATTAGATTTGCTGTTTGAAATCAAGAAACTGTCACAGGAGCGTTTTTTTAGGCAGGACGCCGTGACCTACGTTTCACAAGCAAAATCACTGACTTGTTCTGCTGCGAACAGCAACCAGGTCAGCCGCCATATCCTTGAGATAACTGAATATATTAACGAGAATTATGATCAGGATTTAACACTTAGTCTCATTGCCAAAAAATTCAATCTATCCCGCTATTATCTCTGTAAGCTCTTCAGCAGAACTACTGGTTTCAGCTTGACCGAGTACCTGCACAATGTACGAATTAAGGAAGCTAAACTCCTGCTTGCGAACAGCAATCTGCGTATTTCTGAAATTGCCGAGAGAACAGGATATAACGACGTGACATACTTTTGCCGGGTTTTTAAGAAGCTGATGGGCATGTCTCCCGTTAAATATCGAAATGGTGGCTAAAGTTCACGGCGGTTTAAGTCGATATCTGATATGGACTGTGATAGAATATGTAGCGAATTCCTCAAGGGGAGGTTATGAACATGTCTGATTCCGGAAAAAGCCGCAGGTTGTCTCCAGCCGAGATGCGTAAGAAGAAGATCAAGCGCTTCGCGATTGGCTCGATTCCCTTCGGTATATACATATTAAGTGTGGCGTTGATCAGTGTAGGTATCCTGCAGTATATTGAGCAGGAGTCTTTGCTGGCGATTTTTTTGACTAAGCGTGATGCTCAGCCAGTATATGCAGCTCATGGTGATGATTGGGATGACGTTATCAATACAGACGCGACCAAACCGACCGAAGGCGAGATTGAAGCTGTGCCGACGCCGGAGGTTGAAGGCGAACGCCTTCGTGTACCTTTTTACTATATTGGTGAACAGATTGGTGTGCTTCGTATCCCGAGCGTGGAGATAGATGTTTCTGTAATGCAAGGTGATCGTGAATCTGAATTCAGATTGGGTGCCGGACATTATCCAGGTTCTTTGCTGCCTGGACAGGACGGTAATATACTGCTTGCTGCTCACCGTACCAACCATTTCCGTAATTTTGAATATCTGGAGATGGGAGATGAGGTTGAGTTCGCGACTACTTACGGCAGATTTCAATATAAGATCACGGATATGTTTCTGATTGATGGGAATGATCATAGTATCGCTGGTGAAACGGATGAGGAACAGCTGACTATGTATACCTGCTATCCTTTTGGTTATATCGGCAACGCTCCGCAGCGTTTTGTTGTTGTAGCCGACTTGATCAGTAGTGAATTGTATCAGCACGATGACATTGCAGGAAGCGAGGCGGAATAATTGAATAAGACACTTAAAACAATAATATCTCTGCTATTAAGTTTCTTGCTGATCGTTAGCTTCTACTTGACTGTCGCGGCTTTTCTACTTAAAAACACAATGTTCTCTGAGCGATTTTATAATCGTGTAGTTGATTCCGCAGATTATCGAGAACTATTGATGGGCACGATTAATAATGATCTTATTACCAAAAGTAATTTCTCCGCGATACCGCTTGAAGTTTTGCAGGCTGGTGTTGATGATCAGCTGGTACGTAATGGACTTCATTATCACGTGATGAATACCGTGAAGTTTTTAAACTACAATCTCTCATCAGTAGAAGCAGATTATCCGGTAGAGAATTTTTCTGTACCACTGATGGAGTTTATCGAAGAACATGCCGCGGCTGAAGGGTATGAACCTACAGAGGAACAATATCAGCTGCTTGAGGAAGTCGCGCTGGATTCGGCTGGTATCGCCAAACGTCATATAAACATTGTTAATTTTGATCTGGTAAAAGATATGTCAGTATTCAAATCAGCACACAGAGCGCTGTATAACGTGAGAAGACTGCTTTTGCCAGCTTTTTTCGGAATGTTGTTAATGGCAGCGCTGCTCGCGTTGCTGCACCGAAAAGAATGGCGGCGTAGCGTGTTTTTTATTCTGACATCACTCTGGCTATCGAGTGCGCTATTGGCGGTACCTGCTCTGGTCACGGAGATTTACGCGCTGCCGCGCAGGCTGGCTATAGATACACCGTATCTGAAATTCGCGATCGACGAGTGGCTGACTTATATCAACAGCTTCATCATGTATTGCGGTATTGGTGTGCTGCTGGTGGCGACCGTACTGCTGGCAATGAGCTTCTTCTCGCAAAAAAATCTGAGAAGAAGGCGGTCGTCAATTCGTGCCGAGAAACAAAACGCAGGGTGAAATAGTGTTGAAAGTCGAAAACGGAAATCAATATAATCATTATTTGTCATGATAATTGTTAAATAGTTGCTAATTTCGACATAAACACCGGAAAAAGGTTGAAACTGATTCACATCTGTGGGTATAATAATAAATAATATCGACGATTAGTAGGGAGGAAATTAACTATGAAAAAAGTATTATCAATTGCAGTAATGATTATGGTTGTAGTTATGTCATTGTCCGCAGCTGTTTCTGCAGTTGCTGAAGCTGATATAATCGCAGCACTCGAAGACGCTAATGTTCCAGCCGCTTACATTGAAACGGCACGTTCATATCTGGCAGCCAACGAAGTAACAGATGCTGAGGCGGCTGAAATTGTTGGCTACATCAATGATGCGGCGGCACTTACAGATGGTGAAGCTAAGTTTTCGGCGCTGACTGGTGCTGAGAAGAGTGCCATTCTGGCAAAAGTAAAAGACGCTGCTCAGGTTCTTGAGCTGAGTGTTACTTATGATGACAACACAGTAAACATCAAAGACGCTACAGGCGCAACAGTGTTTACAGAGAGCACAGCTGGTGCGGTTAAGCAGACAGGCTTCGATTATATGATCGTTGTTTATGGTCTGGCACTTCTCGTAGTAGCTGGCGCAGCAGCAGTTCTGGTAAACAAAAAACTGGCTTCTGACAGAGCATAATCGTTAAACATTTCAGTTTAATTTTTGTTCTACAAACAATAAAACCGCTGTCCGATGATTTTCGGATAGCGGTTTTTTTGCTTGAATTGACAAGATTCAATGCTGCTTTTTTATTCATCAGAGTGTAAGCTATATAATTCGCCGCACTTAACAAATCGTCATAGAATAGGGGCAAATAACTAAGCCTGTATTGCTTTTTTTCCACCCAAGGCCTCCCTAATTCCATTGAATACTTCTTCGTTTGAATAGCGTGAATCGGATTCTTCAGCAAAATTATCTGCAATATCTAATTTCCGTTAAGCACATAAAGCATATCATAATTATATCATGCGTGGTAGTTGATATAGCTTTAAATAGCAATTGCAAAACCCCTCAGAAAGATTAACTGAGAGGTTATACTCCTTAACAGCTTCTTTTGCAGGAATGATATAATCATGTTTATTAGCATTGATAATATGATTGGAAAAGGTGTTAGATATGGATTTAAATATTAGAGACTACTATTTCAACAGGTTCCTCAATTTGATCAGAGCCACGTATATGAATTTAGAAAAAGATTGGGAGGATGTTGCTTCTGAAGTGGGTCTTACCCATGCGCAGCAACACGCTCTTTGGATTTTACATATAGAGGATGGTTTGACACTGGATGAACTGGGCAATGTAGCAATGTGGAATAAATCTACAACATGTGCTCTTATAGGTAGACTTGAGAAAAAAGGGTACATAAAAAAGGAAAAGAGTGATAATAATCCTCGTATCAAAAAGATTTATATTACAGCCACTGGTAAAGATATTCTTGATCGTAGTGTCAATAGTAACAAAGCCTTTAATTTTATGGGATTATTCAACGACTGCGATAAAAAAGAAGTTGATAAATTTTTAGAAGTTCTTGGGAAAATATGTCACATGGTTGGAGATGCGGATATGGCCAATTTTGATAAGTATCTCGAATGTTCATCGGATAAATTTCTAAGCAAAGATGAGTGAGAATAAGGCGAATTGTTCTGGCCTATGTGGAAAAAACTCATAAAGCGATTGACCTGGCAAAAGTGCTTTGGTAGAATTAATCAGTAGGATTCGTGCACGAATCAACGATATATAATAAATATTCGCTTGCGAATGAAGCTTGTTGGTAAAATTATTGCATATTGTCGGTAAGTGCCCGGGAAAATATTCCGA
>JAQVJP010000093.1:7495-9599 GCA_028695145.1 Eubacteriales bacterium
TTAGTCCAGTAAAAATTGGTGATCTTGAGCTTAAAAATCGTTTTATGATGGCTCCGATGGAAAATGGATTGGCGGAGTTTGGTGGTGAAGTCAGTCAAAAATTAATCGATTTTTTTGTCGAACGTGCTAAAAATGAAGTTTCTATCATTATTACGGGTTCGGTTGCGGTAACGCCAGAGGGCAGAGGTTTGCCAACACAATTAACCGTTTACGACGATAAATTTGTACCAGGTCTCAAACGATTAACTGATGCAGTGCATAACGCAGGCGGTAAAATTGGTGCTCAGGTTTATCATGCTGGTCGTCAGGCTACCGCGGCTGTTACTGGTATTCAGCCAGTTGCGCCCAGTGCAATCCCATGTCAGATTCTTGGGAATGATCCTCGAGCCATGACCATAGATGATATTGACGATATGGTAGTTAAATTTAGAGAGGGTACGGAGAGGTGTATTGCTGCAGGCTTTGATCTTATTGAAGTTCATTTTGCTCATGGATATTTGCTTCACAGCTTTCTTTCGCCTCATACTAATAAGCGTTTAGATGAATACGGTGGCAGTCTGCAGAATCGCATGAAATTCCCTGTTAGAGTTCTTAAAGAAATACTTGACGTTTGTGAAGACAAAGTTCCAGTTACTATAAGAATAAGTGCTGATGAGTACGTTGAAGATGGCTTGAAGTTCGATGAAGTTAAAATCATCTGCAAAGAAGTGGAAAAAATGGGCGTAAATGCCATAAGTTTAACTGCCGGGTGTTATGATGCAGTTGAGTACACTATACAGCCTATGTTTGTTGAACAAGGTTTTTTGGTTCCTTTCTCTCGTGAAATGAAAAAGGAAATTGAAATTCCGGTAATTGTTGCCGGACGTTTGAATAGTGCTAATCTAATCGAAGAAATTATCGAAAAAGATGATGCTGATATGGTTGCTATTGGCAGAGGTCTTATCGCAGATGAAGAGCTTGTGATTAAGTTGCGCGACAAGAGATATAACGATGTTCGCTATTGTGTTGCATGTAATCAAGGTTGTATTGATAAAGTTTTTATCGGTCAGGGGGTTGCCTGCCTCGTTAATCCGCGTGGAGGTCACGAAGAGCGTAAAATTGAGAGAACAGAAGAAATTAAAAAAGTAGTTGTTATCGGTGCCGGTCCCGCTGGACTTGAGTCTGCTCGTGTTGCTGTCTTGAGAGGTCATGATGTGACTGTTGTGGATAAGAATGACAAGGTTGGAGGCAAGTTAGAAATTTTATCAGCGCCCCCGGAAAAAGACACCTTTCTTTTTTTCCGTGACTATCTTTACAACCAGTTCGTTAAACTTGGTATAAAATTTACTCAGAAAGAAATCAAATCAGCCGATGACCTCGAAGAATTCGATGCAGATGCTGTTATTGTAGCTACTGGTTCCATACAGAGTAAACCTCCTATTTCAGGAATAGATAATAATATTGTTTTGCTGGCTGAAGATGTTTTGCGAGGTGATTGCGAAACGGGTAAGAAAGTTGCGGTTCTTGGAGGGGGACTTGTAGGGACTGAGACAGCAAAATTCCTTGCAAATCAAGGTAAGGATGTTTATATTGTTGAAATGCTTGATGCCATAGCCAAAGAAATAGGTGCTACATATCAAGGTCATCTGTTTGATTATCTCAATGATAAGCAAGTAGAACAAATGGTTAATGCCAAAGTTATTGAGATAACAGCTGAGGGACTGATACTTGAAGATGGTAAATTAGTAAATGTTGATAATGTTGTCATCGCCAGTGGATACAAATCAAACAATGACATTGTTGACTCACTCAAGAGTAATTTTGATAGCGTTTATGTAATTGGTGATGCCAAGCAGCCTCGAAGAATAACGGATGCAACAGAAGAAGGATTCCTTGCCGCTTGTGCTATCTAATTACACATCATAGTAATATCTTTGATGATTATAAGAAGCCGGCCTTGAGCTTGTGGTGAGTTCAAGGCCGGCTTCTTTATATAGAAAGACAATGCTACTTAACATCGAAATGACTTTGTCCATCAAGTATAATAATAGATATAGTGCTATTATTCCGGAGGAGCAGTTGATGAGTGAAGTAGTGATCAGAGAATATAAGAATAGTGATATAG
>JAQVJP010000012.1:0-37062 GCA_028695145.1 Eubacteriales bacterium
AATTAATTACGAAGTTACCTGTATCATCGGTAAGAGAGTTCCACGGGTATATATACGTGATGGCAGGCTGGAGGATATAAGAAATTACCTTATTTGACTATTATCTGCAGACGCAGTACTTGCAATTATTATTACGCTGGTATATAATTCCAGCGTAATAATAATTGTTTCCGGGGCAGGGTGTGATTCCCTACCGGCGGTAAGCTTACAGGCGTTTAAACAGTTTGTGAAGTAAGCCCGCGAACCTCGCAAGAGGCTGACAAGGTGAGATTCCTTGGCCGACAGTATAGTCTGGATGAGAGGAAACAGTAAACCGATTGAGGTCTGCTGATGCCCCCGTGTTTTACATGGGGGCTTTTTTACTCTAAATTTAATTGGTTCGTACTGCTGCCGGAAGAAGAAAGAAGGTAAAATTATGAACAATTTGAAATCACGGAGTGTTAATGCCCGTTCTGCCAGCCACAGCGCAGCCGGCTGGGTTGCCAAAACCGGCATTTTGACAGCGGTTGCCATACTGCTGATGTTTCTTGAGATGACTCTTCCACTGATGCCGGCTTTTCTCAAGTTTGATTTCAGTGAGATAGCAGTTTTGCTGGCAGCTTTTTCTCTTGGCCCATGGACTGCCGTTCTGGTTGAGTTAATGAAAAATCTTGCTCATGTTCCCTCAACCGGTACAGGTGGAGTAGGCGAGCTTGCTAATTTTCTTGTCGGTTCGTCCTTTGTTTTGACGGCAGGACTCTACTATCGGACACATAAGAGCCGCAAAGGCGCTTTTATCGCTATGGGTCTTGGAACTTTGGTTATGACACTGGTAGCCAGTTTCTTGAACTATTTCTTCCTTATACCGTTTTATGTTAATGTGCAAGGTTGGCCGCTCGACGTTATTATTGACATGAGCCACATGGCCGGTAATAAGCTTGTTAATGATCTGAACAGTCTGATAACATTCGTATTTGTACCTTTCAACATTTTTAAAGGGATAGTAATATCGGCAATCGTTGCTATGCTTTATAAGCGGTTAAGTCCGCTGCTTCATAAATGAGCCGTAAACCTGATCCGTATGAGAATGATCCATTCCCCAGACTGTTGATTGTCTGGGGAATTCCTGCGGCTCTGATAGCGGCCGCGTCTATACTCTTCTTTCGTGATCCTGGAACGGAAGGCTTGATACCGTGTGCTTTTTATCAGATGACAGGTATCTACTGTACCGGCTGTGGGACTACAAGAGCATTTCATGCTTTGCTTCATGGCCGTGTATTTGAAGCTTTGAGCTTCAATTTGTTCATGATGGTTTGGGTTTGGCTTGTAGTATATACTTTGCTGGCGTACTGGTTGAGACGGCTGCTGCGCCGTCCCGTTCTGCCGGCTATTCGTGATTGGCGCTGGTTGATTGTCGCTGTGCTTGCAAGTGCTCTTGTCTTCCTTATCTTGCGTAATATTCCAGTTTGGCCTCTGAGCTGGCTGGCACCATAATACTATGACAAATTATTGCGTAATCCTGAAGCCTCTGCTAATCTAAGGAATAGAGCTATATTGTTGCTGCAATTTCAGGAGGCATTTATATGTCAGATTATTATCGGCGTGAAGATTTTGATCCTAATAGAGAAACCACAAAACAATCAGGCGCGTCTGCGCAGCCTTATAATGCTATGCCTTCGTATGAACCGAAACCGCCTATAGCGTCTATGGTTGTTCTGGCCATTATTAATATGCTTTGTTGCGCTTTTGGAGTTGGATTCATTCTTGGCCTTGTAGCACTGATATTCGCGTTGATTGCTTCAAATGAACAACCTGCCGCAGCTCGAGAAAAATTAAAAATAGCAAAAATAATTAACATAGTTGGCATTGTTCTGGCAGCAATTCAAATGCTGTTGATTATCCTTGGCATATTGTTTTTTATGATTATGGGCCGTGCTGATTATTCACATTTCGAATATGGCTACCCGGAGAACAATTATCCTTTTGAAAATGAACTGCCTTTTGAA
Source organism: Eubacteriales bacterium (assembly GCA_028695145.1). GTDB lineage: Bacteria > Bacillota > Clostridia > Saccharofermentanales > UBA5734 > JAAYFZ01. Next base: position 1,986 of record JAQVJP010000012.1, read on the forward strand.
GAGGAGTTTGATATATTTGATGACGGTTTTGAACTGCCGTAGTTTCACAGGTGCTTAATATACAAACCGCGTTCATAACCACGGGAATTGTCAGTTTCAGCGAGTATAAATCCTCGAGCTTGATAAAAATTTACCAATCTTCTGTTTGTATTTGCTGTATGCAGCATGATAATGCTTATACCTTGAGAAACCAAATAGTCTTCCGCTGCCTGATATATCAGCTTGCCGACTCCTGATGCGTGAAGTTCTGGTATTACGGCAAATCTTGTAAACCAGGCCGCATAGGCAGCTGACTGGCGTTTGTTACAATCAGCAATATCCGTTATTTGCTCTTGTGCCACATCAGGCAAATCATCCATTGACACCGGTAAAAGCAGCTTCACTGTGCCTGCGAGATCACCATCGCGGTTTTCGGCGACAAGCACATAATTATCAATTATTCCCTGCTTTATATCATGGATCGTCTCTGTTAAAGATTCAAGTGAGGATTCTATTTTAGAATTATGCGCATAAACAGTCATGGCTCTTCTGATAAGAGCCATGACTTGTTCTGCGTCTTTGATATTTGCCTGTCTGATTAATAAATCAGCGTTTATCATATACGATTACCATATGTGCTAAGCGTTATTCCTGATCAGATTTGCGCTTGTGGTGCAAGTAGTCTAACTAAAACTGCTTTTTGCGCGTGAAGTCTGTTTTCCGCTTCGTCGAAGACAACAGATTGAGATCCTTCGAGAACTTCTTCTGTAACCTCAAGTCCTCTGTAGGCTGGCAGACAATGCATAAAAATGGCCTGATTGTCTGCAAGTTTCATCAATTCACTGTTGACTTGATAATCCTTGAAGATTTTGATCCTTTCCGCTTTTTCAGCTTCCTGTCCCATGCTGACCCAGGTATCTGTATAAATAACATCTGCATCCTTAACAGCTTCCCGAGCATCAGTAGTGATAAGAACTTCGCTGCCATGCACGGCTGCATTACTTCTGGCCTGTTCAATACAATTAAGGTCACAGCCATATTCTGCTGGAGTTGCTACCGCGATATTCATTCCGCAGAGCGAAGCTCCTTGCAACAATGAGTTAGCCATATTATTGCCATCTCCAAGATATGCCATTTTGAGTCCCTTAAGCTTGCCTTTGTATTCGCGCACTGTCATCAGATCAGTTAATACTTGACATGGATGCATCAGATCAGTCAAACCATTGATAATGGGTATGCTGCCATACTCCGCAAGATCAACGACATCCTGATGGTCGAAGGTTCTGATCATGATGCCATCAAGATAACGGGACATTACTCTGGCAGTATCCGCGATGGTTTCTCCACGCCCGAGCTGTATATCTTGACTGCTCAGGAAAAGAGCATGACCACCGAGCTGATACATGCCTGTTTCAAAAGAAACACGAGTTCTGGTAGAAGATTTGGCAAATATCATGCCCAGAGTTTTGCCGGCAAGCACATGATGGCTGATTCCCTTTTTATTTTGCGCCTTTAGTTTGTCAGCAAGATCGAGCAGATCCATAAATTCTTCATAAGTGCAATCGTTGATATCAATAAAATGTTTCATCATAATACCTCCGCAACAGCCTGTTCAAATTTTTCCATAAACAAGTCAATCTGTTCCTGTTCAATGATCAACGGTGGCAGCAGTCTGATTATATTAGCGCCAACCGAGCCAACAAGGAAGCCCATGTCAAACATTTTATGCTTGATATCTACTGCCTTGTCAGATTTGAGCTCAATCCCAATCATAAGACCTTGGCCACGAACTTCATTGATTTTCCCTGTTTTATCTGCCAGATGGCGCAATTTTTCGTTTGTGTATCGTCCGAGTTGTCCCGCCTTGCGTACCAGACTTTCGTTTTCATAGACGGACAAAACCGCAAGTGAAGCAGCGCAGGCCAGAGGATTACCGCCAAAAGTACTGCCGTGGTCACCAGGGGCGAAGCCTTTTGCCGTTTCCTCGTTTGCGATCAAAGCACCAACAGGTACGCCGCCGGCCAGACCTTTTGCCAGTGTAACTATGTCCGGTTTAATACCATAACCTTCATAGGCATAAAAATGTCCTGTTCTGCCCATTCCGGTTTGAATTTCATCAATTATCAAACGGGCTCCGGTACGCTCGCACAGCTCTGCAGCAAGTTTGGCAAACTCCGCCGTGGCAGGACGTACACCGCTCTCGCCTTGAATAAGTTCAAGCATGACGGCACATGTATCGTCAGTAACAGCCTGCCTCAGCGCATCACAATCGTTATAAGGTATATGTACGAAGCCTTCCGGCAGTGGCGCGAATGGTTGACTGTATTTGGGCTGGCCTGTGACTGTTGCAGCGGCCAGTGTGCGACCATGAAAAGACATCAGAGCGCTGACTATTTTTGTGCGTGGCTTACTCTGTTTGTGGAAATAGCCACGTGCCAGCTTAATGGCGCCCTCGTTTGCTTCGGCTCCACTGTTGCAGATAAAAACTCTGCCGCCGCCGAAACTCTGTGATAGCTTCTCAGCCAGTTGTGACTGTGGTTCGTTATAATAGTAGTTTGAACAATGAATCACATTACCTGCCTGGCGGCAGATTGCCTGTGTTAGTTCAGGTCTGGCATGACCGACTACGTTTACCGCGATACCACCGATCATATCCATGTAACGCTTACCGTCAGTGCCATAGAGCCAGATGCCATCTCCGTGGTCAGGACAGAAAGGTACGCGTCTGCCAAAAGTATTTAGATAATATCTCTCGTCAAGTTCTATTGCCTGACTTAGTCTCTTATCATATTCAACCATTGTCATTTTCTCCTAACATTCATCTATGATGCCTTGGCATGATGCTGCTTCAGATTTTTTCTCCCGCATAATAAGGTTTTCGCTCTTCAGTGATCATGGTGCCGATGCCTTTGTTGGTAAATATCTCCAGTAGCAGGCAATGCGGTATGCGTCCGTCAATGATATGTGCCCGCCCGACACCGCGCCTCACTGTATCAAGACAACCTGTGACTTTTGGAATCATGCCGCCGCTGATCTGACCAGCTTCAATCAGTTCATTTATCTCTTGTTTGTTTAGAACCGAAACAACTGCTTCCTCACCTTTTTCATTGGTGATTCTGACACCTTCGACATCAGTCAGCATCATTAATTTCTCTGCCTTGAGCGCCGCGGCTATTTCGCTTGCTACAGTATCAGCGTTGATATTATAGCTCTCGCCTTCGGGGCCGATGCCGACAGGGGCAACTACAGGAATATACTCGTCATTGGCAAGCATTTCGAGTACTTTTGTATTGATTTTTATAATATGACCTACATAGCCGATGTCAAGTGGTTCGCCTTCTTCGTCCTGTGTAATGCGCTCACACTCAATCAAGCGTCCATCGATACCGCAGATTCCGATGGCTTTTGCACCATGGCGGTTAAGGCCGGAAACTATTTCTTTGTTTGTTTTGCCGACCAGTACCATTTGCGCTACAGACATGGTTTCGGCATCAGTTACTCTAAGTCCGCGTCTGAACTCTGAAGGTATCGCGAGTCGTTCAAGCATTGCGCTTATATCAGGGCCGCCGCCATGGACAATTACAGGATTGATGCCTATATACTTAAGCAGTGTAATGTCCTGCATTACATGATTTTTCAGGGTGTCGTTGATCATGGCGTTTCCGCCGTATTTGATTACGACTGTCTTTCCAGCCAGACTCTGAATATAGGGTAATGCCTCGATCAGAATTTCTGCTTTGGCGATTACCGCGTTCATATCAACCATTGATTTATCCTCCATGACTTATACGTCTTTTAAATTACAAAGTAAGCAAATGCACCATTAATTAATGTTATATTCGCGGCATCTGTTTAAATAGCTCCACCTGCAGCGAGCAATCCGGTTTCTTCCGGCAGGCCTAACATAATGTTTATTGACTGCAGCGCCTGGCCGGAGGCTCCTTTGCCAAGATTATCTATCGCTGACATGATTTTTACAAGGCCGGTACGTTGATCAACTGCCCAGGCGATATCGGCAAAATTCGTATAAGCGACATTTCGGGTTTCCGGCATCTGTCCGGTCGGCAACATCCTGATAAATTTCTCTTTTGCATAAGCATCTGTATAAGCTTGTTCTATCTGTTCTACGGTAGTGTTGTCTTGCAGCCGGGCATAAATAGTCGCGAGCATACCTCTTTTGAATGGTGCGAGATGTGGTGTGAAACTTATTGTCAGCGGTTTTGCCGAACCTGCCAGCAGACCTGTTTCCTGCTCGATTTCACTTGTGTGTCTATGTCCTACAACGCCATAAGGTTTGATGCTGTCCTGCGCTTCGCAAAATGAAAACGACAGATCTGCTTTACGCCCGGCACCACTGATTCCGGAATAAGCATCGATTATGATACCTTCTGTTTGAATCAGCCCGCCTCTCAGCAGTGGCAGTAATCCAAGTATGGAACAGGTTGGATAACAGCCTGGATTGGCCGCGAGCTGAGTATCTTTTAACTTATTACGGTATATTTCCGGCAGCCCGTATACAGCCTGTTCAAGCAGTTCAGGATTAGGGTGTGTAAGCTTGTATGCCTCTTCATATATATTTGCGTTACGATAGCGGAAATCGCCGCTGTGATCAAGAACCTTAAGCCCTCTCTCCAGAAGCTGCGGCACGATTTTTGCTGAAACGCCATGAGGCAAAGCGGTTACAACCAGATCACATTTCTCTGTTAGTTCATCAACGGACAGCTCGCTAAGTTCAAGATCAACAAGTCCGCGGAAGGCCGGATATATATCTGAGAATCGTCGTCCCACATAGCTCTGTGACACAAGTACAGTCAAATCAAGCTGGCCATGTAAAACCGCAAGCCTGACCAGTTCCATACCTACATAGCCGGTAGCGCCGATAATTCCAAGACGATTATTCTTCATAATTGTTGAGCTCCTTTGCATAAACAATCAAATAAACTAATAAATATACACTATAATGCATAAAACAAGCATTTGCAACTAAAACACCGGCAAAAGCTTCCGTCCACGGTTGATTTGTGCTCTTTAACTATTATACATGCCCTAATGAATGTATTGACCGGCAAATTGTAAAAAATAGTCAAAAATACAGTTTTTATAAGTCCGTAAGCGGACTTTTACCGGTATTTCAGGTCCTGATAATGCAAATATTTTCAACAAAAATGAGATTTATGGACATAATCAATAAATGTCGGCCCGAAAAGTTGTTGCCTATGTCAAACCCCTGCAACTCAATTGCCAAATACGGCCTGAAACATTTGTTGAATTTTGCGAATAGCGGTAGATGGCGCCTGATGTTATATTCAATGTGCAGGTCTTGTTAAGAAGCGTAGACCCTTTATAGATAACCTGGAGGTAAGATTATTATGGCCAATGTTCTTTTGAAAAATGTTTACAAGCGCTACGAAGGTAATGTTGTAGCGGTCAGCGATTTTAATATTGATATCGCCGATAAGGAATTTATTATTCTGGTTGGTCCTTCCGGATGCGGTAAGTCAACCACACTGCGTATGATCGCTGGTCTTGAAGAAATCACAGAAGGTGAAGTTTACATCGGAGATAAACTGGTTAATGATGTTCAACCTAAAGACAGAGACATCGCCATGGTTTTCCAAAACTATGCTCTGTATCCGCATATGACAGTTTTTGATAATATGGCTTTTGGTCTGAAACTGCGTAAGTTCCCAAAAGATGAAATCAAACGCCGCGTTAATGAAGCTGCCAAAATTCTTGAAATCGAGCATCTGCTTGACAGAAAACCTAAGGCTCTATCAGGTGGTCAGAGACAGCGTGTTGCTCTGGGTCGTGCTATTGTTCGTGATCCTAAGGTCTTCTTGATGGACGAGCCGCTTTCAAACCTTGACGCTAAGCTTCGTGTTCAGATGCGTGTTGAGATCACCAAGCTGCACCATCGCCTGCAGACCACTATTATTTATGTTACTCATGACCAGACAGAGGCCATGACAATGGGTACCAGAATTGTTGTTATGAAAGATGGTTTCATCCAGCAGATCGATAACCCAACCAACCTCTATCTGCATCCTGTAAATACTTTTGTTGCCGGCTTCATCGGTATGCCTCCAATGAACTTCATCAATGGCAACCTCGCTGTCGAAGGCAATGCTGTTAAGCTGTCATTCCATGGTGTATCAGTTACTCTGCCTGAGAAGTATTCTGTTGACGAGGTAAAAGCATACGACGGTAAAGAGGTTGTTGTTGGTATTCGTCCGGAAGCTATTACAGACGATCAGGCTTTTGTGGCTGCCAATCCTCAGGCTGCTTTCCCTGCCAGTGTTGATGTTGTTGAGATGCTCGGTGCTGAAACATACCTCTATGTTACAGTTGGCGGCGCTCTCAGTCTGACAGCAAGAGTTGACCCAACTGTCAGTAAGTCACAGGTAGGCGAGACAATCAATGTTGCTGTTGATGGCAATCGTGTACATCTGTTTGACAAAGAGACTGAGCTCGTTATCCTGAGCTAAATACTTATTAATCAGGTATTTAATTTGTAGTCCGAAGCGGACTGTCACAAGACTGAATGTTTTGCGGCAGTCCGTTTTGTATGTTGATGACTGTGATATAATTTTCATGTGTATATTTATTATTCGTGTATGAAAATTGTTAAGGGATTGAAACATTATGTTCAAAACTATAATATAGGATAAGATTAGTTGTCCTTACAAGGATGGAAAGGTGTGCAGATAATGGAAGAGCTGAAAAAGTGTATACGGGAAGTGGCATCGTTTCTTGATAAAACAGCAGGTGTGTTAGATGCTGACGGTATAATCGTAGCCTGTACTGATGAATCGCTCGAGGGCAGTGAAGATTCCTCTGCGCGCGCTGTTCTTCTTTCTGAAGAACATATCGCGATTACTTACGGCAGAACTTATATGAAATTGCCTGTGACAGAGAGAACAAGCTATATCTGCTTCATAGATGGAACCGATAATGTATCTCGGAATTATCTCGAATTGATATGTAATTGGATAGGTGCCGCGCTCAAAGAACGAAACAGCGACGCTGAGCGTGAAGCTTTTCTCAAAAATGTATTGCTGGAAAATGAGCTTCCGGGAGATATCCCGCTAAAAGCACGCGAATTTAAAATTCCTTATTCTGTTCCCAGAGTAGCTTTTCTTATTCGTATTGAGCAGGCTGAAGAACTTGATTGTATGGAAATACTATACAACATGTTCCCCGACCAGAGAGCTGCTTCCATTCTGGCGATGGACGAAGAAACTATCGTGCTTCTGATGGATTACCCACGTGATAATCCAGATGAAATTAACGAGATTGCTAATCAGATTCTTGACAATCTTAACGCTGAGTCCATGGCAAAAGTTCATATCGGCATTGGTATGCCGGCTGAGACATTGAAGGAAACCGCTAAGTCGTATCGTGAAGCTTCTCTTGCGCTTACTGTAGGCAATATTTTTGATAATGAGAATTATGTCATGAGATACGACAAACTTGGTCTTGGACGACTGATTTACCAGTTGCCACCGACATTGTGCCATATGTTCCTGGATGAAGTTTTTCCCAAAGGTGCCTATGAGGCTCTTGACAGCGAGACTCTGCTGACAATTCAGAAATTCTTCGAAAATAACCTCAATGGCAGTGAAACAAGCAGACAGCTGTTTGTGCATCGTAATACACTTGTCTATCGTTTGGACAAGGTTCAGAAAATTACTTCACTTGATCTGCGCAGTTTCGACGATGCTGTGCTGTTCAAGCTTGCGTCAATGGTACGAAAATATTTAGAGAAACAAGAGAAGGGTTCGCTCAAATCAACCGGCGGCAAATGGTGGCATAATTAAACCGGCTGACTGGCGTTCCCTCCCAAGAGGAGGATCCATTTGATTGAATTCAGACGTGTTTCCAAGGTCTATCACACAGGAACGCATGCTTTGAAGGATGTCAGTTTCAAAATAGTGGATGGAGAGTTTGTCTTCATAATTGGCCGCAGTGGTGCCGGCAAGTCGACTCTCATTAAGCTGCTGACCTGTGAAGAGAAACCTTCCGAGGGCAGTGTGCTCATCGATGATTTTGATATAAGTAGAATCAGGCGCAGTCTGGTTCCTTATCTGCGTCGTAATATAGGCATGATATTTCAGGATTTCCGCCTGATCTATACAAAAACTGTATATGAGAATGTGGCTTTTGCCATGGAAATAATCGGGGCATCACGCCGTTCAATTCAACGGCGTGTTCCTATTGTTTTGAGTATTGTTGGTCTTAAGGATCGGGCAAATGCCAGACCGGGTGAGTTGTCCGGGGGTGAGCAGCAGCGTGTAGCGATTGCCAGAGCAATGGTTAACAATCCGATGCTGATTCTGGCGGACGAGCCAACCGGTAATCTCGATCCGGTTAACAGTGAGTCTGTCATGGCTCTGCTTGAAGAGATTAATCGTAGTGGTACTACGGTAATTATCTGTACACATGACAGAGAGCTTGTTGACCGTATGAAGAAACGTGTTGTCGAGATCAGTGATGGTTTGCTGGTTCGAGACGACTGTGTTGGTTCATATGCTAATTGTGCCTTTACCCCTCCTGAGCCGACTGAGTTTATAGAGAGTGAAGTAATAGAGAACGAGTTCGGTCAAATTGATTCGCTGCGCTCCGGTTATGATGACAATGTTAGCGATGATAATCTTAATAATGACAGTGTTAACGATGAATCTGTGGTAGATGAATTAAAAGATAACACTGGCAATATTGAATTTGCTGCTGAGGTTTCAGTCGATGCTTGGAATGATGATAATAACGAAGAGCTTGAGCATGAGCCTCACAGTGAAGCATATAGTGAATTGCTGCAGGCACTCCGATCATTCGAGTATACTCCTTCCGATTCTGATGCTGAAACTGAATCTCATCAGCAGGCTTCTGAACACGATGATGGGCAGACCCGCAGGGTAAGTCGTGAGCAGAGATTGGCGCGTGCGCTTCGCAAGTATCGCGAACAGGGTCATGATGTTTACCTGCCTGGAGATGTAAAGAACGAGGAACAGCATGAAGTGGTTGTTCCTGATAAGGATGACCTGCTTGAGTTATCTCATAATAAGAATAGTGATGAGGCCATTTCATGAAGCTTAGCATGTATCGACATTCGCTGCGCGAAGTTTTTAGAAACCTGATCAGACATCCTCTTGTGACTTTGGCATCTGTTACTACAATGACACTGATGCTGATGCTGTTGGGGGCGTTTGTCGCGATATCGCTTAACGCCAGACATATGGTAGAACTTGCAGGTCAGAAACCTCCTGTGGAAATTACGATGAATATTGGCGTGGAGCAAACAGATCTCGATCGATTGACTCAGGTTTTGAGTCAGGACGATAATGTTGTAGAATTCGAGATGTTTACGCCTGAACAGAATTTGGAAATCTTCAAGCAGGCTATGGAGAAAGAAGAATTGTTTGAGGATTTTTCTGCTGAATATATTCCTTATACCTACACTGTTAGGCTTGATGACCCATCAGGTGGTGAAGAGTTCGAAAAGAAGATCAGCGGTCTGCCGGGGGTGCGTGAAGTTTCTCTGGAACAGGCTGTTATGGAGTTTCTGAACAAGGCCATACGCTGGGTTAACTATGCCACTGTTCTTGCTTTTGCCGTGCTTGGTGTAGTCTCCTTTTTTATCATTTCCAATATGGTTAGAATTGCTGTTCTCGCAAGGTCTGAAGAGATTGGCATAATGAAATATGTTGGTGCGACGAACTGGTATATAAGAGTACCGTATATACTTGAGGGAGCCATTGTCGGAATGTTGGGCGCTCTTATCTCAACATTAATAATATGGGTCACATATACTCAACTCTATGAGAGATTCATGCCGACTGTTTCTGCCGATAGTATTCTTAGTATGTTGCCGGCATCTGACCTGACAGGTTCAATTATGTTGATAACTCTTCTAATTGGAACTGGTGTTGGCAGTCTGGGCAGCTCATTGTCTGTGCGCAGACATATCAGAGTATAAGCGGAGGATGTGTCATATGCGAGGAAGAAATATATTGATTAAAATTGCCGCTGTGCTTCTATTGCTGGCATTTATCGGTGCCGCGGTCGCGCCGGCTGTCTGGGTATCGGCAGCGACTACAAGTCAGGAGCTTAATCAGGCGCTTGATAAGCAGGAAGAAATTGCCAAAAAGATGGATGAACTGGAGAATAAGCATGAACAACTTGCTCAATCCAAGGATCAGCTAAGTGGCGATCTGGCCTGGCTCAATCAGAGATCTGAAGAGCAAAAACAGCTGTATGAGGAAAAATCAGCTCAGCTCCAAGCGGCTCTTGAGGAAATGGATAACGCCATCTCGGCTTATGCTGAAGCGGAGCAGGTGCTTGCGGACAAGAAGGAACAATACAATCAGCGCATGCAGATCATGTATGAGCATAAGAATAAATCGCTTTTTTCCGTCTTTCTTGAATCAGATAGTCTGCATGGCTTCTTTACAACACTTCAATTGATGTCGATCATTGCTGATACAGATGAACAGATGCTTGATGATCTTGAAATAGCTCGTGACGACGCTGAGCTGAAAAAACAGACTGCTAAGCAGCAAATGGATGATATGGAAACTGTTGTTGCTCAAATACAGGCAGAGCTTGATAAGATTGAACAGGATGCCGCGGTGACAGCAACTAACCTCGAACAGGTCGAGTATGATATCTCTCAGCAGGAAGCCGCGGAAGACGAGCTGAACGTTCTGTCCGAGCAGTTAGGTTCTGAAATCTATCAGCTACAGCAGAAACTGGCAGCTGAGAAGGCTGCGGCCGCGACCAAGGCAGCTGAAGCTACAAGAGCTGCTGAGGCGACAAGAGCTGCCGAAGCGGCTGCGGCCGAACAGAATAAACCTGAACCTGAGCCTGAACAGCCTGCGGGGAATGTACCAAATGGACAGGGCTGGGTCTGGCCCGTACCTTCGAGTCGCTACGTTACATCGCCGTATGGTAATCGTGTACATCCTGTTTATGGATACTGGAAATTTCACAGTGGTGTAGATATAAGCGCCGGTTATGGACAGCCTATAGTGTCAGCTCGAGCCGGCACAGTAATAATTGTGCGTAATCCGGTTGAAGGTCAAAATCGGGGTGGCTGGGGTTATGGCAACTATATAGTGGTTGATCATGGAGATGGTTTTGCTACTCTATATGCGCACCTTAAGAATACCAGGGTATCTGTAGGACAAAATGTTGGTGCCGGTGAGCTCATAGGAAACTGTGGAAGCACGGGAACTTCTACCGGTTCACATCTGCATTTTGAGGTTATAAAGAACGGTAGTACAACTAATCCTTTATCATATGTTGGCTGATTTTGGCTGACAGTCAGGAGTTATTTTATATGACAGATAATACAGAATACCGCTATCATGATTCTGTGGCGGGCAGTATGAGTCCGCAACCCGCAGGTTCTGGCAAACCTTCTTCAGGTGTTTGGAAATACGTGTTGACCGCACTTATCAGCGCTTTGTTTACCTTCGTTATTACGGCGGCCTTAGCCCTTGTTTTGTTTATTTCATTTGGCAGTATGGATAAGTCAGGTGAATTGAATCTGAGACTGCATGATCAGGATGAAGCGACCATGCAGGCAGTTGATAAGCTGCAGCGAGTATACAGCTATATATACAACGACTATTACCGCGAATTGTCGGATGCTGAAATTCTTGAAGCTATGACGGCAGGGCTGGCCACATCCTTGGATAGTCCCTACACCATGTATCTGACAAAAGAACAGAACGAGTTGATTGAAGAGTCTTTTTCCGGTGAGTATAGTGGCATCGGCGCGATAGTCGCTATGAATACTGATGGTTCTATTGAAATTACAGATCTGATTGAGAATGGTCCTGGTATTGAGTCCGGCTTGCAAATTGGCGATATTTTCATGAGCGTAAATGGTGAAGATGTTACAGCTCTGCCTGATGTTTCAACATTGGCGGCAATGGTTCGAGGACCTGCGGATAGCAGTGTGGAAATTGAAATATTCAGACCTTCAGAGAGCAAGCGCCTGACTTTTAATCCTGTAAGAAGGAATATTGACAATGCCAGTGTCAGATCAAGAATGTTAAACGACAATATTGGTTATATCAGTGTAAGCGAGTTTTCTAAGGGCGTTTCTGAGCATTTCAAAGAAGCGGTAGATCAACTTCAGGCAGATGGCGCTCAGTCAATTGTTTTTGACTTGCGTAACAATAGTGGAGGTCTTGCGGATGAAGTAACTGACATGCTTGATTATCTGCTGCCTGAACTTACTCTTGCGACTCTTGAAGGCCGGATGCAGGGTCAGAAATTTTCCAATTCCTGGGAATCTAAGGCTGGTATGGCTGTCCCTGAGGATATGAAATTCGCTGTTGTTGTAAATGAATTTTCTGCCAGTGCTTCTGAACTTTTCTCAGGCTGTCTGCAGGATTATGATCGAGCGGTTCTTGTTGGCCAGCAGACTTTTGGTAAGGGGTCAGGTACATTGACTTATCCGCTAAGTGATGGTTCGGCTGTGACTATTACCAATTTTCTGTACTACCTGCCGGGTGGTGAGAGTATAGAAGGGGTTGGTCTTGTTCCTGATATTGAGGTTCAGCTTCCGGAAGAAGCGAGGGTGAAATCAATTGCCCAGCTTACCGAAGATGAAGATACACAGTTAACAGCGGCGATTGACTATCTGGAGAGTAATTAAGAATGAATTTGTATGATGGTATTGCCGGTTGGTATGACCTGCTGCAATCATCAATTGATTACGATAAATGGGCTGATTTTTTGCATTTGATTGATCAGCGGCATGGCACCGCGCAGCTGCGGGGAGATGGAACGGATGGACGTCGTCTGCTTGCGGATCTTGGTTGTGGAACCGGACGTATGGCTTTTGCCATGGAGCGCAGGGGATATGATGTAATAGGTATCGATCATTCCGAAGAGATGCTTCAAATAGCTCGTGAGTTAGCAGTTGAAGATAGTAGCCAGGCATTGTTTCTTAAACAAGACATATGTGATTTTGAACTCTTCGGGACAATTGATCTTGCCGTTTGTCTGCTCGATACAGTTAATCACATTACAGATAAGCGTAAACTTCGAAACTTTTTCCGTCTTTGCGCGAATTATCTTAATCAGGATGCTCTGTTAATATTCGATATCGGCAGCAAGAAACATTTCAGCAAAACACTTGGGAATAATGTCTTTTACCAGGATCTGGATAAAACAGAGACCAATCCGGCACTGACTATGCTCTGGCAAAACGAGTGGGATGGCAGACGTGGTCTTAGTACTTCGGAAATAACTGTGTTTGCTGAAACGGACATGGGACTATATGAGCGTTATGATGATCTGGTACAGGAGCGGTTTTATGATTGGGCAACGATCAGGGATCTGGCTTGTTCAGCCGGACTTGAGCTTGTTGCCTCTTATGGTGAGTTGGCCGACAGAAAACCGTCTGCAGCAGATGAGCGAATTTTCATGGTGTTTGTCCAGCCGCATCCTAAACAAGGATATGATCAGAATATAGAAAAGGTAGTTTTATGAGTTTGAATAATAGTATTAAACAAAATGATATTGATGAAGATCCGACATTCAGCCCTGAAGGAGATTATATTGTCAGAGCAACGGCCAAAAAGGGTATGATCAGAGCTTTTGCCTGCAGAACTACTAATTTGTGCCGTGAAGCAGTACGCATACACGGACTTTCACCGGTGGCTGCTGCTGCTCTGGGCAGACTGATGAGCGGAGTTCTTATGCTGGGACAAGATCTGAAAAATGACAATGATACGATTACCGCGATTGTAAGAGGGGATGGAGCCCTCGGTGGTATGACTGTTGTTGGTACCGCGCAGGCTGGTGTCAGAGGATATTGTCATAATCCTGTGGTAGAAACAACTTATCACAAACCGGGCAAGCTCGATGTTGGACAGGCTGTTGGCGGCGGGACGCTGACTGTTATCAAGGATATGGGTTTAAAAGAGCCTTATATGGGCAAAGTAGAACTTGTGTCCGGAGAAATCGCTGAAGATCTTACATATTATCTGGCGGTATCGGAACAAGTTCCGTCTGCCGTCGCTCTCGGTGTCAGTATGAGTAGTGAAGGAATTACACATTCCGGAGGTATGATAATACAGTTGATGCCGGACGCGCCGAATGATTTGATTGATTGGCTGGAGCAGAGGCTTGGAGGTTTTCCGGAGATAAGCTATCTAATGGAAGAGGGGTTTAACCCGCATCAGATTCTGGATTTGTTATTTGGCGACCCTGACATTGTTTACCATCAGACAACACCATGTTCTTATAGCTGCCCATGCAGCAGAGAACGTATGGAGAGAAATCTCATGACCCTCGGCACTGAGGATTTACGGCATCTTGCCGCTGATCCTTCCGGCATTGAGCTCGAATGTCATTTCTGCGACAGAAGGTACAACTTCTCCCAGAATGAAATAGAGGAAATGCTTGTAGGCTTACAGGAGTAAAATCGGTGAAGAAAAATCATCCTGAACGCAAGCCGGAAGCTCAACGCAGATCAACTGTGAGACCTGATCGAGTTTATTCCGGTCGGGCAAAACAGTCGAATGCTGTTCATGAAGTAATTCGCGGTGAGGCATATAGAGCAAATAACGGAATGCGTCGATTTATAATTTTGTCAGCCGTGATTCTTGTTTTGCTGATCGCCATCCCTGTTAGCTGCAGAATGCTTATTCCGTCTGACAATTCTCGGGTATCTTCGCAGGATTCGTTAACTGATGTTATGACCGTTTCGGATAGTGTGCCATCTATAACTACGAGTGGTTCAGACTTAACTGAAGGTACAGATAACTCGTCCGATTATTCTGAACCAAATAGTGACACATCGTCCTCAGACACCGGAGTAAGCAGCGACCCCACTGATAGTTTGTCGCCTACATCTACCACCGAATCAATAACGATACCGGTAGAAACCATCAACTACCCTCGGGCTGACTCAAATCTGCTGCCTGAAATTAAGAAACTGTCTTCTGAAGAATTGAGTGCCGTATCTACAGTTCGTTACGGCTGGTCTTTCAACCGACCAGATAGGAGAAATGAGGATCTTCCAGCTTCTTTGCCAGTTGCTATTGAGCCGGTTATTGAACCTTATGCCGTAGTTTGGCAGCTGCCGGCAACTGATAAACCTACAGTGTATCTGACTATGGATGAAGGGTATGAGTACGCCGATAATACAACAAGAATTCTGGACGTGGCATTGGAGAAAAAAGTAGGTATAACCTTCTTTATTACCGGTTCATTCATAGACAAACAACCGGATTTGGTGCGCAGAATGGCAGCAGAGGGTCATCAAGTGGCAAACCACACTGTTAATCATCCTGACATGAGCCTTATGTATAATGAGCAAGGCGCAGAGGCAGTGATGCAGGAATTGCACGGACTTGAGATGAAATACAAAGAAGTAACCGGGCTTGATATGCCTCGTCTTGTGCGACCGCCTATGGGGGCTTTTTCTCCGGCTATGCTGGCGTATTTAAACAATGAAGGATACTATCCTGTGTTCTGGAGCTTCGCCTATGTTGATTGGTTAATTGACAAGCAGCCGGTTCCCACAGCTGCTCTTGACCAGATACTGGGCGAACTTCACGATGGTTCGGTAATTCTGATTCATGCTGTATCAAAAACCAACACTGAGATACTGCCAGAACTAATTGACGGTATACGTACCAGAGGGTATGAAATATCATTACTTCCGGAGCCTTGAAAATTCGTTTAGTATCAATTATTGCTTCCTTGTAAAAATGCTGCAATGAGAACGCATGTGACATATAAATTTATACTTGCTATACAGTAAATGCTGTTGTATAATGCTTCTGCATGGCCACAGGATTAGTTACGTTCTGTAAGTCATGAGGCGATGAAACTGGAGATTGCCGTATGCAGCCGCTGCGGCCGCAAGCGGGTAACTTCAGTAGAGTAGTCCGATTCAAGAAATTGGGCGGCAGATCTAATTGTACGCAGCGTGTGCTTTTTTGTAGGCATGTGCCCAGTGCGCGGGTCTCCTGGTGAGAACAGTCGACTGGGTTTTATGTTGAAGGAAAAAGAAACGCCCGGCAACGTTGAGATTTGTCACGCAGCTATCAAGGAGGTTTAACCATGGCAGTTAATCAGAAAATCAGAATCAGACTTAAGGCATTTGACCATAATATTCTCGATGAGAGCGCAGAGAGAATAGTAGGTACAGCAAAACGCACAGGCGCGAGTGTATCAGGTCCTATTCCGCTTCCTACAGAGAAGGAAATCGTTACGATTCTGAGATCCCCTCACAAATACAAGGATTCACGTGAGCAGTTCGAGATCCGCACTCATAAGCGTCTGATCGATATTCTCGCTCCGAATTCCAAAACCGTTGAGGCATTGATGAAACTCGAAATGCCTGCCGGTGTCAACATCGAGATAAAGCTGTAATAGCTTTTGAGCGGAGTAATCGCCGCAAAAGGTCATGTTCACACGAATGTGAACCAATAACCATGGAGGTAAAGGAAAATGGAGAAATTCATGCTTGGTAAAAAAGCAGGTATGACTCAGCTGTTCGATGAGAACGGCATCGCGATTCCAGTGACAGTCATTGACTGTGGACCGGTAGTTGTTGTTCAGAACAAGAACGTGGAGACTGATGGCTATAGAGCTGTTAAAGTCGGCTACGGAGATGTTAAGAAAGTCAACAAGCCTGTCAAAGGTGAATATGAGAAGGCAAATGCTGAGCCATGCCGTATCATGCGCGAGTTCAAGACAGAAGCTGACTATGAAGCAGGCCAGAAAATCAGTGTTGCTGATATGTTCCAGCCGGGCGATCAGGTAGATGTCAGCGGTGTATCAAAAGGTAAAGGCTATGCCGGTGTTCAGAAACGTCATGGTCATCGTACTGGTCCTAAAACCCACGGTTCGATGTATCATCGTCGTGTTGGTTCAATGGGTGCCAATACAGATCCTGCCCGTGTTTTCAAGGGCAAGAAGATGCCAGGTCACCTTGGTGCAGCAAATGTAACAGTACAGAATCTCAGTGTCGTTCAGGTGGATGGAGAGCGTAATATCCTCGTCATCAGAGGCGCTGTACCTGGACCTAAGGGCGGAGTAGTTGAGATCAAGAACTCCGTCAAGTCCAAATAAGACGGCGTAAAGGAGGAACTAGGAAATGGCAAAATTAGATGTTTACAACATGGAAGGCGCTGTTACCGGTAGTATCGAGCTTTCTGATGACATCTTCGGTATAGAGCCTAATCAGGACGTCCTACATCGCGTCGTTCTGAACCAGCTGGCTAATCGTCGCCAGGGTACGCACTCAACCAAGACCAGAAGTGAAGTTCGCGGTGGTGGTAAGCGCCCGTACAGACAGAAGGGAACAGGCCGCGCACGTCATGGCTCAACCCGTTCAGCACAATATGTCGGCGGCGGCATAATCTTCGGTCCAAAACCGCGTGATTATAGCTACACTCTGCCGAAGAAGGTTCGCAGACTTGCTATGAAGTCGGCGTTGTCCGGTAAAGTGGCAGCAGGTGGCATGATTGTTCTTGAGAAACTGGAAATGTCTGAAATCAAGACGAAAAACATGGCTAAGCTTCTTGCTAAGCTTGGTGCTGACAAATCAGCTCTTGTGGTAACCGCGACACGCGATGAGAATGTTGAGAAGTCAACAAGAAATATCGCTAATATCAAAACCGCAATGGTTAACACTATTAACGTATATGACATCCTTAAGTATGACAAATTCGTCGTTACAAAAGAGGCTGTCCTCAAGGTTCAGGAGGTGTATGTCTAATGAAAACAGCACATGACATCATCATCAAGCCGATTATCACTGAGAAGAGCACTTATGATGCGGCAGAGGGTAAATACACCTTCGCAGTTGATGTAAATGCAACGAAAACAGAAGTACGTCAGGCCTGTGAACAGCTTTTTGATGTCAAAGTAGTAAAAGTGAATACTATGAACTACGATGGCAAGAATAAGCGAATGGGCGTGCATCAGGGCAAAACCCCTTCCTGGAAAAAAGCTATCGTTACGATCGATATGGATCCAAAAGCCGAGAGCTTCTTGACCAAGGGTGGCAAGGTAAGCCAGTCTTCACGCAAGTACAAGACATCAATTGAGGAATTCGGGTTCGGCCAGTGATGCCGGGCGCCACAGAGAAGGAGTGAACTATCATGGCAGTAAAAAGCTATAATCCTACTTCTCCCGCCAGAAGGCAGATGACCGTGGCTGATTTTTCTGAACTTACAGCTAAGCAGCCCGAAAAGAATCTTCTGGTTAAGAGAAGCAAAACAGGCGGCCGAAACAGTTATGGCCGTATCACAGTTCGTCACAAGGGTGGCGGAAACAAACGCAAGATTCGTATTATCGATTGGAAGCGCGCAAAAGAAGGCATGAAAGCCAAAGTTGTCGCTCTTGAATATGATCCGAATCGTACAGCCTACTTGGCTCTGCTGCAGTACCTTGATGGTGAAAGAGCTTATATTCTGGCTCCTGAAGGCGTAAAAGTCGGCAGTGTTGTTGAGTCTGGTGATCAAGCTGACATCGTTGCAGGTAATTGTTTGAAAATAGAGCATATTCCTGTAGGTACAGTCATTCACAATATAGAACTCAAACCGGGAAAAGGCTCTCAGATGGTTCGTACGGCAGGTGCCGGCGCTCAGCTGATGGCAAAAGAAGAGAAGTATGCTCAAGTTCGTCTGCCTTCCGGTGAGGTTCGTATGGTTTCTGTAGCTTGCAAGGCCACTATCGGCAGTGTAGGTAACAGTGAGCATGAGAATATAAGCATAGGTAAGGCCGGACGTAAGCGTCATATGGGTGTTCGTCCAACTGTCAGAGGTGTTGTCATGAATCCTAACGACCATCCTCATGGTGGTGGTGAAGGTAAATCACCTATAGGCAAGCCGGGCCCTGTTACTCCCTGGGGTGTTCCTACTCTTGGTAAGAAGACCAGGGATCGCAAGAAGCCTTCTGACAAGTATATAGTCAGAAGACGTAACAAGTAATCGAATGGAGGCTTGCGACTAATGAGTAGATCAGTAAAAAAAGGTTATTTTGTTCAAGAATCGCTGATGAAGAAAATCGAGGCGATGAATGAAAAAAATGAGAAGAGAGTTATTAAAACCTGGTCCAGAGCTTCTGCTATCTTCCCTGATATGGTTGGACATACCATAGCAGTGTATGATGGCCGCAAGCATGTCCCGGTTTATATCACAGAAGAAATGGTTGGTCATAAACTGGGTGAGTTCGCTCCTACCAGGACCTATAGAGGCCATGCTGGATCAGAGAAGTCCTCTGGTTCACGTTAATGGCAGGCCAAGGACAGAAGGGAGGAACATTTTGTGGAAAAGAAGGTCATGAGCAAAGAATATCTGCTTGAGAACCGTGAGGAACTCCTGGCGAGATATAATCGGACCGAAAGAAAATCTCAGAAATCAGCGTTGCTGACCAAAAAAGAACGCAAAGTTCTCGGTATCGGCAAGGATGAAGGAAGAGCAATCGCTAAAAATATCAGAGTTGCCCCACGTAAAGTCAGTGTTGTAGTCAACTTGATTAAGGGCAAACAGATAGATGAAGCTTACGCTATTTTGCGGTATACCCCAAAAGCAGCTTCTCCGGTTTTGGAGAAACTTCTGAAATCAGCTGAAGCCAATGCGGTAAATAATAATAATTTGTCCCGTGACGCTCTTTATGTAGCTGACTGTTATGCCAATCCGGGTCCAGTGCTTAAACGCATCATTCCAAGAGCCCGTGGCAGCGCGTCAAGAATTCACAAGAGGACCAGCCATGTTACTGTTGTCCTCAAAGAAAGAAATTAAGGAGGGTGACAGATGGGCCAGAAGGTAAATCCGCATGGTTTTCGTGTAGGTGTCATCAAGGATTGGGATACTCGTTGGTACGCCGATAAGAAAGAATTCAGCAAGTTCCTGGTAGAAGATAAGAAGATCCGTGATTTTGTTAAGGAAGAGCTGTTTAAAGCCGGCGTTTCCAAGATTGAAATCGAACGCAAAGGCGAAGAGAAAATTCTTGTCTCAATAACAGCTGCTAAGCCTGGTATCATAATTGGTCGTCAGGGTGCTGGTATTGAAGAGTTGAAGAAAAAACTTACTTCAATGTTCAAGAGAAATTTCTTCATTAATGTAAATGAAGTTAAGTCAATTGATACCGAAGCTCAGCTGGTTGCGGAGAGTATCGCAAGACAGCTCGAAGATCGTGTTTCTTTCCGTCGTGCTATGAAGCAGGCCATGGGTCGTGCTATGAAGCAGGGAGCGAAGGGTATCAAAACTGCAGTCAGTGGACGTCTCGGCGGTGCTGAAATCGCCAGAGTTGAGCACTATCATGAGGGAACAATTCCTCTGCAGACACTTCGTGCTGACATTGAGTATGGTTTTGCTGAGGCAAAAACAACTTATGGCAGAATTGGAGTAAAAGTATGGGTCTATAAGGGTGAGATATATCCTGCCCCGAAGAAGACTGCTAATCTGGAAGGAGGCGAAGCCTGATGTTGCTTCCAAAGCGCGTTAAATACAGAAGACAGCACCGTGGCAGAATGACCGGCAAAGCTACACGCGGCAATTATGTCTGCTATGGCGATTTCGGTCTCCAGGCTACAGAGCCTTGCTGGATCACAAGTAATCAGATTGAAGCAGCCCGTATCGCCATCAACAGATTTATCAAACGTGGTGGTAAGGTCTGGATCAAAATATTCCCTGATAAGCCGGTAACATCAAAACCTGCTGAAACTCGAATGGGTTCAGGTAAGGGTTCACCGGAGTACTGGGTAGCAGTAGTTAAACCTGGCAGAGTGTTATTTGAAATTGCCGGCGTTTCTGAGGAAGTTGCCCGTGAGGCATTAAGACTTGCTTCACATAAACTCCCTTGCAAGACCAAGTTCATTGCTCGTGAAAAGGATGGTGACGTCAATGAAGCCGAGTGAAATTCGTGAAAAGTCAATTGCCGAGTTGAACGAAGAGCTCGTTGCATTGAAAGAAGAATTGTTTAAATTAAGATTCCAACACGCCACCAACCAGCTCGAAAACCCTTTAAAGCTCAAGAGCGTCAAGAGGGACATAGCACGTGTCAGAACTATCCTGCGCGAGCGCGAGCTCCAAGGCATCAAAGAGTAAGGGGGATTTCGTATGAGTGACAGAAACCTCAGAAAAACCAGAGTTGGTACGGTGACAAGTGACAAGATGGATAAGACAATAGTTGTAGCTGTTGTTGAACATGTTCGTCATCCGCTGTACAAGAAAATTGTTAAGAGAACTTATAAGCTAAAAGCTCATGATGAGAATAACGAATGCAAGCCCGGTGACAAGGTCAGAGTTATGGAGACCCGTCCTATCAGCAAAGACAAACGCTGGAGACTGGTAAACATAATTGAGAAGGCCAAATAACTCTGCCGCTGGTTTTCGGGAAGGAGGAAGATTATGATTCAGGTTCAATCAACCCTTAAATCCGCAGATAACACCGGCGCCAAGAAGCTGATGTGCATTAAGGTCCTCGGAGGATCATGGCGCAAGTACGGCAATATTGGTGATGTGATCGTTTGTTCGGTCAAAGAAGCAACACCCGGTGGCGTTGTAAAAAAGGGCGAAGTAGTAAAAGCAGTTATAGTACGTTCCAAGAGAGGCGTGCGCCGTGCAGACGGTTCGTACATTAAGTTTGACGAAAATGCCGCTGTAATCATCAAGGAAGACAAGAACCCGCGCGGTACCCGTATATTCGGTCCAATCGCCAGAGAGCTCAGAGACAAAGATTATATGAAGATTCTGTCTCTGGCACCTGAGGTTCTATAAGGAGGGATAAGCGCGATGTCAAAGGTACATGTAAAAAAAGACGATAACGTATTCGTGCTCACGGGCAAAGACGCCGGCAAAACCGGTAAAGTGCTGGAAGTTCTCTCCGATAAGGGCAGAGTAATCGTTGAAGGCGTGAATATGTCCACCAAGCACAAGAAACCACGTGGACGCAATCAGCAGGGCGGCATAATCCATCAGGAATCTGCCATTTCAAGCTCCAATGTTATGTTGGTATGCAGCAAGTGCAAGCGTCCAAGTAAGGTTGGTCGCAAGGTTCTCGAGAATGGTGAGAAGGTACGTGTCTGCAAGGCCTGTGGCGAAGTTATTGATACTGTTCGCCAGGCTAAGAAGTGATGGCAGCAAGGAGGAATAATTAATGTCCAGGCTGAAAGATAAATATACATCTGAGGTTATGCCTGCGCTGCAGGAAACCTTCAAGTACAAGTCAGTCATGCAGACTCCCAGACTTGAGAAGATTGTTCTCAACATGGGTGTCGGTGAAGTAAAAGATAACCCGAAGGCTCTCGACAACGCTGCTCGTGATATGGGCATCATTGCCGGACAGAAGCCGGTTATAACAAAAGCGAAGAAATCAGTATCCGCATTCAAGCTGCGTGAAGGCATGGATATCGGCTGCAAAGTAACACTTCGTGGTGAGAAAATGTATGAGTTTCTTGATAAACTTATAAGCATTGCTCTTCCACGTGTAAGAGACTTCCGCGGCATTAATCCGAATTCCTTCGATGGTCATGGCAATTATGCTATGGGCGCTAAGGAGCAGCTGATATTCCCGGAAATCGATTATGATAAAATCGATAAAATCCGTGGTATGGATATCATCATTGTAACGACCGCCGAAACTGACGAAGAGGCCAGAGAGCTTCTTACACTGCTCGGCATGCCGTTCAGCAAATAAGCGGGAGGAAAACGAACATGGCAAAAAAGTCAATGATTCTGAAACAGCAGAAGCCGGCTAAATTCAGTACGCGGGCATATAATCGCTGCAAGCTCTGCGGCCGTCCCCACGCTTATATCCGCAAGTATGGTGTCTGCCGTCTTTGCTTCAGAGATCTTGCATACAAGGGTCAGATCCCTGGCGTGCGCAAGGCCAGCTGGTAATTGGACGTCAGGAAGGAGGAAGATTTATGCAGATAACAGATGCAATCGCTGATATGCTCACAAGAATCCGTAATGCCGGCACCGCCGGTCATCCTACATGTGAGGTACCGGCTTCAAACATCAAAAAAGAAATCGCCAGAATTCTTCAGGAAGAAGGCTATATTACCAAATATGAGTTCACACCTGATGATAAACAGGGTGTTATCAAGATCACATTGAAATATGCAGGCAAGAAATCAGTTATCTCAGGTATCAAGCGCATATCCAAACCTGGACTTCGCGTTTATGCCAACACTGAAAAAATGCCAAAAGTTCTTGGCGGTCTTGGTATTGCTATCATTTCAACTTCACATGGTCTGATGACTGACAAAAAAGCCAGACAGGAAAATGTCGGTGGTGAAGTAATGGCTTACGTCTGGTAAAATAGACAGATAGTCTCTGAAAAGAGAGTACGGCAACAAATACCATACTCTCCCAATATCAAGAGCAGGAGGATATAGTTATGTCAAGAATTGGCAGAATGCCGATTGCAATTCCGGCAGGAATTGAAGTCAAGGTTGAAAATCAGACTGTAACTGTCAAGAGCGGAAAAAATGTTCTTACTCAGAACATTCATTCCGATATGATAGTAAAAGTTGAGGATCAGACTATCACAGTTAATCGTCCAAGTGACGAGAAGAAGCATCGTGAGCTTCATGGTCTTACAAGATCATTGATCAATAACATGATTATTGGTCTTTCACAAGGCTTCTCAAAGAATCTTGAGATCAACGGTGTTGGTTTCAAGGCCACCAAGCAAGGTAAGAAGCTGGTACTTAACGTTGGTTTTTCTCATCCAATCGAGATGGAAGAACCAGAGGGCATCACAATTGATGTTCCTGCAGCTAACAGAATAGTCGTTAAGGGCGCAGACAAACAGCTGGTTGGCGAAACAGCAGCCAAGATTCGTGCTTTCAGAACACCTGACCCGTATAAGGGTAAAGGCATCAAGTATGATTTCGAAGTTCTGAGACTCAAAGAAGGCAAAACTGGCGCCAAGGGCAAAGGTAAATAAGGAAAGGATGAGTTGACATGATAAGCAAGACGTGCAGAAATGAAGTACGCAGACGCAAGCATCTGCGTGTTCGTAAAAAGATCAGCGGAACCGGTGCTCGTCCGAGACTCTGTGTCTTCAGAAGCCTTTCGCATATGTATGCCCAGGTGATTGATGATACAAAAGGTGTTACTCTTGTGAGTGCATCTACAATGGACAAAGAACTCAAGGATAAAGTTGACAATGGTAGCAATGCTGAGGCTGCTGCTGAAGTTGGCAAGCTTGTAGCACAGCGTGCTCTCGCTGCTGGTATCGAATCAGTTGTCTTTGACAGAGGTGGATACATCTACCATGGCCGTGTAGCGGCATTGGCAGAAGCGGCGCGTGAAGCCGGTCTGAAATTCTAAACAGGGAGGTAATATCATGCGCATAGATCCAAATACACTCGAACTCAAAGAGAAAGTTATTCATATTGGTCGTGTAGCCAAGACCGTTAAGGGCGGACGTAATTTTAGATTTACAGCTCTTGTAATTGTCGGTGACGAGAATGGTCATGTCGGCAAAGGTCTGGGCAAGGCAGCTGAAATTCCCGATGCCATCCGCAAAGGGATTGAAGACGCTAAGAAAAACCTCATTGAGGTTGCCATGATCAATGATACTATCCCACATGAGACGCTGGGACGTTTCGGTGCCGGTAAAGTTTTACTTAAGCCTGCAACAGGTGGTACTGGTGTTATTGCCGGTGGTCCTGTACGTGCTGTTCTCGAACTGGCCGGTATCAAGGATATCCGTACTAAATCGCTCGGTACCAATAATCCCAACAATATGGTCAACGCGACTATTGAGGGTCTTAAGAGTCTGAAATCTCCCGAGCAGGTAGCAAGACTTCGCGGCAAGTCCGTAGAAGAGATTCTGTAAGGAGGTCCAGGACGTGACTAAGGTTAAAATTACTTTGGTAAAAAGCACCAACAGCGCTAATAAAAATCATATCGCAACTATCGAGGCACTTGGACTCAGAAAAATTGGACAGAGTGTTGTCAAAGAGTCTAACGATGCCGTAAAAGGTATGGTTCGTAGAGTAGCGCATTTGGTAAAATGTGAAGAAGCATAAGGAGGTGTCCCGACATGAAGCTTAATCAACTGAGCCCGTCAGAGGGCGCAAGACAGATAGCGTATCGCAAGGGTCGCGGCGCCGGTTCCGGTAATGGTAAGACTGCAGGCCGTGGACATAAGGGTCAGAATTCTCGCTCAGGCGGTGGTGTTCGTCCTGGTTTTGAAGGCGGCCAGATGCCTATCTACAGAAGACTGCCGAAGCGTGGCTTCAATAACAGTCGTTTCGCTCTTAAATACGTTGAAATAAACGTTAGTGATCTTAACAGATTTGAAGACGGAACTGTTGTTGACGCTGCTTTGCTCAAAGAAGCTGGCGCTATTACACTGCCAAAGGTCAATGATGGCATTAAGATTCTCGGCAACGGCGAACTTACTAAGAAGCTGACCGTAAAAGCTGATGCTTTCACAGCCAGTGCTATTGAAAAAATCAACAAGGCTGGAGGCACAGCCGAGGAGGTATGACATGGGAGGCATGATTGACACCCTGAAAAATGCCTTTAAGATTCCTGATCTTCGTAAGAAGCTGCTGTTCACGCTTGGTATGCTCATTATCTACCGGGTTGGTGTGGCAGTGCCGGTTCCCGGCATCAGTGCAGCGGCATTTACAGATCTGATCAACCGAATGGGACAGCTTGGCAGTTTCCTGGATATCATTTCGGGTGGTGCTTTCAAACAGGTCTCCATCTTCGCTATGGGTATCACACCGTATATCAACGCGTCAATTATTATGCAGTTGTTGACGGTGGCGATTCCCGCTCTGGAGCGTTTGCAAAAAGAAGGCGACGCCGGGCGCAAGAAGATTCAACGTTATGTCAGATATTTGACAGTTGGTCTGGCTCTTGTACAAGCTACAGCTTATTGGGTAGCAACAAGATCAGCATCATCAAGCACATTACCATATGCTCTTAACGCGATTCTTGTTATCGTGAGTTTCACAGCTGGTACTGCGTTTATCATGTGGATTGGTGAGCAGATTAATGAGTACGGTATCGGAAACGGTATATCACTGATAATTTTCGCAGGTATCGTAGCCAGAGGCCCCAGTGCTGTTCAATTGCTGTTTGCGTATTTCAGAAACTGGAGCATAACAAGAAATATTTTTGTTTCTTTGATCGTCACACTTCTTGTTATAGTAGTGTTTGTTCTGATCATAGCTCTGGTTGTGTTTGTACAGCAGGCTGAGCGCAGAATACCTGTGCAATATGCAAAAAAAGTAGTCGGACGCAAAATGTACGGTGGTCAGAGTACTTATCTTCCAATCAAGGTTAATCAGGCTGGTGTTATCCCTGTTATTTTCGCTATGTCGATTGTGTCGTTGCCATCAACGCTGGTATCATTTTTCGGAAGCAATGGTCCTATAGCACAGTGGTTTATGAATTTCTCAGGTAATCCATTTTATTATCTGTTTTATGCACTGTTAATTTTCGGATTTACTTTCTTTTATTCAATGATTCAGTTTAATCCTTTGGAGATTGCTAATAATCTTCAGAAGAATGGCGGCTTCATTCCCGGTATCAGACCAGGTAGACCAACTTCAGACTTCATAAACGCTACATCGAGGAGATTGTCATGGTTTGACGCTTTGTTCTTAGTGTTGATCGTTCTTTTCCCGATACTTATGAGTGCTGTAACAGGTATGCAGGGCATCTGGTTCGGCGGAACAGCTGTACTGATTCTTGTTGGTGTTGCGATTGACCTCGTAAATCAAATGGAATCACAAATGGTTATGCGCCACTACAAGGGATTCCTTGATTAATTATTATCATCATAGGTTTTTGCGAGGGGATCCTGTCTTGTGACAGGATGCCCTTTTGCTCAGAAAAGGAGAACACGATGCAACTGATATTGCTGGGAGCTCCGGGTTCCGGGAAAGGCACCCTGGCAGCAGATTTGAAGAGTATATATGAAATTCCGCATATTTCTACGGGTGATATATTTCGTAAAAATATAAGCGAGAAGACTGAACTTGGAGTCAAAGCGGAAAACTACATTAACAATGGTCAGCTTGTTCCAGATGAGATTACTATTGAAATGGTAGCGGACCGGTTGTCACAAGTAGATTGTGAACAAGGATTTCTGCTTGACGGTTTTCCAAGAACAATTCCTCAAGCTGACGCACTTGCTGCCATATTGAATGATAAAGGTATCAAACTGACTGGTGTAATCAATGTAACTATTTCAGATGAGCTTGTTCTCAAACGTTTGACCAGCAGAAGAGTATGTTCTCAATGTGGAGCAAGCTATAATTTGATATCACTTCCTCCAGAAGTAAACGGCATTTGTGATAAATGCGGGGGACAGGTCGTACAGCGCGATGATGATCATGAAGAAACGATCAAAAAACGGCTTGAAACTTATCATAATCAGACAAAACCTCTTGTTGACTATTATCGAAATCAGAATCTGATATTTGATATAAGTAATGAAGGCAAACCAGAGGACGCAGTTGCAGCTGTCAAAGGTTTACTTGGCTGAAAAAACAGTTAAAGTCGAACATATAATTATATTTACCGTGATGCAATACCAAGATAGATAAGGGCAATGAAATGATAAAAATTAAGACAACAGAAGATGTTCGGAAAATGCAGAAGGCCGGTTCAATTGTTGCGGATGTATTATGTATGATTGAAGAGTATATCAAACCTGGCCTTTCTACCTGGGATCTTGACCAGGCGGCTGAAAAACTAATTAGAAAATCAGGTGCTGTTCCGTCTTTTAAGGGATATGGTAATCCACCATTCCCAGGATCTGTTTGTGCCTCTATCGATCATGAAGTTGTTCATGGTATCCCTTCGAAAAATAGAATTATAGAAGAAGGAATGCTTGTATCAATTGACGTCGGAGCATATATTGATGGCTTTCATGGTGATGCTGCCAGAACTTTTGCCGTGGGTCAAGTATCTCAGGATAAACTTGATCTGTTACGTGTCACAGAGGAATGTTTCTGGAAAGGCCTCGAGCTTGCCAGGCCGGGAAACCGACTCGGAGATTTATCTGCAGCTGTTCAGAAGCATGCAGAAGATCATGGCTATGGTGTAGTACGTGAACTGACAGGGCATGGCATAGGCAGAGATTTGCATGAAGATCCTGATTTGCCTAATTACGGCCGTGCTGGACATGGGATTAGACTTGAAGCCGGTATGGTTCTTGCTATGGAACCAATGATCAATCTTGGGACAAGGCGTATTGCTTTGGAAGCTGATGGATGGACTATTGTGACTGCTGACGGCAAGCCATCATCGCATTATGAAAATACTTTTGCGATTACTGAAGATGGTCCGCTGATTTTAACAAAAAGAGATTGAAATGGAAGAGACCGTATTTGAAATCATCAGCCATAAGGGGATGATTCCCGGAATGGCTGTCATATCAACTGCAGGCCACGATACAGGCAGTATATATATTATAGTAAGAGTTGATGGAAGAATCGCTTATCTCGCTGATGGCCGATTAAGACATGTCGCGAGACTGAAGAAGAAACGTGTTTGTCACTTCAAGTTACTTGGACAGGCTATGCTTCCGGAACAAGCGAGGCAATTATCTGAGTTAGATAATGAGAGAGCTAATCAGATTCTTCGCGAGAGTATAACAGCGTTTTTGTCAGATAAAGCTTCAAAGGAATAAAATCAAATAATATAACCAATTATCAAGAAGGAGGGATTGCTAATGTCAAAGGAAGACGTAATTGAGGTAGAAGGTATTGTTACTGATTCGCTACCCAATGCTGTTTTTAAGGTTAAACTTGAAAATGGTCATGAGATTATTGCTCATATATCGGGCAAGCTGCGTCAGCATTATATTAAAATATTGCCGGGAGACCGTGTAACAATGGAATTATCGCCGTACGATCTTACCCGTGGACGTATTACCTGGAGAGCGAAATAAATTTATTTTAAAAAATACTTGATTATTTCGTCAGATCTGTTAAACTATTTTAGCATGTGCCCGCATGTGTATTCATGCTATCTGGCAAAGTGAGGAGGTCAGGACAATGAAAGTTAGACCATCAGTAAAACCAATCTGTGAGAAGTGCAAAGTCATTAAGCGCAGAGGACGTGTTATGGTAATCTGTCAGGATCCTAAACACAAACAGAAACAGGGCTGAGCTATAGCTTAGCCTTCAAGGCAACGACACGACAAGGGATGCGGCTGCTTTGGCCCTGACAGGCCATAGTTTTCCCACATTTCGTGATTAATTATAGATAACAAAAAAACCTGTCTTATGATGGAGGTGCAAAGAATGGCACGTATTGCCGGTGTGGATCTGCCCAATGATAAGCGTGTAGAAATAGCGCTTTGCTATATTTATGGTATCGGCAGAACCTTATCAAACCAGATTCTTGAGAAGTGTGGTATCAATCCAGATACTCGCGTCAAGGATTTGACTGAAGAAGAGAATTCCAAAATCAGAGATATCATCGAAAACGAGTACATCGTTGAGGGTGATCTCAGAAGAGAAATCGCAATGAATATTAAGCGCTTGACTGAAATCGGCTGCTACCGCGGTCGTCGTCATAGAATGGGTCTTCCTGTTCGTGGTCAGCGTACTAAGACGAATGCTCGTACCCGTAAGGGCCCGAAGCGTACCATTGCAGGTAAGAAGAAATAAGGAGGTAACAGCATGGCTAAGGCGTCAGGCAAGAAAACGGCTTCCAGGCCGAAGAGAAGAGAACGCAAGAATATTGACCGTGGTGCTGCCCATATCCATTCTTCGTTCAATAATACAATTGTTACAATTACTGATCCGGTTGGTAATGCCATTTCATGGTCGAGTGCCGGCGGTCAGGGTATGAGAGGTTCGCGTAAGGGCACTCCATTTGCAGCACAGATGGCTGCTGAAACTGCTGCTAAGACAGCTGTTGATCATGGTATGCGCTCAGTTGAAGTTTTCGTCAAGGGTCCTGGTGCAGGTCGTGAAGCAGCGATTCGTGCTCTTCAGACAGCAGGTCTTGATGTAACTATGATCAAAGACGTAACCCCCATTCCTCATAATGGCTGCAGACCGCCTAAGAGAAGAAGAGTCTGATTCCGGAGGTGTAAAGAATGGCTAGATATACAGACGCATCCTGCCGCCTTTGTCGTAGAGAGGGCGAGAAGCTCTTCCTCAAGGGTCAGAGATGTTATACAGGCAAATGTGCTCTTGCCAGAAGAAGCTTCGCGCCAGGTCAGCATGGCCAGGGCAGGAAGAAAACTTCTGAGTATGGTACACAGATTCGTGAGAAGCAGAAGGCTAAAAGATTTTATGGTGTTATGGAAACACAATTCCGTAATACATATGACAAGGCTTCACGTATGAAGGGTAAACCTGGTGAGAACCTGCTGATGCTGCTTGAAATGCGTTTCGACAATATCATCTATCGTATGGGTCTTGCTGCTTCAAGGGCAGAAGCTCGTCAGTTGGTGACACACGGACATTTTACAGTTAATGGCAAGAAGGCCGATATCCCATCGATGCAGCTCGCTGTTGGTGATGTGGTCGAGGTTCGTGAGACATCACGTAAGTCAGCTAAGTTCCAGGAACTTAATGGCCGTAATGTACCGGCATGGCTCACATTTAACGATGAGGCTCTCAAGGGCACTGTTGCTCAGATTCCTGGTCGTGATGATGTGGATCTGGAAGTTAAAGAAACCCTTATTGTCGAGCTCTACTCTAAGTAATAAGCATTTTGTTTATGCAGTTGCTTGATTTTAGTGGGCGCACGAAGGAGGATTATAATGATTGAGATCAAAAAGCCTGTGATTGAATGCCTCGAACGCAGTGATGATGGATCTTACGGTAAATATGAAATCGAACCGCTCGAACGTGGCTATGGTATAACTCTTGGCAATTCACTCAGAAGAGTTCTTCTGTCGTCGCTGCCCGGAGCCGCAGTAACCGCGATCAGAGTTGAGGGCGTTTTTCACGAGTTTTCCACCGTCAAGGGTGTAATTGAGGACATGACAGAAATCATTCTCAATGTCAAAGGAATTCGTGCTAAGCTTCATGTCGATGGTCCTAAAACTGTATACATAAGCACTGATGAAGGGCGTACAGGTGTTGTGACCGCCGGTGATATCGTTAGAGATGAAGAAGTTGAGATACTCAATCCTGATCATCCGATAGCAACCCTCAATGGTGATGGCAGACTTTTTATTGAGCTTACCATCAACAAGGGTCGTGGATACAATACAGCTGAGCGAAATAAATGGGTAAGCCAGCCTATCGGTGTTATACCGATTGACTCAATCTTCACTCCTGTGAAGAAGGTCAATTTCTCGGTTGAAAATACACGTGTAGGTCAGTTTACTGATTATGATAAGCTTACTCTTGAGGTCTGGACTGACGCAACTGTTGATGTCGCTGAGGCTTTGAGTATTGGTTCAGGGATTTTGACTGAACATCTAAGTTTGTTCATGGCACTTACTGAAGCCGCAACAGGTCCAAGTTTCAAGGATACTGATGAAGGCAGCAGTAAGAATCAAGTTCTCGATACTGTTATTGAGGATTTGGATTTTTCAGTCAGAACATATAATTGCCTTAAACGTGCCGGTATCAATTCTATCGGAGATCTGGTCGCCAGGTCTGAAGAAGATATGATGAAGGTTCGCAATCTTGGCAAGAAGTCGCTTGAAGAAGTGATTCAGAAACTTGAAGAGCTCGGATTATCTCTGGCGGCAATTGAGGAATAATCAATTTTTGTCCATGAGTTTATCCGTTCGTTAGGAGGTTATACGAATGCCTGTTTATAGGAAGCTTGGACGCGCATCCGATCAGCGCAAGTCCATACTTAAAAATCTGGTTACAGCCCTTATCGTTAATGGGCGTATCCAAACAACAACAGCACGGGCACATGAAGTACAGCGCATTGCTGAAAAACTCATTACTCTTGCTGTTAATGAAAAAGATAATTTTACAACACGCGAAATAACTGTTTCTGCAGCAAAACTTGATGCCAAAGGCAGAAAAGTTCTTAAGTCTGCTACGTCTAAAAACGGAAACGAATATGACGTTGTAGTTCGTGAGATGAAAAAGGAAATGGTTCAGGTGGATAATCCTTCAAGGCTGGCTGCACGTCGTAAGATGATGCTCTGGTTGAACAAGGGTCATAGTGCTGATGGCAAGGCTGTAAATCCGGTTAACCATCTCTTCGCAGAGGTTGCGCCTAAGTATGCAGACCGTAATGGCGGCTACACAAGAATTATCAAGCTTGGTGCCAGACGTGGTGACGCATCAGAAATGGCTATTCTGGAATTAGTCTGATTAATTGAATCTGATTTGATATAATTATTCCAGGTGATAGTGCGGTTATAACCGTAATTAGCGGGGACAGGTATTACCTGTCCCCTTATTGTTTATAATGGTAGGTGTATGAATAAAATTGTCCAGATAGATAATGTTTCTTTTCATTATCATCAACATCAGCAGGAACCGCTTCTTGCGGTTGATGAAGTTAGTATGAGCCTGGAACGCGGTAAACATACTGCTGTTCTTGGTAGAAATGGCTCCGGCAAGTCAACCTTGGCTCGTCTCGTTAACGCGCTCGAACAGCCTGATCATGGTACTATTCTGGTGGCGGGCTTAAATACATCTGATGATAAATCAATTTGGGAAATTCGTAGCACTTGCGGTATGGTTTTTCAGAACCCGGATAATCAGATCGTTGGGACAACTGTTGAGGAAGATGTTGCGTTTGGACCTGAAAATCTTGGTGTAGAGCCATCACAGATCCGAAAACTTGTAGATGAATCGCTTGCCCGTGTTGGTCTTGCAGATGCTGCGCAGCGTCCGCCTCATCTTCTGTCAGGTGGACAGAAGCAGAAGCTTGCGATTGCCGGTATTCTTGCGATGAAACCTAAATGCCTTATACTTGATGAATCTACTGCTATGCTTGATCCGGTAAGTCGTAATGATTTCATGCGTCTTGTGCAGACATTAATTGCTGTTGAAGGTATTACTGTAATCAATATTACTCATCATATGGAAGAAGTATTACTTGCTGATCAGGTTTATGTGATGGATCACGGGAAAATTATAATGACTGGAAGTCCAGCTGAAATTTTCGAACAAGTTGATCAAATTAAGAGTCTTGGTCTTGATGTACCGGTTCATATGGAAATTACCTGGGAACTTGCGAGACTTACGGGCAATCAATTGAAACAGCTTGAAACGGCCGAATGGGAAGGTGCTGTGAAGGCTGTGGAAAGAATTATAAGCAGTGATGCGGCTAACGATGTTAGCACAGCAAAACAAGATATGCAGGATTTCAAATCAATTTCAAATAAATCTGATTATTCGAATAGCAATGACTCTGACAGTAAAGAGAAAGTTATTTCTGTCCAGAATTTGACATATACATATAATCGCGGAACATCAATGGCTCAAGAAGCATTGTCGGATGTATCGTTTGAAATAAACCGCGGAGAATTGTTCGGCATTATAGGACATAGCGGATCCGGTAAGTCTACATTAATTCAGCATTTAAATGGACTTATACGACCACAGCAGGGAACGGTTCATGTTCTTGGATGGTCAGTATCGCAAAACGCGGATGTCAAAAAAATTAGACAGAAGGCAGGTCTATTATTTCAGTATCCAGAGCATCAGTTGTTTGAAGAAACCGTATTCCAGGATATTGCTTTTGGACCCAAGAGAATGGGACTTGATGCTAATGAGATCGACAAGCGTGTGCTTGCTGCAGCTGAAATAACAGGTCTTAGTCAGGAAATACTGGAGAGGTCTCCATTTGAACTCTCCGGAGGTCAGAAGAGAAGGGTTGCGATTGCCGGTATTCTTGCTATGAAGCCAGAGATCCTTATTCTTGATGAGCCGGCTGCCGGTCTGGATCCAGCCGGACGTGATGAGATTCTTTCATATGCCGCACAGCTCAGAGAAATGGGAGTAACAGTAATTCTTGTTTCACACAGCATGGAAGACATTGCCAGACTTGCCGATCGTATTCTGGTATTACGCGATGGCAAGATTCATGCCTGTGGTAAGCCTCAAGAGGTTTTTGTTGACGAATCATATTTACGACAAGCAGGGTTGTCATTGCCAAGAGCTAAGGCTTTTCTTGAGTCAGTTGCTATGAGTTTCCCTGAAATTAATACTGACTTCTATACTCCGGAAACCGCGGTGGCTGAACTTCTAAGATATAAAAAAGACAGGAGGATGCAGTAATGTTAGGAAACATCTCTCTTGGTCGTTATTATCCAGCTGATTCGGTTTTACACCGGCTTGATCCGCGAACCAAACTTCTGGGCGTTATAGTGTTTATGATCTTGATTTTTATGTCCCAGACTATTCAGGCAATGGGTTTACTTGCGTTACTGACTATCATATTGATTATGATGTCAAATGTTCCTGTAAAACAAGTGTTAATGGGACTTAAACCAATTCTGTTTATACTAATTTTTGCTTTTGTACTTAATGTGTTTTCGGGTAATAGTGATGTGGTATGGTTTCGAATCGGTCCGTTGCGCGTGACTGATCAGGGTGTTTATACAGCTATTAGAATGGCTGTGCGCTTGGCGCTGCTGATTTTGAATACAACTTTATTATTGACTCTTACTACAACACCTGTGATGGTTTCAGATGCTATGGAGAAACTACTTAAGCCTCTCAGTAAATTCGGTTTTCCGGCACATGAAATGGCGATGATGATGTCAATTGCACTGAGATTTGTGCCTACACTGCTTGAAGAAACAGAGAAGATTATGAAGGCTCAATCATCGCGTGGAGCTGATTATGATACAGGTGGACTTATAAGCAAGGCCAGAGGTTTGGTCTCCGTCTTAATACCTCTGTTTGTGAGTGCCTTCAAAAGGGCGGAAGATCTCGCAACCGCCATGGAAGCGCGCTGTTATCGAGGTGGCGAGGGAAGAACAAGGATGAAGAGTCTTAAATTTACAAGAACAGATAGTGCTTTTATGATCTTTCTTCTGATTTCTATTGCGGCAGTAATCATCCTGCAGTATGTTATCTGATATAATCAATTCAAATAAAAGCTGGTCGGAGGTAACCCATAATGAGTTATTACGTAGGAATAGATCTTGGCGGTACCAATATAAAAGCAGGTATTGTCAATGACAAAGG
>JAQVJP010000012.1:37162-39097 GCA_028695145.1 Eubacteriales bacterium
GGAATTGTTGGTGCTGCCATGATGGCCATGGACAGCATCGAGGATGGAATATCAGGCAAATGACTGAAGCGGCCGATCGTCGAAGAAATATCGCCATATTAACTGAATATGATGGCAGCTCTTATCACGGCTGGCAGTACCAGGATAACGCGATGACGGTACAGCAGGCATT
Source organism: Eubacteriales bacterium (assembly GCA_028695145.1). GTDB lineage: Bacteria > Bacillota > Clostridia > Saccharofermentanales > UBA5734 > JAAYFZ01. The sequence goes on from JAQVJP010000012.1 coordinate 37,335, forward strand.
GCAGGATACATGGTTCAAACTTACGGGAGAGAAAATCTCTCTTGCAGGTAGTAGCAGAACTGATTCTGGCGTAAGTGCTCGTGGACATGTCAGTAATTTTCGTACTGATATTAGTATTCCTCAGGAGCGAGTAGCTCTTGCTTTTAACAGCTATTTGCCTCCATCTATCTCTGTGCGTGCAGCGGCAGAGGTAGACATGAGCTTCAACGCTCGTATGATGCCGATCGGCAAACGTTATTGCTATAGATATTGGCTTAGTCCCGTAAGACCGGCGCTTCAGCGAAATTTACTGGCTCATGTCCCGGGTGATCTTGATATTGATAAGATGAAGTCTGCTATACCTTTTATTGTTGGTAAACACGATTTCACTTGTATGATGGATCAAGGAAGCGTCATTCGTGAAACTGTAAGAACTATTCATAAGCTTGAACTTGAACGTCAGGGACGTTTGCTTACAATGACAGTTGAAGGGGATGGCTTCCTCTATCATATGATCCGGATACTGGCCGGTACTCTTCTATATATCGGCCAAGGTAAGATGACAATTGAAGATTTGAAGGAAGCTTTTGCCGGTATGGATCGAAAAAAGGCCGGAAAAACTATGCCGGCAGAGGGGCTATGTCTCGAATGGGTATTCTTCAATCAAGAGATATTCGAGGAAGCCGCATTTGTCCCGATGGAGGGAGGATTTTTCTGATGTACAGTACCAGATGGAAAGACAGGACCAACCTGTCCATGCTGACGGACTTCTATGAAATGACCATGTCTAAGGGTTATCTTGATAACGGCTTGGAGGATGTTATTGCATGCTTCGATCTGTTTTTTCGATCGGTTCCTGAACAAGGTGGTTTCGCTATTATGGCCGGACTTGAGCAGATGGTTGATTATCTCAGCGCGCTTGAGTTTAACGATGAAGACATAGATTGGCTACGTTCTACCGGTCAGTTTAATAATCAGTTCCTCGAGTATTTACACAATTTTGACTTCAAATGTGATGTATGGGCTGTGCCGGAAGGTACCCCCATATTCCCGAATGAGCCAATAGTTAAGGTGCGGGGACCTCTGATTCAGGCACAGATGATTGAGACAATGCTTCTTGTTACAATTAACCATCAGAGTTTGATCGCTACCAAAACAGCGCGTATTGTAAAAGCTGCCAAAGGCAGGCCTGTCATGGAATTTGGTGCCAGAAGGGCCCAGGGCTATGACGCGGCTGTTCTTGGTGCGAGAGCAGCATACATCGCGGGTGTAGCGGGTACTTCATGCACAATCTGTGGTGAGCACTTCGGCATACCTATACTTGGTACTATGGCACATAGCTGGGTTCAGACATTTGACAGTGAATATGATGCTTTTGCCGCATATGCAAGATCTTTTCCCGATAACGCAGTTTTATTGGTTGATACTTACAATACCTTGAAATCAGGTGTACCCAACGCGATAAGAGTGGCAAAGGAAGTTCTTGAACCAATGGGTAAGCGTCTTCGTGGAATCAGAATTGATAGTGGTGACTTAACCTATTTGACTCTAAAAGCACGTGATATGCTCGATGCCGCAGGGTTAATCGATTGTAAAATCGCAGTCAGCAATGCTCTTGATGAGTATATTATAAGAGATTTGCTTCAGCAGGGTGCTGCCATTGACAGCTTCGGTGTAGGTGAACGGTTGATAACGTCACGAGCAGAACCTGTTTTTGGCGGAGTCTACAAACTCTCTGCCATTGAGCGGGATGGCGTGTTTTCTCCACGTATGAAATTTTCTGA
>JAQVJP010000094.1 GCA_028695145.1 Eubacteriales bacterium
ATCAACCGTAAAAATGATGCCAGCCTTCAAGAATACCGGCAGCGTATTTCCCTGTTGCCTTGTAAATCAACTGTGATTCTTCTATTGACGCGAGCTCAGGTCTGGCATTGCCGACAATTACCGCCGGAAATCCGGATAGAATCATTTCTCTGTCATTGCCAGAATCACCAGCAGCCAATATTCTGGCCTGTGGTTGGCAATAATGTCTGACAATATATCTTAAGGCCTGGCCTTTGCCCCCGTCTGCCGGTAGTATATCTATGTCGCGCCCTGAACTGAATACAAAAGTGTGTTTGATATTAGCTGACACGAGAGCGTCTTCGAATTTGTTTGCCGTCAGACTACTGTCGGCATAATATGATACCCGACAATTATCAGGTAATTGTTGGCGCGTAAGTCCAGCTATTTGTTTTCCGATCTCGTCAATATTTTCAGGCTGCCAGTCTTTTTGCATTAGTTTTTGCCATGTCTCATCAATGCTATAAGCGTCGCTTCTTTTCTCGCTATTCCGATCAAGAACATGGATAACGGTACCGACATCGGTTACAAGGATGTCCGGCCTTGGCAGAGCTGTTTCTGCTATTAGCTGCATTACCGAATTGAAGTGTCTGCCGGTTATATAGGTAAGACCGAATCTGTGATAGTTCATATTAAGATACTCAAGCAGCTCATCACAGGCTCTGTCATCACCAACCAGCGTTCCATCAAGATCAGTTGCCAGCATATTGAGATAGGCTTCACTCAAGAAGCTGTCCATAAATTTTCTCCAATTCTATAGAAATCTGCTGCCAGTTGAAAACACTGAGAGCTCTCTGAACCGCGGCTTGTCCCATTTTAAGATTTAATTCACGATCAGTCGCCAGCTTATGCATACAATCCGCAAGCGCTGCAGCGTTTTTGTTTTTGAAAAGCAACCCTGTTTCATGGTCAGAAACTACGTCTTTCAGTCCGCCAACACGCGAAGCTATAACCGGAAGCCCGGAGGCCTGACCTTCAGACGCGACCATACCAAATGATTCATAGAAAGAGGGGACGATCAAAGCTGTACAATCCCGATAGAGTTCAGCCAGTTCCATTTGTGATTTTGGACCAATAATGTCTACTGTATCCTTGACAGGATCAAGAGCCGATCGTAGCTTGGCTGAACGAGGTACGCAGCAACCTTGTTCGTTGAAGTCTTCCGGACCGCCGCCGGCTATGATCAGACGCGCTTCTTTATCACCCTTCTCGAGATATTCAGCCCAGGCTTCAAGCAGAACGAAAATGCCTTTTGCCTGATTAAGTCTGCCGGTAAACATAAATCTTGTATGTTCAGGCACTCGACGTTCTCCCTTGAGTAAAAACGCTTCGTTTACACCAATTGAGACGACACTGACTTTACTGTTTCCGGCCGTCATTTTTAGAATTTTTTTCTTCTCGTCATTGGTGGTCGCAATAACTCTGTCCGCGGTCTGGAGAATTTTATATTCAGCCGCGAGTCGTACCGCGTTTTTTTCACCTGTTACTTTTGCCTTAACGGCTCCCAGTGAGTGGGATGTATGCACAAGTGGTTTGCGGTATTTGTCACGAATCATCAGTCCGACAAGCCCTGATAACCAGTAGTTTGTATGAATCACATCATAGGATTTTAGATCAATACTCTCTTCCAGCTCAGCGAAAAAGCGAGGTAGTAAATCATATAGGAGATCCTTCTTGACGAAACGATGTTCACCGGCTGCGATCCTATATACATTGATATTGCTGCCGGCATGTCCCACATGACGATTTTTCTTATTATTCCAGTGCGTGGCAACATCAACCTGATGTCCAAGCTGTTCGAGAGCTTCGGTTATCTGTTTTACATAATTATTCTGCCCGCCTGCCTGAGCACTGCCAAGTCTGGCCAGTGGGTCGCCGTGTACAGATATAAACAGTATTTTCATTTAATGCCACCTCCAATTGTTGTTATAAGATATTTACCACAAAGACGTTATGACGACAGTCTGCATTGTTACTGATCAGATATTTCTCTTGGGGGGAAATCGTTAATCTCAATATTGCGGAAGATATTACCGGTGCTTGCTGACATACGGATATTACCGGTAAGGCTGTTGAAATAAAACTCTGTCGCTGCATAAATAGATCCGTTATCGGCAAGAATTTCTATCGCCCCATAATCGACAAAAATATCGAAGTCCACTTGCTGTTTATCAGGTAGAGCGAAGATAGTATTGCCGATCGTACAAGTAAGAGCTCGGAAGTCAAGCTGCAATTTTTTCTCTAATATCTCAACTTCGAGTGTGTCCGGGTCGGAAATTGCCAACCCGCGATCAATTTCAAATTTCAGTTGAAAAGCTCCACCTATGTGAACATGGTCGAATCTGTCGGTCATAGATTGTTCAGCAGATGTAATCATGCTGGCACAGATTTCACGCACAAAATGCTGCTCGAGCACTAATCCATTCTCAGATTGTCTGAGCGTTAATTCCTTAGGCAGCGACATCATACCTGTATATGGGGAATAATAATTAGCTGTACGCAGCCAGCTGAGGCTGATTACTCTGTTCGCGGTATTAAAGAAGGTTTGCGCGGCGTAAGGCAGCTGTGTCATCGATGATTGTTTTTTTCCGCTGATATTGGTAAAAGTCCACCCGTCGAAGTCACCAACATAATAGAAGCCGTCAGCAGTCCAGAAAATCCAGTGATCTCTACCGGTAGTTCGATCTCTAAGACGAAATAAATCTGGACATTCCCAGGCATCGGCAAGCGAAAATTTCTGCACAGCCTGCCACTCATTGAGATCAAGAGATCTAAGTATGACAAACTCATGTTTCTCCAAAAAGAGTACCATAATCCAAGAGTCTGACTCATCGTGATAGAAGATTTTGGGATCACGATTACCAGAAGTTATCTGTGGGATGCAGAAATCTGGATCATGTCGAAAAGTCTTACCATGATCTTTGGAATAGTATCGTCTAATTGTAGAAACACTCTCCGGAAAACTGGCCGTACCTTCGAGGAAGGCAGTATAATACAGAATTATCGCGTCTTTTCCCAGACCTGAAACGTTCTGACTGTCTGTGACCGCGCAACCGGAAAAGGCTACGCCATATTCATTTGGATATATGGCTGGATCATGTTCTTCCCAATTTAGAAGATTGCTGCTGGTCGCATGGCCCCAATGCATATTGCCCCAGCTCTTGCTGTAAGGATTGTATTGATAGAATAGATGGTAGACGCCATTGTAGACTATCAAACCGTTAGGGTCATTGATCCAGCCCCGGCTGGCTGTGTAATGCGCCCGCGGACGTTCACCACGATCAACGACGGTTGGCTTGCGATCATCCTGGTAGAGATTATCCAGCCACTCATCAGGCATATTTCCATCAAGAGTAATATCCTGACCAATGTAATCAGATAGATCAATCCAGCCCATAAATCCCGGCCGATCAAATATTCCAGTGTACTCTGGTGAAATCCAAAGACTTAATTTCTGGATCAGCTTGTCACCACTCATAATTTGCAAATTAGCTTCCTGTCCGCTGAATGCTGCCGGGAAGCAGAGGTATTTCTTACTTATTGTGATTGTCTTCATGCTGTTCCTTTCTGTTATTTGCCTGTGCTTCTGCTGTCACCTGCCATAATCATCAAGCCCTTTATTTTCTCAGCCTCACCTATAACAATCATTGAATCACCAAGTTCAAGTAGTTCATCGGGTCCTGGATTGAAGATCATGTCGGATTTGTCGTGCTTCTTCAATGACATAACTATGAGCCCGATTTTTTCCGGAATTTTTGCTTCTCTGAGCATGAGCCCAAGCAGTTCGCTGTCTTTGCCAATTGTGACCTCCTCAAGGTTCAATATTTCATCACCGGCAAAAGTTACCAGATCAAGAAATGAGAATATTGATGGTTTGGTCATCATTGTTGCCATCCGGCGGCCACCAATAGCATTAGGTGATACCGTCCTGTTAGCTCCGGCCATCGTCAGTTTCTCATGCGCATGCGGCTCAATAGCTCGCGATACAATATATAAATCTTTGTTCAGATAACGTGCTGTCAGAACTACGAAAATATTTTCCGAATCGGAAGTAAGTGCCGAGATCAAACCTTTTGCTCTTGTTATCTGAGCCTGTTTTAGCGCTGTCTCCTGTGTTGGTTCCCCATGAATTGCCAGATAGCCCCTTTCTCTTAGTTCACGTACTTTGTCTTCGCGATTATCAACTACCACAAATGAAGCGTTATGCAATTCGAACTGAGCAACTACGTTCTGACCGGTCTCGCCGGCTCCACAGACAATATAGTGGTCTTTCAATTCTTCGATTTTCTTTTCCATTCTTCTTAACCTCCAGGCATCATGAAATTGTCCGCCGGCTAACAATTCAACAAAATTGGTCAGTGTATAACCAACAAGAGCGATGCCGCCGAAAATAATAAATATTGAGAAAATTTTTGCCGCTGAATTCATGTCCGCGACTTCCTTATAGCCAACAGTGGATATTATGATTATGGTCATATAAACAGCATCGATAAAACCAATATCGAGCAGAAGAGAATAGCCTATAATACCAATGAGTACAAGAAATATAAAATATATGAGCGCTCTGATCAAATGACTGTTGTCTGTCCGCATATCTTGCTTGTCTCCTCCGCAATGTAAAGTATCTGTCAATTATTCTATCATTAATATTATAACCTTGTCTGTTAGTTGCTGCTTGCTTTTGCCAATTTTCTATGCTAACATCAGGTAAATAAAAATGCTAAAACCTCTGATTGAGAAGAGTACATTTTCAGAAATAGCTATACAGAGAGCCGCTGACGGTGGGATTGTGGCAGGCAGCTGAAGATGGAATGGACTCATGAGGGCGGGAGGAAAAGTCAGAGTTGACTGAGTAATGCCCGACGGGATTTCTACCCGTTATCCTGTGAACACGTATGTAAGTACGTAAGAGAGTGGATGCTTGCGCGTCAATTCAGGTGGTACCGCAGAAGAGTTATTAACAGCTTCTGTCCTGTAGTCAAATACAGGACAGAGGCTTTTTGTTTTTGTTGGTTAATATTTATGGTAACTTGGGAGGTTATGTTGTGAAAAAGGGAAGATTTGGTAGATATGGCGGCCAGTATATTCCGGAAACTCTGATGAATGCTGTACAAGAACTTGAAACGGCGTATGAGTATTACAAAAATAATGATGAGTTTACTACTGAGTTGGCAGATTTGCTGAAAAACTACGCAGGACGGCCATCGCTGCTTTATTATGCCGACCATATGACCAGAGATCTTGGTGGCGCCAGAGTTTATCTTAAGCGCGAAGATTTAAATCACACAGGTTCACACAAGATAAACAATGTTTTGGGACAGGTTCTGTTAGCTAAAAAAATGGGTAAAACAAGAGTAATCGCTGAGACAGGTGCCGGCCAACATGGTGTAGCTACAGCTACGGCAGCAGCCCTGATGGGTCTTGAATGCGAAATATTCATGGGCAAAGAAGATACTGAACGGCAGGCGCTTAATGTTTATCGGATGGAGCTGCTTGGTGCCAGAGTACATCCTGTGACCAGCGGTACAATGACTCTCAAAGATGCAGTTAACGAAACAATGCGTGAATGGGTATCACGCATCGATGATACTCATTATGTACTTGGATCAGTTATGGGACCGCATCCTTTTCCTATGATTGTAAGAGATTTTCAGAAGATAATCAGTCAGGAAATTAAACAGCAGCTTATTTCTGAGACTGGACGTCTGCCTGATGCTATTTTGGCATGTGTCGGTGGTGGCAGCAACGCGATCGGTAGTTTCTTCGATTTTATTGATGATAAATCCGTGCGTCTGATCGGTTGTGAGGCCGCCGGTCATGGCGTAGATACAGAGAAGAACGCTGCGACTATAGCTAATGGCAGCGTAGGTGTCTTCCATGGCATGAAATCATATTTTTGTCAGGATGAGTATGGTCAGATCGCCCCTGTATATTCAATATCCGCTGGTCTTGATTATCCGGGAATTGGTCCTGAACATGCTAATCTGCACGATGTTGGTAGAGCAGAATATGTTCCGATAACAGATGATGAAGCAGTTGCCGCGTTTGAGTACCTATCGCGAGTTGAAGGGATTATTCCTGCGATAGAGAGTTCGCATGCCATTGCGTATGCTATGAAATTGGCACCTCAGATGAATCAGGATCAGATTATGGTAATAACTCTATCAGGACGTGGCGATAAGGATGTCGCGGCGATAGCAAGATACAGGGGGAGAAAACTCTATGAATAAAAAGAGCAGAATTAGCGAAGCTTTTGCCGGGCGCAAAGCTTTTGTAGCGTTTCTTACAGGTGGAGATCCTGATGTAGAGACAACTGAGAAGTTAATTCCTGTGATGGCTGAAGCTGGTGCTGATGTGATAGAAATTGGCATTCCATTTTCTGACCCGGTAGCAGAAGGACCAGTTATACAGGCTGCTGATGAGCGAGCCCTGTCGGCTGGCTGCACAACCGATAAGCTTTTCGATATGGTTGCGAGAGTTAGAGACAAAACATCCGTACCTTTGCTTTTTATGACATATCTCAATCCGATTTTTACATATGGAGCTGAACGTTTTTTTCAGCGCTGCTCCGAAACTGGTATTGACGGTGTAATAGTTCCTGATATGCCTTTTGAAGAGAAGTCAGAAATTGCCTCTTCCTGTTCAAAATTTGGGGTGGAGCTTGTTTCTCTGATCGCACCAACATCGCGGGATCGCATACGGAAGATAGCGGCTGAGGCCGAGGGTTTCATATACTGCGTATCTTCTCTTGGTGTCACAGGTGTGCGCAGTGAAATTAAGAGCGATGTAACTTCTATGATTGAACAGGTACGAGCGGTAACAGATGTGCCGTGCGCGGTTGGCTTCGGTGTGTCCAGACCTGAGCACGCTGAACAACTTGGAGCTGTAGCTGATGGTGTTATTGTCGGTAGTGCCATCGTCAAAATAATTGCTGAGAATGGACATGAATCAGCGCTGCCTGTGAGTGATTTCATTAGAAGCATGAGGGCTGCTCTCGATAAAAATTGATTTGCGCATTATTAGTTTGTTGCTACATCCTTCTTCAATCTTTATAATAGTTCATGAATGATGCTTGAATCAGGGCGTTGTATTCAATCAGGAGATGAGGCAAGGACTACATGATAAACCAGGAACTCTGGCTTGGTCTGGCAATAAATATTTCTCTTCTGCTGGCATTGTTTGTAGTTTATGAAGTAAGCTACAGTATCAGCGGTAAAAAACGTCTTGTACGTGATATGATCAGTGGTTTGTTTATCGCGGCGATTTGTCTTGTGATTATGAGTATGCCATATAGATTGTATCCGGGAATTGTTTTCGATACCAGATCAATTATTATCAGTGTAACTGCTTTTAGCTTCGGACCGCTGCCAGCAACTGTTACTTCGGTAGTGGCTCTGATTTATAGAATCTATACGGGTGGTTCTGGTGTTTATTCCGGTATTGCTACCATTATAACAAGTTTCTCCATCGCTATGTTCTGGCGCTATGTTATATATCCCAGGCGTAGACGAGCCTGGCTTAATATTTATCTAATGAGCTTAACTGTACATATTGTGATGCTGGCTGATTTGTTGCTGATGCCTGCAGATATCAGATTTCAAGTTATAGCTGAAATCGCCGTCCCTGTATTGTTATTGTACCCTGTTGCCGGAGTTCTTCTCGGCTTGTTGCTGATGCATCAGCAACAGCGCAAGAGATTTGAACAGGATCTGATAGAGAGTGAACGCAGCAAGTCTGTGCTTCTGTCTCATATTCCGGGAATTGCTTATCGTTGTGCCTATGACGATAAGTGGACAATGGAATTTGTCTCTGAAGGCTGCTATGAACTCACAGGCTACAGGCCAGAGGATCTGATAGATAATAAGCTGATATCCTTCGATGATTTGATTTCAGCTGAATACCGCGAGATATTAAGGCGCGAATGGGTTAGAGTTATAGCACTGAAACACAAATTCCGCTATGAATACGAGATAGTTACTGCTGCTGGTGAGCATAAATGGGTACTTGAATTGGCTCAGGCCGTATATACTGATACTAACGACGAACAAGTAGAGGCACTTGAAGGAATTATTATAGATATAACGGCTAATAAGCGGGCGCATGAGAGAATCCAATATATGGATATTCATGATTCTTTTACCGGTTTATATAATCGTAAGTATTACGAGTCAGTAAAACGGGATCTCGATACTCAACAAACCTGTCCAGTCGGTATTGTACTTGTAGATATCAATGGTGTAAGGATAATCAACGATGCCTTCGGTCATGAAGAGGGCGATGTTCTAATCAGAAGAACCGCATCTATTCTAACTGCCTGCTGTCGTGAGGAGGATATTGTATCACGTAATGGCAGTGATGATTTTGCCGTCATTATGCCGTTGGCAGATGAAGCTGAGGTTGTTCAACTGATTGAGCGGATACATATTGTTTGTGCGGATGTAAATCAAGAATTGTATGGTGAAGAGAGCCGTCTGAGCATTTCTGCCGGCTATGGTTTCAGGCTTACTGTTGAAGACAGTATGAATAAGGCTGAGAAAGATGCTGAGGAATCGCTTAACAAGAGCAAGCTTCTTGAGCAGCGCAGCCATCAGAATGTTATGCTGTCATCTATTATGGCCACGATGTATGCCAAGAGTCAGGAAACAGAAGCACATTCACAGCGGATTGCCCGTTTCGCAAGATTGATTGCCGGAGAAATCGGACTTGGTCAGCTGCAGCTTGATGAACTTGATTTGTTATCTAAGCTCCATGATGTTGGTAAAGTCGGTATTGATGACCGAATCCTTAACAAGCCGGCCGGTCTGACGCCTGAAGAGTGGGCAGTGATGAGAACTCATCCGGAAATTGGACACAGAATTTTGATGGTTTCACCTGAATTGCGCAATATCGCCGAGTATGTGCTGAATCACCACGAGCGCTGGGATGGCAGAGGTTACCCGAATGGTCGTACAGGAGAGAGAATACCATTGCTATCGCGTATTCTATCAATCGCCGATGCCTATGACGCGATGACAGAGGATCGAATTTACCGACCGGCTCTGCCGCGTGAACATGCCCTGAAGGAGATAGAAAAAAATGCCGGTACACAATTCGACCCGCAGCTTGCTAATCTGTTCGTCGAATATATGCGCCGGCACCCGGAGTTTTGACAGTAACTTGCTTAGTCAATCAAAATGACTGAACATCTATGGCCTGTAAGATCAGCTTACTGGTGCTGTTGGTCCATTATATGTTTCATAACACGTGTTTGAGTTTATAATCTCACCACTGTTTAAGACGTAACTGATACGTATATAGTAAGATTTTCCCGGAATGAAGTATCGATCAATCTCTTCCATGT
>JAQVJP010000095.1 GCA_028695145.1 Eubacteriales bacterium
TCGTGGCGGTTTACCTTAGTGAGTTAATTCTCTGGTAATCTCTGGAGCTTGTTTATACTTTAACAGATTAACAGATAATAGTCAAGAAAAAGTTGTTAATTTATCACACAGGTTACGCTTTGGTTTTCTCAGCCTCATTCAATTTCGCGATAACCATTTTAAACAGATCTGCCCCACCTTCAGGCATATTGCTGGTAAGGGATACTATCGTCATATTATACGCGAACTCAATCATTGGATTATCACTAATATCAGGGGCATATTGCTTCAGAAGCTCGACAGCCAACGGGTTACTCATTATCTCGCCGAGAGTGTTTTCAAGTGAGTATCGCTCAAATTCCAGCTGCATGGTTGTTACGTACTCGTAATGATACTTGCCTGAACCTACAGAGATTTCTTCTTCTTGTTCAGGAAGCTTAATTAGTGCTTCTGTATTAACAGGTACTTCTACATCTATATAGAACATGCCATCTTGGCATTTCCAACTGCAGCTAAGATTACCATACATAGTTTTTAAGCATGCACTTGCAGATGTTATCCCTTTTACCGGCATCGGAGCAATTAATGATTTTTTATAGCCCGGTTCAACAATATTCAGCCCGCCGAGCTTGCGATACATCCATTCACCAATAGAACCATAAGCGTAATGGTTGAATGAATTCATGCCGGACTCATCAATGCTGCCATCAGCCATCATTGAGTTCCAGCGTTCCCAGATAGTTGTGGCACCCATATTCACAGCAAACAGCCATGAAGGATAATCCTGTTTAAGGAAAACTTGTCCGGATAGCTCATGCAAATCATTGTCAGACAGTACGTGACAGAGATAGGGGGTTCCTACAAATCCAGTTACTAGATGATTATTGTGTTTGGCCAGATTACTCTCCAGTGTTTTTAGAATACGTGGAGCGTATTTCTCTCCCGCGAGATTGAAATGCAAAGCAAGAACACATGCAGTTTGAGTCTCACTTACCAATCGTCCCGTCTCGGTTATATATTCACGTTGGAAGGCTTTACGAATTTCACTTGCGAGTTTTATGTATTTTTCATATTCATCTGTCTTGCCAAGAATCTGTGCCGCTTTTGCCACAAGATCCGTAGACCATGCATAGTAAGCTGTCGCAACAAGATAAACATCTGTCGCACCGGTACGGTCAGCACTCTCTTCTTTATCAAGTCCTAACCAGTCACCATATTGGAAACCACTCTGCCATAAATTGCTGTCACCTGCTTTTGATCTGATATACTCAACCCAGTCGCGCATACTCTCATACTGATCCTCAAGTATCCGCTTATCACCATATGCTTCATACATTGCCCAGGGAATAATTGTCGCGGCGTCACTCCAGGCAGCAGCACCTTCCGCGTTACCAAGAATATTCGGTATAACGTGAGGAACTCCTTTATCAAGAGTCTGTTCTGCCTTAAGATCACGCAGCCACTTGGTGAAGAACAAAGCGACATTCATATTGTAAGCGGCCGTAGCAGCAAAAACCTGAGCATCACCAGTCCAACCAAGACGTTCATCACGCTGCGGACAATCTGTTGGAATATCAAGGAAATTGCCTCTCTGTCCCCATTCGATATTTTTCTGTAATCTATTGACACCGGCAAAAGAACACTCGAAACTTCCGGTTTTTTCCATATCAGAGTGCAATACACAAGCGGTAAAAGCTTCCGGCTTAATCTGTTCAGCACTCATACCTTCTATCGCGATATACCTGAAACCGTGGAAGGTAAAAGCCGGAATAAATACATCATCACCACCGCTGCAAATAAATGTATCCTCAGCTCTGGCGCCACGTAGGTTTTCCGTGTAGAAATTACCATTTTTATCAAGGACTTCCGCATGTCTTATTTTTATCATGGTGCCGCGCGGCAGCTTCAGCTTCGCTTCAACTACACCGCTCATATTCTGACCGAAATCAAGCACAAATTCACCAGCTGGTGTAACAATTAGTTTACTGGCCTTAAGTCGCTCAGTAATTCTAACCGGCTCATTTACCTGACCAACAATCATATCCTTTTGATGCTCAAATAGTACCACCTGCTCTGTATCATCTTCCGCATAAGTAAGATCAATTTTTTCCCCATTATATATTTCACTATATCTCCTGAAGCCGGTTCGACAAGTCCACGCTTCATCAGTTGAGATTATTTCTTCAGACCCATCATCGTAAACCAATCTGATCATGGCGATAACCGCTGTTCTTTTTCCGTAATGGTTTGGCATATTGTAGAAACCAAATATACCCTTATACCAGCCATTTCCAGTCTCTATCTCAACAAGTCCACCATTTGTAATCTGCTCGGTAATATCATATGACTGATACTGCAGTCGATTATGATAGCTTGTCCAGCCTGGTGAAAGAAATGCACCAGATACTGTTTCACCGTTTATCAGCAGGTTATATACCCCAAGAGCAGTGACATATGCTCTGGCGGAAACAAGCTTACTCACCGGTTTAATTTTTCTACCGTAAATTGGGCAGGCCTCAATTTCATCTGCGTATGGATGCGTAATCCACTCAGCCTGCAAATTTTGATAACTCATTAGACCAGTTTCAAACCAGCCACTGGTTTCTGCGCAATCATTATGATTATCCTGAACTTGAACAGTTATTTCATATCTGGTCATTGGTTTGAGAGCCTCACCAGAGTATTCAACATGTATTGACTGATCATCGGCGATTAGACCACTGTCCCAGACAATCCTACCGTCCGTTCTCAGTTCCTTTATAATTATCCTGTAGGATGACTGAACTGTATTATTTGCTTCTGACTGCAATATCCAGGAAAATCTTGGTTTATCAACATCAAGTCCAAGTGGGTTTTTTGTGTATTCAGTTCTTAGATCGATTAGCTGTAACATATTTTTTCTCCTCCTGCTCAAATCACGTGTCATTATTTGTTGTTTCTATATTGTTCCGGAGTCAGACCTGTATTATTTTTAAAAATAGTACAAAAGTACGATGCTGATCCAAATCCGGTCATATTACTTATTTCATTAATAGTGGCACTGGTAGTTTTTAAAAGTTGTCTTGCTTCATCAATTCTACAAGATGTAACAAATTCACTAATCTTCTGTCCGGTATTGTTACGGAATACCTGACCAAGATAATTTGGACTGTAGTTAAGTGCAGTAGCAATACTTTTCAATTCTAGTTTATCTTGTAGATGCAAATATATATATTCAATCACATCGCGTACCGGCTTAGTATAAGAATCCTTCTGCTTTTTTATTCTGGCAACAGCTCTGGCATAATCAAATAACATTTCTCCGCCCATATCCAAAATACCCGATATGGTTCGACATTCCTCTGCGTTCTGAAGATAAATATCACTGAGTGTAAAAGCGTTTTCTGAATTCATCCCACCTTCAATAGCCGCCCTGCAAGCAAGTGCTGTTGAAACAATAAACTGGTTTTTATGATGACGCAGCAGATTCCTGGCAAGCTTACCGCTATTACCGACAGGCCTTGTATTTATAAGTTCATACAGTCTCTCAACATTGCCTTCTCGCACATATCTCAACATAGCGGTCTCAAATTTACTTGTAGAATGGAAGGAGTTCATTGAACTTCTTCCATTCATTTCCTGTGCGAATTGGACTTGTATATTATTAAGATCTGCAGCGCTCTTTAGTTCATCAATATGTCTGACTGATAAGATAGCTGCATTTTTTCCTGAAACAAGAAGATTAATTAGCTGCAGAACACTTCTTATCTGCCAATCTGATACTAATGTCAATCTATCTCTCTGCTCAATATAATTATTTTGATCTGCTATTGATATTTTTTTTTGCTTGTACATCTGAAACAGTTCATCTCTACCAAAACTTCTTATAATTCCAGGGCCAATGATAAAAACACCGATCAGCTCATCAATAGCACTAATAGCCGGCAACGCGGCATATATTTCTCCAAAATCTGAAAAACGCATAATTGGATCATTTGCCTGATTGTCATCAAGATACGCCGCCACAAGCAGAGAATCATCACGAAAATTGAATTTCAGCTCCTGCGAAATATTACACAAGTAAATTTGACCTCTGATCTCATCATAAAACCTGATTGGAATTTGCGTGCAATCACTGACAAGATCAACAATCATTTGAATTTCATTATAAGCTTCAGGATTTATCATATAATCGCTCCAAACATGCGTAGAATCTATCTGATTGTAATAAGTTGACATATGTACCGTAATTTCCTGTTATAATATATATGGAATGTTATATTTCATCCAAACTCTACTTACAGACTAATACCGGGGGGTAAATATGATTTTGTCAGAGCATTTAACCAATCTGATTATGTATTATGTGGACACAAGCGGTATTGTCTTCTTCCTGCATGATTCTGCAGGCAACTTTGTTGAGTCTTATCCCAAAATCAATCAAACTCAGCACAATTACTACGCTAACACCGATTTTTATAGTGTACTAATCAACCAGAGCATAAACAGTAATTATCCTCATGTATACTCCGGTAACGCGGCGGATAACTGGAGTTGTATTCCTATATATACTCAAAATCGGCAAAATATGTATCTCATAGTTGGTCCCGTTTATACGTCTCCTATTTCTGAGCGAACTATCATGGAACTACATAACGAAGGCGTAATCAGCGATCAGGGGCATGAATTGCTCTTAAAATATCGTGAACAACTACCAGTTATGCATTATTCAGAATACCTAAGGATTATCAGGCAATTACACTATGTCATCAGCGGCGAGCTACTCGATCTAAACAAATTTGGTCTTGCTATACATCCGGAGATTAAGAAAACTGCTGAGAAAGTCGTTATCGCGCAGAAGCAATTACTTCTTGATGATAATATTGTTCATGATACCTACAACTTCGAGCGTAGGATGATGAGCCTGATTCAAGAAGGTAATATTCCTGCTCTTGAGCGTTTACTACAGTCTGGTCCTACTGGTTCTGAGGGTCTTCTTAGTCGCGATAATCCGATCAGGCAGAGTAAAAATCTGGCAATTGTTTCTGTCACCCTGGTCACGAGAGCCGCTATCGAAGGCGGATTAAATCCCGATCTCGCTCTTACTCTTAGTGATCTGTTTATTCAACAGATTGAAGAGATAAATGACGCAAGTCGAATTATCACCTTACAGCAAGAGCTCATATTTGAATTTACTAAACGCGTAAGCGATCTTAAACAGAGAAGCACTTCCAAATTTGTTCAGGATTGTACCAACTATATTCAAAAAAATATCTATAGTGATATTCAAGCTGAAGATATTGCTGAACATATTGGTATGAGCACCAACTATACTTCACAAAAATTCAAACAGGAGCTTGGCGAATCAATCAACAATTACGTCAAGAGGGCAAAAATTGACGAAGCGCGTGCTTTGCTGCAGTATAGTGACTTGTCACTGACAGAAATCAGCGAACGTCTTGGATTCAGTTCACAGAGCTTCTTTACTTCTGTTTTTAAGAAGCTGACAGGGATGACGCCTCGCCAATTTCGCGAGCAAGAAGATTTATCCTGAACAACTTAACCTCATTATCTTCGTTATTGTAGGAAGAGAGAGCTTATGCCCCCTCCTCCCTCGATCGTATTATATAAAGCTAAATCTTCACATAATTATGAATTTATCTTGCCAAGTACCTATCATAAGCTGCTTGTAATATTTCTATATTCTCTGTAGCACCGTATGCTTCCAATTGATCTTGGAATTTCTGCCAATTTTCTTCTGTCAACTCAGTTGTGCCCATAATGAATTTTGGAATTTCGCTATCAATATAATCTCTTATTTTTACGTTATTATCTGCGAGCACCGCTTCTTCATCAGCGGGAGGAGTCAAGGCATTAGGAATAGATCTTCTTGAATCTAATAAATACATATTCCATAGATCAGATGCTTGTATATCAAGTTCAGATGAGTAAATTTGCTGGTATTTTTGTATAGTTTTTGATGTAAGCCTAACTCCCATTAGTGCTTCTGGATTAATTGGGCCACCAGCTGCTGTAACTTGGGGGTTATAGACGAAGTCATTACCTTCAAACCAGTATAAACCATCCTCCATGCCTGCTGCTTGATAATACTCATTTTCTGCGGCGCCTTGTTCAGCTGTTAATCCATATGTTCTCATCATCGCACCTTCATCGCTGTACATATAATCCAAAACCGAGAGAAGTTTCGGAATATTCTCGCAAGCAGAAGTTATAAAGGTGCCTCCGGGTCTGTCAGTCTTACTTGTAAGATGGAAGGCCGGAGCTGATTCCTGTCCATTTGCCTCATCAACTGGCGAGGACGCCGGCTGAACATCCATGATTAGATTATATTCTGGTAGTGACATTACATCTCCAAGTTGACTGTTCAAGCCAAACCAGGAACCTGCTGCGCCACCATATGTAAGAGCCGTATTTGGTAGATAGAAAAGATCATTAGTACGGCTAGCAAAATCCTGATAAATATAACCTGCCTGATACCATTCATTCATTTTCTTCACGTAATTAAAGTATCCATCCTCATATGGACCGAACTTAACTTCATCACCATCAAGATAATTCATATACGCCACACCAAAACCACTTATTAACTGGCTGGTTGCAAAAACACCATTATTGGGTAATATCAGAGCTGCTGATTCCGGCATACCGGCCGCATCGAAATATTGTTTGAATAGTGGAAGCATGTAATCCCAATCAGCAATTGTAGTTGGTTTATCATTACCGCTGGGAAAAGCAATATTGCCACCGGTCATTGTTTCGAGAATATCTCTGCGATAGACAAGGCCACCCCACTGCAATTCTTCATCGACAAAATATTCTTTCAATTTCAGAATTTGGCCATTATCGTTATGAATATCACGATAAAAATTCTCATCGGTTTCAATTAGTTCTTTCAGATTAGGCATATAGTCCAGATATTCTGCGATATCTATAATTACACCATCTTCATATAGTTCACTTGCAGAACCGGTATAATATGACGAGTCAATCATATCTGTATATTCACCGGTACCAAACATCAGACTAAGACTATCTGATTCTGTACCGGCAGCTGGTTGCTCGTACTGCAGTGTTACATTAAACTTATTATTCAAATACTGCACCACTGGATTCTCACTGTAATCCGAGTAGTAATCGTTTGGAGTTGCATAGAGCCAAGCTGTGAAAGTCTCATGCTCGGAATAATCCACCTCTACAACCTCTGAAGTCGTTTCTTCTGTACTTGTTCCATCCTGTCCTGAAGCCGTAGTAGTTGTTTCAGTAGTCTTATCCTGACCAGCGCAACCTACTGCCAGAGCGAAAATTAGAATCAAACTAAGAAATACACTAAGTTTCTTTTTCATACATTTCCTCCTTGAATTTTGGGTTTTGAGATTTTTTCCCTGATAGTTTCTTTTCATGTAACTAATCTTGTAGTGATTCTTCTAATTAAGCACTTTCTACATCTCATACTCGAAGAGATGTAAAGACATTGACGGTTGATCTACCATTTTTTCGCCCCCTTACTCTTTACTAATCAACCTTTAACTCCTCCAAGAGTTACACCCTTAACAAAATATTTCTGCGCAAATGGATATACACATAGGACGGGCAATGTTCCGACTATAGTTACACAGTATTTGACAAGGTTACTTACCATATCTGCCTTATTTATCGCGTCACTTGCAGTTAAAATTCTTGCTGTGTCGTTTTGAACCAGAATCTCTCGCATTATCAGCTGCAAAGGCCATAGATCTCTTCTCTTCGTTAGATATATAGAGGCTGGAAACCATGAGTTCCATTGCTGAACGATAATAAACATAGCTACGACAGCGGTTGTCGCTTTTACCAGTGGTAGAAGTATTCTAAACATTACAGTCATCGGGCTGGCGCCATCAAGTTTAGCTGATTCTTCATAGCTGGCTGGTAGCTGCTCAAATGATGATTTCATGATAATGATATAGAATGCATTGATAACACCGGGAATAAGTATTGCCCAACGATTGTTAATAAGACCGAGAGTTCTGTTGACCATATACGATGGAATAAGACCACCGTTAAACATCATTGTGAAAATGATAATTAGGATAAATGGTACCTGCAACTTAGTTTTTCTACTGAGAACAAATCCGCCTATTATTGTTAGTGCGGTTCCCAGAAGTGTGGTTCCTACAACATAGATGATAGTATTTACGTAACCGCCCAGAATCTGCTTATTCTGCAGCACGAGCTCATAACCTCTCATTGTTATTTCGCCTACTGGTTTAAAAAGAAGTCCTGATGCTGCCATAAGAGCGCGTGGATCACTGATGGAAGCCATCATAACATGCCATAGCGGTGCCAGACATATTACACATAAAATAATCATAAATGTGTAATTCAAAATATTAAAAACTGTCCTCGATGGAGTCAATTTTTCTACCATTTTTGCAAACTCCTTAAATCTTATGTTTTACAAATTATTTTTTCTTCACTGGTAAAAGTTCAAACTACAGGTTTATATACTCGTATTACTGATATTTTTTGTTCAGAAAACTGAACTATCCGAAAATTTCTTACTAATTGAGTTTGACGTGATCAGAAGAAATGTACCAACTATCGAATTGAATAAACCAACAGCTGCGGCATAACCATACTGCATTCTCTCAAGGCCCATTCTGGCTACATGTGTTGATATGACATCTGATGTTTCGTAAATACTCGGATTATATAGAAGCAGTATCTTGTCAAAACCAACTGTCATAAGGAGTCCCAAACGAAGTACAAGCATTGTAATTATTGTTGGCATAATCGCTGGAAGCGTAACATGTAAAACTCTATGAAGTCTATTAGCTCCATCTATGGCTGCTGCTTCGTTCAACTCCTGACTTACATTTGTAATTGCCGCAATGAAGATGATCGAACCATACCCTAAACCTTGCCAGAGATCTGACAATAAATTTATAGCCCAGAAATAGCTTGGGTTTTGAAGTAGATTTTCACGTTTGAAGCCAATCATTACAAAGAGATCTGTAATTATGCCATTAGTTGAGACAAACTCAATAATTAGACCAGCAATAACAACCATTGATACGAAGTATGGTAGATAGCTGATTGTCTGAACTACTTTCTTGAATTTAGTGAAATATATTTCATTCAACAACAAAGCCAAAATTATGGATAGAGGAAAACCAATACCCAAGCCAAGCAAGCTTATTACTAATGTATTTCTCAGAACAGTAAAGAAGTCTGGACTTGTAAAGAAATCAATAAAATTCTTAAAACCAATAAACTCGCTACCAAAAAATCCCTTAACAGCATTGAAATCTTGAAAAGCCATAGTTATACCAAACATTGGTAAATAATTAAAAATAATAAAGTAG
>JAQVJP010000013.1 GCA_028695145.1 Eubacteriales bacterium
AGTTTTCTACTTGCTCTTTCCAGTATTTAGCCCGCTCTGTTTGCATCATATCCATCACCTCTGTTTTTTGCTCCAGTGTAATGGCTTCTGTCAGAACCTGGTAGATGTCATCTTTTGACGCTTACAAACTTTCTTCGATTAGTATTGGAATTAAAAGAGAATTCATTTTGTAATTCCCTTACTACTCATTGTAAATTAATTTAACTACACATTATGCTCCTTAATGACACTAAAAAAGCAACTTCCTCTTAAATTCCTAAAGTATTTATCATGCCTACAATTATTACACCTATCACGAATAGTGCACAAGCGGAGCAAATAAATCCCGGGAAAAAGATGAAAATGAAATTTCTCTTTTTTTGCGTTTTATCCTTTATAGCATTAAACTTGTAAACCGCCATACAAGCCAAAAGCATGGGAATGGTTCCTAACGCAAGCCAAATAAATGCCTGTTCTTTCCAAGTAAATGGAATCATCGCTGTTGTATCAATAGTTTCATTGGATCCAAAAAGACTAATTGTTCCCAAGCATAAAACAATAACTACACCAACAATATAAATAGAATTTGAAATTGTTTTAAGAGTTTTTGCCCAATTCATGTTTTATTCCTCTCCAATACATAAATAGTCCGTATTCTTTAACTGATATGACACTGTTCATAAAAAGTATCGTAAATAAAAACAATTCTATTTCATTGAGAGTCCTTTATCTATGGCCTCTTGTATTATTTTGTGACAGCACTTACCTAATGGATTATTCTTTTTACAATCAGCATTTTGCATAGCACCTGTTATTTTAATAATATCAGCAACAGTTTTCGCGCCGTCTTTTACCACGGCATTTATAACCTGCTCTTCTGTTACTTTACTACAATAACAAGTATATTTAGGCTTTGCATCTT
This sequence comes from Eubacteriales bacterium, assembly GCA_028695145.1. Classification (GTDB taxonomy): domain Bacteria; phylum Bacillota; class Clostridia; order Saccharofermentanales; family UBA5734; genus JAAYFZ01. Next base: position 902 of record JAQVJP010000013.1, read on the forward strand.
TTTTAAACCATATTGGTACTTTAACTTGTTGCTTATCAAATTTAATACCTTCTTGATTGTAATAGACGATATCACATTCTTCACTTATACATAAATAATAATTTTTATCTCCAACTAATTCTGTTAGGTGATCCATAACCAACTGCTTAACAGTAAAATTCTCAACTTCTTCTCCTAGCCTCTCACATACTGGACATATCTTATTTTGCTCTGATTTATTGGGCAATTCGATGATAAAGCCCTTATAATTGGTGTAAATTCAAAATAAAAAAATGAGCCATAAGCTCGCTTTCGGTATAATAGGTTTGTTGAAACTAAAACTGAAAGGGATGAACTTATGACTCAAATATATCTTACACTGGAAGACGAAATACTTAAAGAGCTAATGTTGGGAAATCGGGAGGAAGCGGTGGCAAAACTGCTAAACAAAGTATTCGATGCTGTGTTACAGGCACAGGCGACAGAGCAGCTGCAGGCAGAGCCGTACGAAAGAAGTGACGAGCGGGTAAGTCAGCGTAATGGCTATCGCACGCGATCATTGACGACACGTGTCGGCGGGCTTGTTCTGCATGTGCCTAAATTCCGTAATGGCAATTTCTCTACTGAGCTGTTTGCCCGCTACCAGCGCAGTGAAAAGGCGTTGTTGTTAAGCCTGATGGAGATGGTAATACAGGGCGTTTCAACGCGTAAAGTCACAGAGATCACAGAAACGCTTTGTGGGACGAGTTTTTCCAAGTCGACGGTATCAGCCTTATGTCAGGAACTTGATCCAATCGTTGAAGCGTTCCGGTGTCGACCATTAGAGCGCCATTACCCATTTCTGGTCGTTGATGCCATCTACATGAAGGCCAGAAACGAGAACAGGGTCAAATCGAGAGGCTTTCTCATAGCCACAGCCGTTAACGATGAGGGCAATCGTGAAGTGTTAGGCTTTGAGATCGCTGATGGCGAGAGTGAGGCGTCGTGGAGTAGCTTCTTTGACAGCCTGAAAGCCCGTGGTTTGAGAGCGGTTGATCTTGTCAGCAGTGATAACCATGGTGGCCTGAAAAAGGCGATTTTGAAGCATTTTCATGGTGCAGCCTGGCAGCGGTGTCAGACGCACTTTTCAAAGAACCTACTAGATAAAGTACCAAAAAAACTGCGTTCGGAAGTCAAGTCACATTTGACTGATCTATACAATGCGCCAGAGCTATCTGACGCCAAAAGCAGGAAGCAGAGCATGCTGGAAAAATACGAAGATACAGCTCCTAAAGCCATGGCGCTGCTTGACGAAGCCTTTGATGATGTTACGGCGGTCTACGCGCTGCCGGCGCCCTATCGCAAGCGTCTGCGGACAACTAACGGGATTGAACGGCTCAATGAGGAGCTAAGACGCCGAGAGCGGGTGATTCGTATCTTTCCTAATGACCAGAGTCTGATCAGGCTCATGGGTGCGCTGCTGATGGAACACCATGAGAAATGGATCAACGGTAAGAAATACTTCAATATGGACCTGTACTTTGACCAGCGTGATGAAGCAAGGCGACAAGCTCTCGCTCAGAGAGCTGAACACCTACATGTCGTCAAGTAGTGATTGGATGAACCGAAAGTGAAATTACACCAACATTTTGGACTTGACTCAATTCGATTTTGCTTTCACAGCAACACTTATTAATTATATTAGCCATTTGCTTCTCCTTTGAAAAAAATAACCTACTTACTTAATATTATAACATTGATTAAATCCCATAAATTATGTTGTCTGATATATTTAAGATTAAGCAATCAACTATGTCGAAGTTTTATAATTATAATCGCCAGATCCATAGGGAAGGTAGGAAATCAACGGCATAATTTATATTATGTTGAAAGAATTATAAAACTTTACAAGATAAGTAGAATTTTAATCATGGTTATAAAAGACTAAAAGCCGGGTCCCACCCGACAAAAAATATAGTTAACGAATTTTACTATCTAAATTCACCCTTTACTACATTTTCAATACTTCTACAAAACTTCCCCCATTGTCTTGGAAAGGCATTCGATCCACTGCTCTCGAACACTCTATCGTTTGTTTTAATTGTGACAGACCAACTGGTTCCATCAAGAGCCGGGGAGTAATATTCTTTATCCCAATCCAAAATACGAATACTATCCATATCTAATTGGAAATTTTCAACCATAGTATTATCCAACCTAATTTCTCCATCACCTTCAATTTGATAACCTTCTTCAAATTTCTTATAAATGGCTAATCTACTTTCCAAATCAATAGTCACATTGTATGATGTTCCAAAATGCCCTCCGACATAGGCTTCTAAACTCAGAATTCTATTACTTTCATTTACTGACACCAGTCCATTTTCCCTGATAAACATATAAGGATATTTCCGTATTCGGGCACTTACTTGTTTATTCGGTACAGGTTTGCCATCTCTTCTAGTATATAAATTTTCTTGATTAATCTTCTCTGCAATTTCCGAAATAGTGGCAGGGCCATATGTATTAATAATTTTTCTTATTGCTGCGTGTAATGTAATTTCCCTAACCTCAACATGTACTTGAATAAATGGACTATTTGTGGCTTTCATAAATTCATTGAATTCCCTTACAACTTCCTTTGGTGCTCCCGGCTTCAAGTGCCAATTATCAGGTTCGCCAACAAAGTACGGACTATCAATAAAATCTGGTCGTTTCATTGAGGTCATTTTTTCACCTCTTTTCTTTATTCAGTAACTTTAAATCTACCGACTAACTCTCCATTGACTTCAACCTTCTCTAAAAACATTGAGAGGGGTCTTACCCATATACCCTTTTCACCATAAAGAGCCTGATAGACAACAAGGTCCTCGAGTGTTTCGCTATGCTTTGCCAAATAAAGAACAAGATATTCTTTTCCTTTAAAATGCCGGTATTTCTTTCCTAATTTAATTGTCGCCTGTTCAGATAGTGTAGCCTTAACTGAGTCCCGTTTAAACACTATATACTTGTCAAGATGGACTTCCTCTACCTTCCAACCGGCATCAAGCCAAGCATCCGCTTGTGAATGTCCTCCATTGGCCCACCATTCTCTATACTTATACGCTGAATTGGGCAAGGACTTTTCAATTATCTTTTCAATTTCCTGATAAGATAATTGGATACTATCACCTTTATAATTCAATAAATAATCCTTTATAGGTTCATACTTTTGAGTTCCGCCCACAGTTTTCACTTCCTTATTCATATCCAATACTTTATTAGGCTTTGTTTTGGAGTTATTAATCTTTTTCCCTGTCGTGCTATTCCACTCAGGGTTATACATTTCAATTAGTTCTCTTTCTAAGGTGAATCTATCCAGTGACTGACGGAATAACAACTCAACCTTAAATCCCTTCTTTATCTCCTGCAAAATATAAGAGTTTATTTTGCAATTGGTAGATTGACCTCCAGTAAAGCAATTGCGAGGCGAGATTTGACCATATCCTGTATTATACCTACTGCTCAAATTTTCACATTCCCCAACATACTTTACTTCATTATCGACCCTGATAATGTACACCCCGTCTTTAGGGATATTACTTGGTATTCGAAATTGGCAGAATGGTCCTTTGCCATACTTATGGAACTTCAACCCTGCAGCATTTATATATTTTCTATATGGTTCGTACTCAATTAAACGACCATCTTTATCTGTAAGAGGTTTGATCTCACAGATAAATTCAAATTGCTCTGGATTACCCATCGAAATAACTCCTATATTTTTAAACTGAAGTGATTTTATACAGTAATACCCTTCTATCATTCCATCTCTACCGCACTTGCTACTTCTTCTGAAACACTTTCACCTATTCTATCTGCTTGATGAGGAATAATTCTCTTCATAATTTCTTCGCTAATCGCCTCAGCACGCTTATCAAAGAATGTATCGTAGTTATTTTCCCAAACACCAAAATCCTCTAAGTCATTAATAAGGTGCGTTTTCATTGTTTCAGCAAGCAAAGCATTGTTCTCTTTAAATTCCTTCATATATTGTGCAGGGGCTTTGGCCTTAATCTTATTTTTATTTAAAAAATCATCAACAATAGTAATATTAAGAATGTGGTTTATGTAAAATTCCTCTTCTCCCTTTTTTCTCAAATATGCACGCGGGAAAAAATGATGATAATTCTTACTGTTGGCCTGTTTCAGCCAATCATTACTTATGTTAACTACCGAGTTATCAATAAACGATAATGGTCTTTGGTATGCTAAGATACATAGAATTCCCTTTATATAACTTCTGCCAGCACTAAACCAACCATTTTGTATAATGGCTTCTGGTCTAGTATCGATTCCTTGTTCATATTGGGGCAATTTATCTTCTATTATCATATCGATCTTTTTTACATCCTGAGCAAGTTTAGTCTCTAAACCACTTGAAAAGCGTTCTGTGAGTGCAGCCCTCCAGAAATAATCTTGCAGGTATTCTTGTTGTTTTCCTGTGGGCTTATCTTTATGCTTATAAAAGTAATATGCAAATGGAACGATTAGTGCATTATATGGCAGTAAGTGTGAAACTGGAATTCTGTAAAAGCCTCTTAAGTAATCAACGGTTCTTTCTATTGCATCAATAACATCATCCCAGATGTCTATGAACTGCTGCTTGTCTAATTTTAATATTTGTTTTTTAGAACATTCTTTTACTAAACAAACGGCTACCGTCTGCAATACCGTCGTATCAGAAATAGTTTCATAGTTAACATTACCCAAGTTATCAACCAATTCTTCATACTTTTCTGATAGGTCAAAATCTCTTTCAGCATCAAATGTTTTAGCAACCATTATTTCAAAGACAGAAAGTTTCTTACCGCCAATATTGATTCTTGTAAAAATTTCTGTTGCAATATCTATAGAAGAGTTTTTGATTAATATTGCTGGGAAATCGTAAGTGGCAATTCTTTTATAATAATCATCAAGTTTCTCGTGATACTTTTCATCAAATTTCTTGGCTAAAGATAGTCCACCGTTTAGTAAATCTGTAAGTTTAATATAACTACCTGTCTCTTTTTCAGTAATATCGGTAATAACAATATCTTCATCTTCAGAAGCCAATAAATCTACATATATTTCTGAGAAATCTTCATCCTTTGTTTCTCTTTTAATTATCACTCCCTTTAAACTTGCATATAAACTGGTCATTCTCTGCTGCCCATCGAGCACATATTGAATAAAATCTCCTTCAGGTGTATCCGGTAAACTTGCTCCTCCAATATTTCGAATAGACCTTAATCTTTCCTTAGTCTTCCAAAGAATAAAAGTTCCTATAGGATATCCCTTGATTATGCTATCCATTAGTTTTGAGGACTGTTCTTTTGACCATACAAAATCTCTCTGAAATTGTGGTATTTTTATTAGTCCCTGTTCAATATCATTTAATAAAGCAGTAAACTTAAATGAATGCGGTTCTGGTTGATACAAGTCTCTCTCCCCCTTATCTCACTAACTTATGTATTTTGGACTATCAAATCATCGTGCTGCCTGTATTTCATTTCTTCTTATAGATATCCTACCATAGTTCTTTCTTCCACTATTGCTAAAGTATTCACCATCAAGAATACTGTTTTTTTCTAATATTCTTAAACATACAAAGCCAATATGAATATTCATTGTATCAACGGTATCCGCATTTGGACTATTTTGATATTCATAACTTAACTTCGCACCGCTTAAATCATTTGTATAAATTGATGCAGTTCTACTAAATGAACTTGAAGTTTCATTTTCAAATCTTATGGATATGCTTGTCCAAGTTTGTTGTATAGTGATTGTTGCGTATCGTTCTTCACTAAAATCATCATAAGATGATTTTAAAATAACATTCCAAACTCCATTCAAGTCTGGAACCTTGATCCCTAGTAACTCTCGTAGTAATTTGACTTTCCAAAGATACAGATCAAATATCTTATAGCATATTCCATAAAAGCCCAATACAGCAGGAGTATCTACCCACCATACTGATATTGAAAATGCCATTGCTAAAGGATTCAAGATATACTTGCTGAAAGTCCAAGTAAATATCACACTAATTATCGCTAAGTACAAAGGGATTCTTTCTCTTTCTTTTGAATCTACAGTATACGAATGCATTTAAACCCCCTCAATCCATAAGTTAACTATATTTTGATAGAATTGAGCAGCATCTCTGATATTCCATTGTCTCGCAGACTCCCCCAAAAGTTTGTCCACATTATTCTGACAAAGGAAATCATCAACATCAGCAGTCTCTAACCAATTTAATATGTTATAAACCGTATTTTGATATGTTCCGCTAAAATGTCTATTAGGTACATTATACAAAAGGTTTTCTACAAAATATGAAGGTGCTGTAGTTTTATCGAGATAATCATTTTCTATTAAAAAGGATTTCATATTCTTAAATATCCGAGTAACAGGTTTAAATAATCCGTTAGTATTTCTGTTTTTCTCAACTCCATTGTTATAATGTTGTTTAGGAAAATTAACAATCTGCATATTGTCTTTTAATGTGAAAAAACTTATTCCTTCAATATATTGATTATTTAAATGTCCATTATATTGAGTATATTTCCTATACTGTGTGCAAACCACCACATCCGCAGGCAACCTATTTGATCCCTTTTCAATTTTTATAGACTTGTTACCTTCCTCTATAATCCACCTTCCATAGTAATCGATTAGAGTATCTAATACATCTTCCCTAAAGTCATGCCAAGTATAATTTGCTTTTGAAAAATCCCGATTAAATAAACTTTTCTCATATTCATTTAATTCAACTGTATCATAGTAATAGATATCATTTAATTTTACGACAACATCAACATCGCTATCCCCTCTAATGTTAGTTGAATTCTTATAGGAGCCTTGTAAAAAAATTTCTATATCCTTATTTTTAATGTTAGAGTTATTTGAGACTAAAGCGTGTCTAATACTTTCATGCGTATTCTTAGAAGTTGTTATTGCACCTTGCCTTGACCAAGTTTCTAACTTTGCTTCACTAATAGGCATAGTAGACCTCCTTTCTTTCCTTAGTATCGAATAAAGTGCTTACTGCATATTCAAATATTGTTCATAAACCTTCAACCTGTTTTGAATTAGTACATCCTCTGGGTCCATTCTTAGAGCATACTTAAAAAAGGCTCTAGCCTTGCTGAAATCTTTCTTCATATCATAGGCATGGCCTAATTTTTTTACAATGTATAGTAGTCCCGGTGTTTCTTCATTAATTTCTTCTAACAATCTAATTGCTTTATTGGGCTTATTAACTAGACCATAAGTTATTGACAACCGATATCTAAAATTAATATCTTCAGGATTCTTCCTTGACAAGAATTCATATAACATCATGGCTTCATCATATTTCTTAAGTTCTATATAAATTTTAGCCTTTAAGGAAAATATGTTATCTTTAAAGGCATCTCTACGAATAGCCTCTACCTTGTCTATTTCAATCTTATCGATTTGACTTAGGCTGTCATAATATCTTTCTAAATTGTAATACACATAAGCCATATGATAATTAAGATCCGGCGTACTGTTACCATTCTCTTTTTGATAACGGAGGAGTGTTTCTGCTTCTTGGTACTGTTCATCGTTATAAAGATTAATAACATTTTGCATCCAATCATCGCCAGATACTTTCTCGATTATGTTAAGAGGCATCGAAGTTACTTGATGTTCAGTATTTAATACCCTTTCGGTGATATCTTCTTTCAATTCATCAATGCTCTGATACCTATCTTCCGGATTTCTTTGTAAAGCCCTTAAAATAATCTCTTCCATGCTCTTTGAGATATTGTCGTTAATTTCCCTTGGTTTTGGAAAGGGAATATTATTAACTACCTGAATAGGAGTTTCATGAGGTGTTCTTCCTGTTAATAACTGATAAAGCAGAACTCCCAAGGAATAGATATCTGAGATAAGATACCTTTTGTTAGAACCTGCTATTTCAGGAGCCATATAAGCCCATGTTCCTCCTGCGTCTACAGTCTTCACAAAAACATTCTCAATAAATTTACTTGTTCCAAAATCCGTTAATTTTACTTCCTTATCATTAAAAAGAATATTTTGGGGCTTTATATCACCATGACAAATATTTTTACTATGGAGAAATTTCACTCCTGCTAATATCTTTAAAAAGATCAAGGCTACTTCTTTAATTGTTTTTGGATTTTTAAAACCATTATCTGATAATTCCTCAGCCAAAGTTTTCCCTCTGAAATATTCCATTTCAATAACAAAAACTCCGTCTAATCTCCCCATCCAATTTATTTCAATAATATTTGAGTGAGAATCACCAATTAATTTTACCCCTTCTGATAATGTATGGTCTCCCCGTTCTTGGTCTTTAGGTATTTTTAAAGCAACTAACTCCTCTGTTTCTAAGTGAATAGCGGACCAAACATATCCAAAAGTACCTTCATTGATATACTCTTTTAAAACATATTTATCGCCTAAAACTAAATCCCTTTTAGGATAAAAATCAGAAGCCCTTCTAACCATTTCATCACCTCACTTTTATCCATTGGTTAAAGGTTAAGTTGTCTTTATCTCCTGATGCCACACAATGATAAACTAAATACGATGTTTTCCTCCCATCAATACCATAAACCCTTGTTCCATTACTCATGGTAAATCCTTCGTCAAAGATCCGTATATAGTTGGATATATCCCCCGGTGTAACCTTGGGATAAGTCCAATAAACAAATAGTATTAATGGTACATTTCCTCCTAATTGGTGGTAAGCAATAAGGAGGTTTTGTATTTTTTCTTCCAGTTTCTTATTCTTTAATCGACTATTGTCATATCTCTCAAATTCACAAAGTAGCAGAGGTTGGTTATCCTTGGTTGAATACCAAATAGAATCCGGTCGTACAGTTGGTTCTTTTTGAGTTCGATATTCTCCTGATACTTCTGCAACCTTCTCTGCCATATATGTTTGTTTCTCATAGGGATAAACAGGACATTCTGAAATAGCAGTGGTGTCACTAATAGTCCTTCCAATAGCAGTTAAATAATTTAGTCCCATAGTATGAACGGTTTCAGAATAATCTCTTACCCCAAAGTCTGTCACCATAGGGAAAAATCTTTTTCTAATTTCTCCCGTTTTCATTTCATCTCTAATCCCTTGTATCAGTCTCTCCCTAACCATTAAAAACTCCCCATTCGTTAATCACCTCTGGAGATTCTCCTCCGTGTATCAAGGCTTTGGTTCCTATCTTGACTAATAAAGGTGCTGGAATTGAACGACCATTTATTAAGGCTTCTCCTGTACTCAGGGAAGGAAGTTCATCTATATCGGCTTTTGAAAACATATCACTAGTTTTAGCCATAAATCTTTGGTCATCTGGATTTTTCAAGCGCATCGTAATTACAGTATTACATTGGGATGTAACATCGGGGTCTAATTTAGAAGGTCTTTGGGAAATGATAGAGAACCCAACGCCAAATTTTCTACCTTCACTGGCAATTTTCTTGATAATCTTTTTAGAAATAGAGGGGATACCTGCCGGGGCAAAATTATGTCCTTCTTCATAGACGAGAAAACATGGTCTTGTTTGCCTTCTTTTGTCTCCGGAAGCCCTCATAATTTCACTTGATATAAGCGCAGTGATAATTTGCTTTGCATCGTCAGATAAACCTTGAAGATCTACAATAACTAATCTACCTTTGTTATCTCCCTTTTCGCCCACCATGTCATAAATATCACTTGGCTCTCCGATTGCCCTTGTATAAAAACTTTTTGCTTCATTTATTACACGATTTAGTTTAGAGGCTGCAACTGCTGCACTTCTTCCATTCAATGCTCTGGCTTCCGCAGGACTCAATTCTTCCCATTCCCTAAGTTCCTCTAAATCTCCAGATAAAATCTCCCTTAGATCCTGTATATCTCTTGGTGGATTGCTATATTTTGCTTGCCAATAGCGAATCGCTACATCTAATACCCTTTCTTGTGGCTCCGTTAACCCCGGTAGTATAGAGGATAAATCATCCATATCTAAACGGTCGAACTGCAACGCAAGGTGTTTATTTTTATTCATATACTTATAATCAAAAGCATCGATTTGTGGAGTATAAACTTTTACACCCCCACCTGCATCCAAGAGTTTTCTCATCATTTTCTGAATTTCTATGATGCCTTCTCTATCTCTTGCATCCTCAATACTGTCAATATCATCATTAAACTGCAATTCGCCTTTTGCAAAGGCTTTACCGTATTCTCCGTGGACATCAAATACCACTACTGTTCCATTCATTAGTGCTACTAATCTTTCAATAATTCTTCCGACAGTATAAGACTTTCCTGAACCTGTCATAGCCAATATGGCTAAATGCTCTGTAACAAGTTTGTTAACATCTAGATATACAGGAACAATATTTTCTCCTTTGTCATAACCTATTAGGTTCCCAATATGAATACTTGTATTCTCATCAAATTTATAAAATCCCGACAAAAATCCGTAATCTACACCGTAAACCTTTTCACCGGGATTTAAAGGTCTTCTTGGAATCTTAATTTGCCCTGAACTATCTCTGTATCCTACCAATTCAATCGTTCCAAATAAGGTTTCCCCAGTAACTTGGGCACCGGGCAATATTTCAAGTTCTGAAAGTCCTTCCCCCATATTGGAATTATAAAGTATGTTATTTCTTGAAATAGATACAATTCTTCCAAGAACATAGGTTTCTGGTTCATCACTAGATTCCTTATGTTTAATTTTTACAAATTCTCCTCTTTTGGCAGAGAAACTGTCTTCTAATGCAATCTTAATGTCATTTGGATTTCCTGTATTCCCAATTAGTTTTCCTATATACTTATCCATGCTCATCCTCCTTACTACTCATCATATACATCTAAATCTTCTTTCCATATAGCCTCTAAACTCTCATTCTTAAGCATTTCTTTAGCATGAGATTTATAAAATTCTAAAACTCCGGGTCTTGCTTCAATAGGTTTAAGTGCATATTTGGCATACCTGGTAAAACAAAAAAAAGTCTGCTCACGACCGCAGCGCCTCTAATACCTTGCTACAAGCCGACTCGCAGCACTTTTTCCAGTTCCTACAAGTAAATAAAGTTTGCTCAAACTTCCACCAATTATGTCAACCAAATACCCATATAAATACAGAAATAGGTATAAAAAAAGAAAATAAAGTCTGCTCAAAACCACCCCCATTTGCAGCCTCTACCTCCGTTTCTTGCGTGTGTAATACCTCCGCAGGTGTAATCAACCGCAGCGCATAACCGCTGCCGGATTTCACCCTTCTCTATCTATTTATATATTTATTTATCTCTATCTAAAGCCGTCATAAACCGCACCGTATCAGTATTTAAGCCGATTGAATAAGCAATGCGGATACCCTCCGATGGTTAATAACCCTCTCCCGATTACCACCCCCTACGGGGCTACTTTTATTTATATATTTTTTGTAGGAGGATTGGGGAGCATAAAAAACCCGTGAAGGTTTACAGGATCGCTCCTGCTTACACCCCACGGGTTATCTGCATACTTTATTTTTCTTCTGCATACTTTATTTTCTTTCTGCAGTGTTTATTTTGATTCTACATTATTAATTATTCCTAACTATTGTTATTCTACAGTAACACTCTTAGCCAGGTTTCTTGGCTTATCAACATCAAGCCCCTTGTTTACAGTTACGTAATAGGCAAATAATTGGGCGGGAGTAACCGCGATTATTGGCGCGAGCAAAGGATCGACATCTGGAATTCTGATAATTGTGTCACAAACTTCTTCTGCCTTCGCACATGAGTCCATCGCGATTCCAAGAACTAGCGCCCCTCTTGCTTTTACTTCTCTGATATTGCTGATCATCTTATCAAGCAGTCTATCTTGAGTCAGCGGGCACACTACCAATGTACCCTCTTCTATCAGAGCGATAGTACCATGCTTAAGCTCACCACCTGCATAAGCTTCCGAATGAATATAGGATATTTCTTTTAGTTTCAGTGATGCCTCCATTGATAAGGCATAATCCAAGCTTCTACCGATAAAAAACACGCTATGAACATTAAAATGTTCTGCCGCGAAACGCTGAACTGTTTCTTTACGCGCAAGCGTTTTTTCCATTACATCCGGCAATTCTGTCAGTTTTTTAAGATAAGACTCATATTCATCCTGTTCGATTTTTCCAAGCGTATGCGCCATCTGAAAAGCAAGTAGATAGAGAGCGGCCAACTGCGTGTTATAAGCTTTTGTTGAGGCCACTGCAATCTCCGGACCAGCTGCGGTATAAATAACAGAGTCTGCTTCCCGGGCAATTGAACTGCCAACAACATTAACTATCGCCAGAATTCTCGCGCCCATCTTTTTCGCTTCACGCATGGCAGCCAAAGTATCAAGTGTCTCGCCTGACTGGCTGATAATGATAACAAGAGTTTTCTCGCCTATTATAGGATCTCTGTATCTAAACTCAGAAGCGACGTCCACCTGCACTGGAATTCGGCAGAGTTTTTCAATGATATACTTACCAACGACGCCGGCATGACTGGCAGTACCGCAGGCCACAATATGAATATGGTCTGTATCTTCAAGTATTTCACGGTTAAGATCAACATGTTCAAATCTAATCAGACCATTTCTGATTCTTGGAACAATCGTGTCCTTAAGAGCACGTGCTTCCTCATTAATCTCTTTCATCATGAAATGCTCATAGCCGCCTTTTTCCGCAGCTTCACTATCCCATGTAACATAGACCGGTTCACGTTCAACAGGCTGACCCAGACTGTCAAATAACTTGACACACTCAGCAGTCAGCAACGCTATTTCCTGATCTTCCATGATCACAATATTTCTAGTTCTGCTGAGGATAGCAGGAATATCGGAAGCAATATAATTGCCTTGTTCGCCAAGACCAATGATCAATGGACTATCCTTACGTGCAGCTACGAAACTCTCAGGACAGTCAGCACAGAGCACACCAAGAGCATATGATCCCTCAAGCACTGAAAGTGTCATACGAACCGCTTCCAGAAGATTACCTGGCTCACACTTCTTATAATGATGCTCAACTAAATGAGCGATTACTTCAGTATCTGTTTCGGAATGAAATTTATATCCCTTATCTGTGAGATACTTCTTGAGTTCAAGATAGTTTTCAATAATACCGTTGTGGACAACTGCGATTTTTCCGCTATCTGATAGATGCGGATGTGAATTCTCATCAGACGGAGCTCCATGAGTAGCCCAACGTGTATGCCCTATACCAGCGAATACATCCTCTGAACTCATACATCCTGCGTTATTTAGAGCTTCACGCAAATTATCAAGTCGCCCTTTGCGCTTGATAACGTCTACATTTCCATCTTGAAGATAGGCGACTCCGGCAGAGTCATATCCACGATATTCAAGGCGACTTAAACCATCCATCAGGATTTCAAGAGTTTTGTCCTGACCGATATAACCAACAATTCCACACATTAAGTTTTCCTTCTTTCAAATATCAGATTCCATATTTGCTGACAATCAGCTCAGTCACCTGTTCAGCCATTTTGGTTATCTCATCGATATCCTGGCCTTCAAGCATAACTCTGATGATAGGTTCAGTTCCGGAAGCACGAACAAGTATTCTCCCTTTTGAACCAAGCTGCTTCTGAATTTTGTCACAGGCAGCTTTTATATCTTCGTCTTCCATCGCGGATGATTTGCGTTCATTTGGCACCTTGGCACTCTTGAGCACCTGTGGCAATATCTGCATTATCTGACGGGCATCACTTAAACGCTCAGACTTGTTAACAAGAGCTCTCAGGAGTCTAAGCGCACTCAACATACCATCGCCTGTAGTCGAATGTTCAAGCAAAATTATGTGCCCGGATTGTTCGCCACCTATTGAATAGCCTTGCTTAAGCATTTCCTCAAGAACATATCTATCACCAACCTTAGTTTTAGCCAGCTTAAGACCTCTCTCCTCGGCCATAATATCCAAGCCAAGGTTGCTCATTACGGTAACGACAAGTGTATCGTCATTTAGCTGTTTCTGACTCTTCATATCCATAGCGACTATCGCCATGATCACATCGCCATCAACAACAACTCCGTTTTCATCAACGGCCAGCATGCGGTCAGCGTCACCATCGAAGGCAATACCGATATCACAACTCTCGCGTCTGACAAGCTGCCGCAATCTCTCGAGGTGAGTAGATCCGCAATTCTGGTTTATATTTATACCGTCAGGTTCTGTTCCGATCGCAACTACATCGGCACCAAGATCACTAAACAGCCCGGGAGCGATATGGGCACAGGCGCCATTAGCGCAATCAAGACCAATTTTCATTCCGCTAAGATCCACGCCCATCCGACGTTTTAAATGCTCTGTGTAATCTCTTGAAGCATTCTTCTTCTCTATTCTTCTGCCGATCAAATCGCCAATAGGACGTTCACAAGAAGCTTTTGCATAATTCTCTACAAGCGCTTCGATTTTATCTTCAACTTCATCAGGCAGTTTATAGCCATTGCTGCTGAAGAATTTGATTCCATTGAACTCATAAGAATTGTGCGAAGCGGAAATCATAACACCGGCATCGCATTTATATTTACGGACGAGATAAGCAATACCGGGAGTTGGAATAACCCCACAGATAAAAACATCTGCTCCTGCTGAACAAATACCGGCTACCAATGCCGATTCCAGCATAGCGCAGGAAATTCTAGTATCACTACCAACAATAATAACCGGTTTATGTGTACATTCACCGGCAAGCACCTGAGCGCCTGCCCATCCAAGCCTAAAAGCCAGATCGGGAGTAAGCTCCTTATTCGCTATTCCTCTAACACCATCAGTTCCAAATAAACGTGGCATAATTAATTCTCCTCTACAGATTTCTGTTTGCATTATAGCATAGCACCGCCTGGCTAACTATTTCATTAATAACACATTTAATATTTCAATACCATTACAAGAACATTGCTCTTTAGCGACACCATCTCACAAACTCTTGAAACAAAGCAATATAGAAGGAATAACACATCGCGTGCATATTACACCAGTGTTACATCTTATTGTCACATTTACATCAAAGATATAGAGATTCAGAAGAATTATTCGGCTTCACGCACGCTTACAGTTACAGAAGATGGCGTGATAAATGTCGGTCTTGTATATAGCAAAGTCCCGGTATCAATTTCGACCGGAATAGAAATCAGACCGGATTCATCAATGTCAGAGAAATCAACATAAGCGGTAATATCAGAAGCTCTTAGAGCTGTCACAGTATTTTTACGTCCAACGACATTTACCTGAACAGTTTGAACAGGTATTTGAATATTGAAACCATTCTCTTGCGCGGTCTCAACGCCTCTATATGTAAGAGAAACGGTAAAAGTTCGATTATCCACCGGATTGATTGTTACCTGAACATAGAGCCAAAGCACAATCGCGATCGCGACAGACGCCAGCGATAAAACAACCTTCTGCTTGCGAGTAACTTTGGGACCAGCCGGACTTGATTGACGATAAAATATTCTCCGCCACACCGGAACAGATTCATATGCCTCAGCCGAGGATTCAATATTTTTGTTAAGGCTTGACGTTGAGGATTTATCGCTTTTACCGGTTTTCTTCTGATCTACAGACTGAGTCTTCTTACCTGACCGCGCATGCTTGCCGCCTCGAAACCAGCCAGAAATCCCACTCGCTGCTTTTGCCGGACTAAGCAGTTTATGCAGCAAAGTACGCAATGCGTCACCGTTATCAAGAGTATACAGACGGCCTTCGAGACTCAAACTTATTGTCCCGCGTTCTTCAGATACAACCACCGCTATAGTATCACCTATTTCACTGGCTCCTATAGCAGCCCTGTGGCGTGTACCGTAATCACGCCTGAGATGATAATTATCAGATAGCGGAACATGAACACGAGCAGCACTGACACGTCCATTTCTAATAAGAACAGCGCCGTCATGAAGTGGTGAGCCTTTATAGAATATCTGCTGGAGAAAGGTTGAAGACACCGCGGCGTCGAGAGGGACAACATTTTCCTGCTCAGCAAAATCACCCAAACGTGTCGACCGCTCTATAATTATCAGAGCACCGGTAAAAGTCTCCGACATCTTCTCACAGGCACGAACAATCGCCTCTATAAGATTATGCACAGATCCAGCAGGATCACGACTGTCATCCTGAGCTATTGCTGAAGAAATCATGTTGAAGCTGTTGCGTCCAACGGTTTCCAGCGCGCGTCTCAGTTCAGGCTGGAAAATAACAACAAAAGCGATAGCCAGGACAGAGATGGTATTATTTAGCAGGAAACCAACTGTATCCAGGCCTATGAGACTGCAAATAAGGGCAAAAGAAATAATCATCGCCAGCCCTTTTAACAACTGCCAGGCTCGCGAATCACGAAGAATTTTCAGAACATAATATACGACAAGTGATGTGGCAAGCACATCAAGGACGGCCAGCATAATATCAAGCGGGCCGCCGAAGAAAATCAGTCCACTGGTAAAATCCTGCAGCAGACTGGAGAAAAATTGTCCAATATCAGACAGCAAATCCCCGTTCATCATCTATCTTTTTACCCTCCGCAATGATAGTAAACCATATCCGTAACAGATTGCGCAAGAGTCTGGATATAATCACCTGTCTTCGCGGAAATAAGGTTGGCCAAGACTTGCCGGCCCCTGCCAGGCTTTTTTGCGGGCATAGGTGATCACAAGCACAATAATTGTCATCAGATAGGGATAAAGGTCAATCGCGTATTGCGAAAATATTGGTAATGATCCGAGAGCCGGAATCTGCTGCATCCGAAATCCAACGATTTCAAGAGCTCCGAACAGAAGTGTTCCGGCTATTGCTTTTAAGGGATGCCAGCGAATAAATATTACCAGAGCTACAACTATCCAGCCGCGACCGGCGATAATATCATCAAGCCAAGTACCAACATTAACTACAGATATATAAAAACCGCCAAGACCGCAAAACATGCCGCCAACGATAACGTGCAGGTAACGAAGCGATGTCACTCTGATACCCGAAGCATCAGCAGCCGCAGGGTTTTCACCAGTAGATCTCACATGAAGACCTGGTCTTGTATGGAACAAGTACCAATAAGCAAAAACAGCAATCGCAAAAGATAAATAAACAAACAGATTATGCTGTAGCAAAGCGGCACTGATATACTCCAAAGCAGGACCAAGAACAGGCACTTCAGAAACAGCGGTAAGATCCGGTTTGAAGGGTTGCCCTTTTGTAAAAGCACGTATTTTCTCAGATGTTGTGGTACCGGCGAGAGCTTTTCCCATTGTATTAGCAAAACCTGTACCAAATATGGTCAGTGCCAAACCGGTAACATCTTGTCTTGTTTTCATGGAAATCGTTAAAAAAGCGTAAATTAAACTGCCCAGTCCGGCACCTGCCATACCGGCTAATATCGCAAGAATAATACTATCTGTACGATAAGCCACCACATAGCCGGTCGCGGCTCCCATCATCATCAGCCCTTCTACACCGAGATTAAGGTGACCGGATCTCTCAGTCAGTGACTCTCCCACAGTACCCAGCAGCAGAGGAATTGACATTCTAATTGCCGAAGCCAGAAACAAAGCGATCATCATTCCTGCGTTCATTTTGTACCCCCTTCGCCATTTCCAGCAATTACCGCTGAAGTATTATCTGATGAACAGGCTGCACTGCTTTTGCGTTCCGCTACGACACGATAGCGGATAAACAAATCAGATGACAGTGCGGCAAAAAGAATCAAACCTTCTATTATCTTAGAAACTGATGCCGGAACGCCGACGCTGATTTCCATAGCCATTGAACCTTGTTCCATAACAGCAAACAACAATGATGTTATTATCATCACCGGCGCCTGCAGCTGAGCCAGCCAGGCCACCATAACAGCTGTGAAGCCATTCCCACCACCGATGCTCTCGGACAAAGTCCACGATACACCTGTAAGCTTAAGCATGCCTGCAAGACCAACAAGCGCACCGGAAATAAGGGTACCTGTGATTATTACCTTACGAACATTAATTCCCGCATAGTGAGCTGTGCGTTCACTCTCACCAACCACTCTGATTTCATAACCGAGTTTACTGTAGCGCAAAAACAAATGCACCATGACCACCAGAATCAGAGCTACAATCCAGCCAATGTGTATTCCAAATAACTTAGGCAGATGAGCCGAATCAGGCAAGGGAGCTATTTGCGGGAATCCTTTGGCCTCAGGATCTTTCCATAATTCGCATCGAAGGTAAACTGTAAATTTAATAGCTACATAATTTAGCATCAGCGTAAAAAGTGTTTCATTTGTACGCGAAAATGCTCGAAAGAAACCTGGGATAACAGCCCAAAAAGCGCCACCAGCGATTGATGCCAGTCCTACAAGCGGAAGAGCCAGCCACGGGCTGATGCTGTCCGGCATTTGGTGCGCGGCATAAGTCCCCCAGATCGCGCCCATAACCAGCTGACCTTCGCCTCCAATATTCCAAAACTTCATGCTAAAAGCAACTGATAAGCCAAGTCCAATAACCAGAAGCGGTACAGCAACGGTAATTGTATTACGAATACCATATGAACTGCCAAGCGACCCCTTGATCATTGCTTCGAAGGTTTCAAACGGATCATGACCCATCAGAAGAATAATCAAACCAGAAAAAGCGATCGCGATTATAACAGCGCCTACCCTGATCGCAACGGCTTTTGGCGTTGAAACATCTTCCTTCTTTGCCAAACGAATTTTCATCGAACTCCCGCCCCCTTTTCAGACTCATTAATCATTGAATCTGTCTTAACAGAGTTTACCGTTTCATGATAAGTAAGGCCTGTCATCATAAGACCAACCTGATCCTTGCTTATCTTGCGCGCGTCAGCTATACCTGTCACCTGTCCCTGACACATAACCATAACACGGTCGCACAAATCAAGCAGCACATCAAGATCTTCACCAATGTACAGTACAGCAACACCTTTCATCTTCTGCTCATTCAACAGATTATAAATTGTATGCGACGAATTAATATCAAGTCCTCTGACAGCATAAGCAGTAATCAGAAGCTTCGGATTCAGGTTAATTTCACGACCCAGAATTACTTTCTGAATATTACCACCTGACAGCTTGCTAACTGTATGAAAAATTCCGGGTGTCTGAATATCAAGCTGTTTAACTATATTATCAGCTTTTTTACGAGCAATTCTGCGTTGCAGCATAGGTCCTTTGTGGAAGGCATAATCCTTGAGCATAATGTTATCAGCAATATCCATGCTGGCAACAAGTCCCATTCCAAGGCGGTCTTCAGGAATAAAACTCATGCTGATACCAAGGGAGATAATCTCACGGGGCGACAACCCAACTATATTTTTATCATGAAAGCTGATACTGCCCGCAGACGGGTTTATCAAACCGGCAATAGTTTCACAGAGCTCTTTTTGACCACTGCCAGCAAGACCGGCGACTCCAAGAATCTCTCCATGATTAAGCTCGAAGCTAACCTCATCCAGCTTTTTGACCCCATCTATATCCTGAACAGTCAGATTCTCAACACGCAGACACACACCGTCACTGACCACTCTCGGTCTATTAATCGCAAGGTCTACTTTACGTCCGACCATAAGTTCAATCAAGGCATCAGCAGAGAGACTTGCGGTATCAACAGTGGCTACCGTACGTCCTTTATGAAGAACGGTTATACGATCGCTCATTTCACGTACTTCATTGAGCTTATGACTAATGAAGACAACTGCCTTGCCTTGTTCTCGCATACGTCCCATTATTTTGAACAGTTTGCGAATCTCTTGAGGAGTCAGCACTGCGGTTGGTTCATCCAAAACAAGTATATCAGCGCCGCGATACAGAACCTTGAGGATTTCTACCGCCTGTTTTTCGCCAACAGACATATCACTTACAAGACGATCCGGCTCTACAGCCATATCGAACTTCTCTGAGAACTCAGAAATTCTGATGCGCGCCTGCTTCTTATTTAATCTGAGGCCTTGACCGGTACCTGCAATAATATTTTCCAGAGCCGTCATATGCTCAACAAGTTTGAAATGTTGATGAATCATGCCGATACCACGCTTAATTGAATCCCGCGGCGATCTAAAGAACACCTGTTGCCCATAGACATGAACACTGCCTGCATCCGGCTGATAGATTCCTGATAAAATATTCATCAGAGTACTCTTACCGGATCCATTCTCACCAAGTAATGCATGAATCTCGCCCTTTCGCACAGAAAAACAAATATCACTATTCGCCTGCACCTGGCCAAAAGCTTTGCAGATACCTTGCATATCGATTGCCGGGACATCCGCTCTCAGATTGCTGCCGGTATTCGTTTTACTCACAATAAACCCCCTGAACACACTGAAATGGCAAAACCGGATCAGCTTCCGGATCCATTAGGATCCGGAAAATGTCCGGTTCTGAGGCCAGTCGGTAAAAACAAACCGCCTGGATCAATTATTCCGCTGCAACTGTTATGCCTTCAACATACCAGTCCATACTCATCTGTGAATCCTTATCAAGAGATTCGCCTTCTGCTACTCTGAGCTCGCCGGTATTATCATTGATCGGTCCTGCGAACACATAGGCATTGCCCTGTTCTTTCATGGTATCAACAAGCCCATTAACTTCGTCTTGAACTTCCTGAGGAACCAGATCAGTCATTTCATCGAGAGCAACAACTCCCTCGGCCATACCGCCCCAGTAAGCGCCACTCTCCCAATTTCCATCGAGCACAGCTTGGATACGTTCTTCATAATAAGCACCCCAAAGCCAGATAGGAGCTGTCAGATATGCGTCCTTGATTGCTTCACTGTACATGGGATTATCGTAACCAATACCGTAGACACCCTTCTCCTGCGCAGCTTCCTGAGTCGCTGTTGAGTCCTGGTGCTGTCCAACTACATCACAACCGCTATCGATAAGAGCGATGGCAGCTTCTTTTTCCTTCTGGGGATCATACCAAGTGTTAGTCCAGCTGACCATTACTTCAGCTTCCGGGTTTACAGATCTTACACCAAGCGTAAATGAGTTAACAGCACGCATAACTTCGGGAATCTTCTGTGCGGCTACAAAACCAATTTTATCACTCTCGGTCATTCTTCCGGCAACAATACCAGAGAGATATCTGGCCTGCTCAATCTGGCCAAAATAGTTTGCCAGATTCTCACTACTCATATAGCCTGAGCAATGTTCAAACTTAATATCTTTGTACTCATCTGCCAGCTTAACGACAGTATTCATGTAATTATAGCTGGTAGCGAAGACAAGCTCACAGCCCTGCTCAGCAAGCTGACGCAATGCTGTCTCAGTTGCCTGAGCGTCATTATCATCAATGGACTCAATCTCTGCAAGCTGAACCTTATCAGCACCTATATTCTCAACCGCCTGAGCGAAGCCTTTGGCATGAGCCTCTGACCAGCCACCGTCTGTTTTCGGGCTGATATAAATAATACCAACCTTAAGCTTACCATCCTCTTCCTTGTCATCACATCCAGCCATCGCGACAGCGCTGACCAACATACTCAGACAGAGCATAAGTGTCACCAATTTACGAAGTTTCATCATGATTTCCTCCTTCAGCACTAAACTTCTCATACTATATGATATTCTGAACGGTCAGCTTCCGGTTCTCCCCTGATTCCCAGTTGGTTCGAACTATCTGCGTACAATCATTGCAATTTACAGATGATCATCGCAGAAATGAACCTTACCGTCAGTCATATCCTGAATTTTTGCCAGCGAATGAACTTCTATTCCACGTTCACGCGCCAGTTCTCCTCCTTGTTGGAAGGCCTTCTCAATCACAATACCGGCGCCCACAAAATCCGCGCCCGCCTGACTTATAATATCCGCCAAACCAAGCAGAGCCTGGCCGTTAGCAAGAAAATCATCGATCACAAGAACTCGATCTCCGGGCTGCAGATATTTACGACTGACCCGTATAGTGTACTCACGCTGTCTGGTAAAAGAATAAACCGAAGCCGCAAGAAAATCAGTATCCAGATTAGCTGCTTCAGTTTTTTTCGCGAAAACCACCGGCAGCTTCATAGCCAGACCGGTCATAAGAGCAGGCGGTATCCCAGATGCCTCAATAGTTAGTATTCTGTTGATGTTTCTACCAGCAAAAAAACCGGCAAAAGCCTGGCCAATCTGATACATGAGTTCGGGATCAATTTGATGATTGAGAAAATGATCCACCTTCAACACATTCCCCGGCAGAACCTGGCCTTCATTCAGAATCTTCTGTTTCAAAGCATCCATTTATAACCTCTTCCAGCTTTTAACATGATAGGCAAATTATAGCTAATGATGGCATAAAAATACAGTCCTATGACAAACAAATGATAATTTCTGCCAAATTGTCTCAGATAAATCAATCAACAGCCTGGACTGACTGGCATTTGAAACAATAAATGACAGATCACTTCTGCGATCTGTCATTTACTGTCACACAACTTCAGGAATTCCTGAGCAATAAATCAATAGCACATATATGTACATAAGGTCTAAGCTAATAGCCGTTAATTCTTCATACCTGTCATAACTATACCTTCGACAAAATACTTCTGACCAATCATATAGAAAATAACACCAGGCAGAAATGACAAACATGTCGCGCACATAATTTTGGCCCAATCAGCTTTAAGCCCACCTCGGAACATCGATAAACCAATAACAATAGTGAATTTCGGTTCAGTATTAATATATACCGTTTGTTGCAGCAGATCATTCCAAAGCGTAATGAATATCAGAAGCGCAACAACAATCATCGCAGCTTTTATAGCCGGAATTATTATACTGCCAAGAATTCTCATCGGACCAGCCCCGTCAATCGTTGCAGCTTCATCAAGTTCACGCGGAATAGTGCTGATAAACTGACGAATAAGAAAGATACTAAAAGCACCACCACCTGTAAAATATGGGACGATCAGCGGCCAATAGGTATCCGCTAATCCCAAAAATCTTGTCCAGACGATATACTGTGGAATCAGAGTAACCATTGGTGGCAGAAGCATTGAACCCACACATAGCGCGAATAGAACCTTCTTGCCTTTGAATCTTAATCTGGCAAAAGCATAACCACAAATCGTAGCGGTTATTGTTCCTCCCGTGACTGCGGGCACGATAATCTTCATTGTATTGCTGAAGTACAGCCAAAACTTAAAAGTCTCAAGAGTTTCAGCGTAATTGGAGAAGAGCCATCTGCTCGGGAAGAAGGACGGCGGCCAGGCATATAACTCATTATTAGTCATCAATGACGAACGGAAAATCCACCAAATTGGCAGAAGGACAATCGCAGCCATGGCAGACACAATTATTAAAGTCAACGCGTTACCAATTTTAGCACGTGCTTTGATACCTTTTAGCGAGGCAGATCTGCTGCCTGATAAATTTATACTGCTCATCAGTCATCACCGCCTTCATAGAATATCCAGCCGCGGCTGGTCGCAAACAGGATCAAAGTGAAAATAGCAATCAGGAAGAAAAAAACAAATGATATGGCGCAAGCATAACCAATCTGGTTACTGCGAAAAGCATATCTATACATAAGATAAGTCATAAACATCGATGAATTTCCGGGGCCACCGCTTGTCAACGCCAGAGCGGGGACAACAATCTGCATATTTGTAATCAAACTCATAATTAAATTGTAGAAAATAATTGGTGACATACTTGGAAGTGTCACGTGTATAAATCTTTGAAAAGAGTTAGCGCCGTCTATCTCAGCGGCTTCATGGTAAATACGCGGCACGTTCTGCAAGCCGGCCAGGAAAATAACAATCAGATTGCCCGACAGCCAAACAGCTATAAGTGCCAGAGAAGGCACAATATAATCCGAATCATTGAGAAACATGATGCTATTAATTCCTATAGATTTAAGAATATAGTTGAACAAGCCGAAATTCGCTTCATAGAGCCAGGACCAGCCGATGTAGACAGCGGCAGCCGGTAATATATACGGCATATAGAAAACCACACGGAAGAAACCACGTGCAGGAATTTTCCGGTTCAGCAGCATAGCCACAACCAGCGAATAAATCATACTGCCGGCGACAGCCAGAATGGAAAAATAAATCGTTACTTTTACTGAGTCTTTGAAATACGGATCCGTGGTAAACAGCCTGATATAATTATCGAATCCATTGAATGTTGGAGCAGTCAGTCCCTTCCATCGGAAGAAGCTAAGTACGAGAACCGCCAGCAGAGGCAGATACGTAATAAATGTCAATCCGCATAATGCCGGAGTCAGACATAGATAAGCTGTTCGGGCTTCTCTCTTCGCCGCCGTTGACAGCTTATGCTCCTTTTGTCGCTGTTTCATCATAGTCTTACCTCTGATTCTGAGTCAGACCACGGGCGTCCGTCAGTATACGCCGCGAACGCCCGGTCTGCACATAGTATTATAATGATAGTAGTAAAGAAAAATGTTTTTTTCGTATCACTCGGGAACTGATTGCCAGATCTTAAAAATTACCGGCAAAAGCATCTTCGAGCGCAGGCAGATTATCGGTGATAGCCTGCTCAACTGTGATCTTGCCGGTCCAGACATCACCCAGCACAGATCCGAGAAGCTCATTGAAATCATTGGTATTATTTACATAGTACCAAGCGGTTGACTGAGTATAGTCTTTTGCGTAATCAACCAGAACACTCTTGGCTTCTTCATATTCCGGGAAGTTGGGGTTTTCAAGCCACTTCTTGGTCATTTCTTCATCAGTGTAATATGAATCAAGTGTTGGCATCCAGATACCTGTTGAAATCAGATTTTCCCAGTTATTTTCTTCTCTCGCGTACCATTTCAACCATTCCATAGCTTCCTCAGGATGCTCAGTCTGATTGAAGACAACGTTCGGACCACCCGTACAGATTGTAACCTTTTCTTCCATGTAAGGCAGAACTGCTACACCGTAGTTGAGTCCTTCTTCACGGGCACTGGCCAGACTTGTACCGATATTCCAGGCGCCATTTGTAGTCATCGCGGTTGTACCTGCGATCAATGAACGTTGTACACCATCATCAGTAAGACCAGATGACAAAGGAGCGACATTGTCCTTAAGATATAGATCAGCAACTCTCTGGATCGCTTCGATAGAAGAAGCTTCCCCAATAGCTAAAGAGCTACCATCCTCACTATAGAAACCACCGCCATTTGACAGAGCCCACACTTCAAGCTGCCAGGTCAGGTTTTCCACCATACAACCGTACTGAGTTATGTTGTTCTTATCAAAATCAGCGTCATTTGGTGTTTTACCATTCTTATCAAGTGTAAGTTTCTTGGAAGCTTCGACAAATTCGTCCCATGTCCAGGCTTCTTCAGCAACTGCCGGCGGGTAAGCGACGCCAGCCGCATCGAACATATCCTTGTTGTAGTACATCAGCAGAATTTCATTGGCAGCTGAATATGCAACTGTTTTATCGGCATACTTAAAAGCCAGACTATCGAGAGGTTTCGGATCTTCGGGACCATACATCTCTGAAATATCATACAACATGCCTTGTTCTGCCCACTGAATGACACCAGCTTCGCTCATGATCGCAGTGTCAGGCAGCTCTTTTGCGGTGGCCATTGCGTTGAGTTTTTCGAGATAGGTCTCCCAGGGAATAGGTGTTACTTCAACTTCAATTTTGTCCTGAGAAGCATTGAACTTATCAGCTACTGCCTGAGTATTCTTCGCTTCATCTTCACCGCCTCAGATCGCATAGGTAATTTTGACTTTCTCACCTGCATCTGCGCTGGACTCTGTTGTAGTTGATTCATCTCCTTCGGTGGTGGTTGTTTGACCGCCGTCTGATGATGTTCCGGTTGTTTCTGTGCCGCCATTACAGGCAGTGATACCGAATATCATTGCCGCACATAGCAGCAGCGTCACGATTTTTCTTGCAGCTTTCATACTTTGCACCTCTTCTTTCTTTTTTATTATAATGCAGTTTTCACTGCAAATAATCATATTAAACGTTCTACTTTCTGCCAGACAAGCATTTCACCGACTTCTCGATTGCACCACAAGCAATATGGAACGGCAGTTAAATTAACATCATCAAATTTCCATACCGGCTTACCATAGAGCTGACTATCGTCAGCAATAGAAGAAATAATTTTCTTACCACTATATTTAATTACAGGTAATCTACCCGGCATTCCCGCAAGCGGCATACCTTCCTGGATATTAGCTGTAGTATCGATAAAAATATTGGACAGCTCCGAACCATTATCGACTTCTTCCAGACAATAAACATACGGTCCTTTTACCAACGCCGCCTTACCAGCATCAGCTCGAACTCTATGGTTTGCTGCGACGAAGTGTGGTTTCACTTCATATTTCATTGAAATCTCATATTCTCCATTGCCATTAAGAATAAAAACTGCGTAATTATTCTCAACGGTAGGGATAACGCCGGAACCATCAAGAGTAAAATCTGGATAGTCACAATATCCAGGCATACGAATTTTCAAAGAACATGCCGCGGATGCTTGTACCTGTATAGTTACTAAACCATCCTGCATAAAACTGGATTCAAGTTTTAGCTTGATTTTTGCGCCTTCAAGCGATGTTTCCAGTTCCGACGAAATAAACTGATTTATATAAAGGCTTAGATCGTCTTGACTGTATATATATTGAGCAAGAGAAGCCAATGTTCTGGCTATATTAGGCGGGCAGCAGGCTACGGGAAACCAAGGTTGACGAACTGGCTTAACATGAGACATCGATGTTGATGGCTTGCAATTTTCAGGCCAGACTTCGAGGGGATTGACATAAAAATATTTATCGCCCGTCACAGCGATCCCGGCAAGAACAGTGTTGCACAGAGATTTCTCAACAATGTCGTAGAAAGACGCATCACCCGTGAGAGACGCCATTCTCTGACCGAACATCATCAAGGCGATCGATGCGCAGGACTCGCAGTAGGTGCTGTTGTTCGGCAGATCATAATCAACAGTAAAACGCTCAAGATGGCCTGAAGTACCAACACCACCTGTAATATGCATTCTTTTTGTAGTTATATTGTTCCACAATTTTAGACAGGCCTCGTTCAGTTGCTGATCATCTTGTTCAATCGCCAGATCTGCCATCGCGGCATACATGTACAAAGCACGAACGGCATGTCCTTCGGCCGTTTTTTGCTCTACCGGCGGCTGATGTGATTGAGCATATTCCTCATCATAATCCGCGAACTCCTTGAACAAACCGTTGCCCTGACGGCGCTGAATCTCTTCAATCAAGTAATTAGGTCTTACGCCACGTTCTTTGATGAAAAAATCAGCAAGTTCGAGATATCTTGCACGACCTGTTGCATGGTACAGCTTCACCAGAGCAAGCTCAATTTCTTGATGACCGGGATATCCCTGGCACTGCTTCTGACCTGATCCAAATACTTCACAAATCAAATCAGCAAATTTACAGGCTATCTGCAGCAACTTGTCTTTTCCCGTAGCTTTGTAATAAGCAACAGCGGCTTCCATAAGATGACCTGCGGAATACAATTCATGTCCTTCCGTCAGATTAAGCCAACGCTGCCCTGGTGAAACCACAGTATAGTAAGTATTGAGATAACCATTAGGTCTTTGTGCTCTACCGATCAAATCAATCAAATCATCCGCTGTCGGTTCATATCTGCCATCGCTTCCGTTCTCAATGCAGTAGGCTACTGCTTCAAGCCACTTGTACGCGTCCGTATCACAAAATACCGGTCCATAATGATCCCCTTGAGATTCTCCGGCAGCAATACGAAAGTTCTCAACACAATGAGATTTTTCTGCACCCGGAACTCTGTCATTTAAAATGTCCCACTGATAAGGAATTATTTTTTCAGCTACGAGATTTACATAACTGCCATATAGCTCATCAGTGATCTTCACTCTGCTCAGGCTCATCGGGCGGGGAAAACTCTTCTTCATAGAAATACTCCATTTGCTGTATTAGATAGTTATACGTTTTATTTATACATCATTTATCACCGCTCCAAACCGCATCCAGGCCGGTTTTTGAACCGTTTATATTAAACGTTTACCATCTGTTTTCACTATAACTCTTGTTTCGCGGCATGTAAAGGAGTAAAAGGTATTTTGCATCCACTTCGACACAATACACAGCTACGCATGTGCACATTGCACATATACAGCTTCTGATCAAGCTCTTCAGAGATCATAAAGATGAGTTTTTATAAGATAATCGCACTGATATGGAAGATGCACTCTTATACTTTTTTTAGTTTTTTACACTAATTGCTTGTTAAACGTTTATAAGATATAATGTATTCACGGTACTTGAGCCGTTTATTATTACGTAGCGGAGGCATATCAGGATGTCCACAATCAGGGAAATTTCACAGAAGGCAAACGTTTCAATAGCGACCGTATCGAAGGTTCTTAATGGTAAACGCGGTGTCAATCAAAAAACCGCAGATCGAATTTTATCTATAGCACGAGAGTTGAATTACAGACCCAATCTAAGTGCCAGGCAGCTTAAGAGTGGTAAGAGCCGCACAATCGGGATAATCACTGAAGATCTTACAGTATTCAACTCACCTGAGATTGTTGACGGAATAGCGGCA
Source organism: Eubacteriales bacterium (assembly GCA_028695145.1). Lineage (GTDB taxonomy): Bacteria > Bacillota > Clostridia > Saccharofermentanales > UBA5734 > JAAYFZ01. The sequence continues at coordinate 29,396 of JAQVJP010000013.1, forward strand.
GCCTGTGAAGAGTCTGGTTACCACTACATTCTGGGGAATCTGCGTTTTAATAAAAGATACGGTAATGGACCAAGAGATCAAAAAGAGTCAAACAGCCTTGTTTGCGAAACGGTAAATGATATGCTTTCCAAACAGGTAGACGGTATTATATATATCGGCTGTCACAGTCATATAGTCGTCAGCCTTTCAGATGAATGTACACCAAAATTTATTTGTGCTTATTGCAAGAGTGCAGACAAGGATGTGCCTTCGATAATGTACGATGACAAGAGAGCAGCCTATGAAGTTACAGAGCTGCTTATAAAAAAAGGGCATAAAAACATCGGCGTACTTGCAGGTCTCGCCGATAGTATGCACGCCGCGAATCGTCTTCTTGGTTATCAGGAGGCCCTGTACGATAATAATATGCCGTACAATCCACATTTAACCGTACATGGAGATTGGGGAAGAAACAGCGGCTTTGAATTGGCAGGACAATTAATCGAAGCAGGGGCGACAGCTATTTTCGCCCATAACGACGAAATGGCTTCAGGAATTATTGATTACTGCAATTTAAACGGTATAGTTGTTGGTCAGGATCTTGCTCTGATTGGTTTTGACAATCGGGAAATAAGTCAAGTTACCAGACCAACACTATCAACAGTCTCACTACCACTTTTCGAAATTGGTCAAACAGCCGGCCGGCTGATGATCAAGTCATTGGACGGCGAATCAGATAATAACAACAATATCGTAGAATTGCCATGCGCCATCATTGAGAGAGAATCTACAGGAGTCTATTCATAATCATAAAATGGCAGCTGCCTATCATAGCAGCTGCCAAATATCCGCGGAGACAATTCCAAATATCAAGGGTTAATAAAACCCTCTATAACGCCCCGCTCAAGACCATCCAAATCAAGAAGCCAGATAACACGGCCACTTACCCTGATTAAGCCATCGCGCTCCATAGCGATAAGCTCACGCGAGAATGAAGGCCTGGGCATGGCCAGGAGTCTGGAAACTACTTCTTTGGAAACCGGCAGCTCAACTGCCTGCGTAGAAACAAGTTGGCGAGCGGTTTTTGGCGTCTCTCCTTCTTTTTCCAGTTGATCACGCAGCAGATCAAGCAGATAATTAGCTATTTTCTGCCGCAAACTCTTCTGAGATAGTAATGTGATCCTGCGATTTTGCATTTGCACCCTATCAGACAATATACGCAGAAAATTTGACATGATTGCCGGACTATTACCAAGCAGATGCATCAACATGTCTTTGCTGATCATAATAATTTTAGAATTGGTAACCGCTTCTATGGTTGTAGGATGGGTTTTGCGTGTACCAAAAATCAAATTTTCTCCAAAAACTTCACCAGGACCAAGCAGAGCAAGCGTAGCGAAATCACCACCACTGGTATATTTCTGCATCGCCAATTGTCCATCTACAATCATGCCTATGCCAGTGCATGGATCGCCCTCATTTACCAGAACCTCACCTTTCCAAATCACTCTTATACTGGTTTTTGCGCAGTATTCATGAAACAATTCGTGGGTAAGACCTGCAAACAGAGGCGTAGCGGCAAGAGTCTCGCAGATTTTTTTCATAAGATGCTCCTATTCCCGAAGTGTCAGTATACTCAACCATTCACTTCAGCTGTAGTCAGATTCGTTTTATATGTTACGGTTATGTCTATAATGATGCTTAATCAAGCGATAGATGTCAAGGTTTTTCTATATACTACATTGGTTAAAAGAAGCAGAGAGAACAGCTATCGAGCCATTCTCCCTGCCGGAATTATTTACTATTTCACTGTTGCTTGATAAAAACAGTCTAAGAGGCACTCTTCGTTATTCAGCGCTTCTTTGTTTGAGCATATTGATCAGACCATTGAATGAGTCTTCCGGAATAGATGTGAAGCTCGCAAGCGCATGAATTGGCATACCTGCCATCATTTCCTGCATCATCTGGCTGTTAACAACACCTTCAGACGCTCCTTCACTGGGATTTTCACCTCCACCAAGGGTTGACGCCATACCCTGTTTCAACTGATCAATAATATCATTCATGCCGGCATCCATCAGATCACCAAAGGTGGTACTCGCACTGTATCTAAAGGGTGCTGCCGGGGTCTTAAGTTCAATAGCTGTTGAACAGGTAATGTCGCGGCTCGAATTGCCAACTTCTATTGTGTAAACTCCCGGAGCGGCAAACCATTTGCCTTGCTCGGATGACCAGTAGGAGAAACTGTCCACATCAAGTTTAATCTTAACTGTTTTTGTCTCTCCAACTTCAAGATAAACTTTCTCAAAACCCTTAAGCTCATGAACAGGACGAATTTTTGTCAATTTGGCAGGAGGAGCGATATAAAACTGAACCACCTCGGCCCCGGGTCTTTTGCCGGTGTTTGTTACATTGACAGATACTTCAACAGATCCACCTTCTTCAAGAGTATCAGTAGTAAGTTTAAGTTCGCTGATAGAGAAGCTGGTATAAGACAAACCATAACCAAATGGGTAGAGCACTTCCATCTTGCGGCTGTCATACCAGCGATAACCGACAAAAACGCCTTCGCCATAAGTAACTGACTTGCCATCACCCGGGAACTGTAGATAACAAGGAGTATCTTCAAGTCTCAACGGGTAAGTCTCCGCCAGTTTACCGGAAGGATTTGCCTCACCGAACAAAATATCGACTGTCGCTGCACCAACCGCCTGTCCACCAAGATACATATCAAGTACCGCGGAGACCTCATTTAACCACGGCATAGCAACCGGACTACCCTTATGAAGCACAACGACTATATTAGGCTGAACCGCCGCGATAGCAGATATCAGCTGATTTTGCGCCTGAGGCATATCCATATGGCTGCGATCATAGCCCTCTGATTCGAAGCTATCCGGCAAACCGGCAAAAACAACAGCGACTTCGGCTGACTTAGCCTGTTCTATAGCGGCCTTAAGCAGCTCATCATCGGCAGTGATACCATCGTCAGAAATACCTGCAGAGTATGTAACTTCTATATTTTCCTGCGAACAAGCATCGAGCGCGGAAGTAATTTTAAAACAATTAATATGGCTTGAACCACCACCCTGAAATCTCGGAGCACCGGCAAAAGGTCCTATAAACGCGATTTTACTGTTCTTATCAAGAGGTAGTAAATCACCCTCGTTTTTCAACAAAACCGCACACTGCGCAGCGGCTTTACGACTGGCTTCATGATGAGCTTCCTTATCGAAACTTGCAATAGCAGGTTCCTCAGCAAGACCACGCTCAAACCAGACGAGAAGATCCTGCACTGCTCTATCAAGAACTTCCAGCGGCAGCTCGCCAGCTTCAACAGCTGCGACAATTTTCTTGTCATTCAAACCATTTGACGATGGCATCTCAAGGTCAAGACCAGCCTTAAGAGCATCAACCCGCTCATTCATAGCGCCCCAGTCAGTCATAACAATACCGTCGAAACCCCATTCATCACGCAGAGTATCTGTCAGAAGCCACTTATTTTCACAACAGTAAGTACCATTAATTTTGTTATAGGCACACATTATTGTCCAGGGCTTGGACTTGCGCACAGTAGTTTCAAAAGCCTTCAAGTAGATTTCGCGAAGGGTTCTCTCATCTACCAGAGTATCGACACTCATTCTACGGAATTCTTGATTATTTGCCGCATAATGCTTAACACTTACACCAACATTCGCAGCCTGAACCGCAGCGACATAACTTGCCGATAACTCACCGGCAAGATATGGATCCTCAGATAGATATTCAAAATTGCGGCCACAGAGTGGACTTCTTTTAATATTTATCGCAGGACCAAGCAGTGTATGTACGCCCTCTGCTCTGGCCTCTTCACCCAGAAGTGAGCCAACCCGGCTGATCAGATCACGATCATAACTGCTTGCCATCGCGCTGCCGGCAGGAAAACAAACGGCTTTTATACTGTCATTTATGCCAACATGATCACCCTGATCATCCTGTTTACGCAGTCCATGAGGTCCATCGCTGACCATGATCGCAGGCAAGCCAAGACGTTCTACAGCTTTTGTATGCCAGAAATCGGCACCGGAACACAAACCGGCCTTCTCTTCAAGTGTCAGATTTGCTATCAAATACGGAATATCAAGCTTCATAATAAATACCATCCTTTACAATTCTAAACTCTCAGACACCGGTAAAAGTATGAGTCCAAGAATTTAGTTACACGTGTTTCATAACTATAAATATAATAAGCTGACAGCCTGTCAACTGTCAACTTATCATATGCGAGAAATTCATACGCTATTTTTGTGCAAACGGAGATGAGAAAACGAGCTCAGTTTATTTTGATTTGATATCTCGCAGTATCATCTGGAGCGTTTCATCAAGATACTCACTGCTGTATCCCTGTTCGGATTTAATTATTCGCTGTCGCGGCAATATACGCTGAGCCACACCAAGTAAAACATTCATCATAAACTGAGCATAAAACTCAATATCGATATCAGGTCTTAAACTACCATCGCTTATGCCCCTGGCCAGAACCTCACCTAATGAAGGCTGTTGTCGCCTCAAGAAGTCCTGATAATTTTTTGATGTTGATCCTTCCGGATAACCATCTGAGAAATAACAATCAAAATCGTCAAGCAGACGCAGAAGCTCCGGATGCTGCTTCATAAATCGCGTCACACTCGTCAACGAACGGCTAATTGAATCAAATACAGTCTCTCCCTCCCGCTCAAGCACTACACCTGAACCCAGCTGCTCAAGAGTTTCAGTTACCAGACCAAAAGCAATTGACTCTTTCGAATCATAATAGCGGTACAGTGTAGTTCTGCTAATGCCGCAGGCAGCCGCGATTTGTTTCATCTCAGTTCTCGCGATGCCTTGCTTGAGAAATAATCTGCGTGCCGCCTGCACGATCTCTTCAGGTGTAATTGTCGAGGGACGAGCCATTTTTTGACCTCACGTTTCAGACCGCATATTCTTTGCGCTCTTTATATTCCTGCTGTTTACCATCATTCCAATTCTTAAGCGGACGATAATAACCGGTTATACGGCTGTAAACTTCTGTCTCACGTCCACAGGTTGGACAGTTAGTCTGTTCACCAGGCAAGTATCCATGGTCAGGACAGACTGAATATGTTGGACTCATTGTATAGTAAGGTAATCTGTAATTTTCCGCAACAGTCTTAATCAATCTGGCTGTTGATCGCCAATCCGGCAGCTTCTCACCCAGGAAAATATGAAAAACTGTTCCACTGGTATAGAGAGTCTGCAAATTGTCCTGAATATCCAGAGCCTGAAAAACATCATCGGTGAAACTAACCGGCAAATGCGAACTATTTGTGTAATACGGAGTTTCTCCCTTGCCGCCCGCCGTAATAATATCCGGATATATTCTGGTATCTATACGTGCAAGACGATATGTTGTAGATTCAGCAGGAGTTGCTTCAAGATTATATAAATCACCATATTTCTCCTGATAGTCAGAAAGTCGATTACGCATATGATTAAGAACATCCTGAGCGAATTTCTGAGCTTGGGGATTTATTAAATCCGCTTTGAGCCAGGATGCGTTAAGCCCCGCTTCGTTCATACCTATTAGACCGATAGTTGAAAAATGGTTGCGGAAAGTACCAAGATAACGTTTTGTATAAGGATACAGACCGGCGTCAAGTAGTCTGCTTGTTACATCACGTTTAGTCTTCAACGATCTGGCCGCGATATCCATCTGCTTATCAAGGCGCTGATAGAAGTCTTCTTCGCTATTTGACAGATATGCGATTCGAGGCAGATTAATTGTCACAACGCCAATTGAACCGGTACTCTCGCCACTGCCGAAGAAACCGCCGCCCTTCTTGCGCAGCTCGCGCAAATCAAGACGCAAACGACAACACATACTTCTGACATCTGAAGGCTGCATATCGCTGTTTACATAATTGGAGAAATAAGGGGTACCATATTTTGCTGTCATTTCAAACAGCAATCTGTTGTTTTCAGTCTCAGACCAGTCAAAATCGCGTGTAATTGAATAAGTGGGTATCGGATACTGAAAACCTCGGCCTTCATAATCGCCCTCAAGCATAACTGTGAGGAACGCTTTGTTAATCATATCCATCTCGCGCTGACAATCACCATAGGTGAAGTCCATAGGTTGTCCGCCAATAATCGCCGGAGTATGCGCCAGATCTGGTGGCACAGTCCAGTCAAGAGTAATATTGGTAAAAGGAGCCTGCGTACCCCAGCGGCTCGGCGTGTTCACACCGTACACAAAAGACTCTATACATTTCTGTACCTGTTCCTGGTCAAGATTATCTGCTCTGACAAAAGGCGCAAGATAAGTATCAAAAGAGCTGAAAGCCTGAGCACCTGCCCATTCATTCTGCATTATGCCAAGGAAATTAACCATCTGATTGCATAAACTTGCCAGATGACGAGCCGGCGCGGAAGTAGTTTTACCGTTTATACCGCCAAGACCTTCACTGATCAGCTGCTGCAATGACCAACCGGCGCAATACCCGGTCAGCATAGACAAATCATGCAAATGAATATCACCATTTCTATGAGCGTCAGCAACCTCTTCATCATATATTTCTGATAACCAATAGTTGGCGGTGATGGAACCACTGTTAGATAGTATCAAACCACCAACAGAATAAGTAACTGTCGAATTCTCCTTAACACGCCAATCCTCTATCTTGACATAATCATCAACAACTTTTCTATAATCAAGCAGTGTGTTCAAAACATTTCTGGCATTCTCATGCTGTTTGCGATAGAGAATATAGGCTCTTGCCGCTTTTGTATATCCAGCTTGAATCAACACAGCTTCGACAGCATCCTGAATTTGCTCGACAGTAATCACACCGGATTCGACCTGTGGTTCAAACTCCGCGGTTGCTCTCAGCGCGAGCAAGTCAAGCACAGAATCATCATAATTGATTTCCTGCGCCTCAAATGCTTTTTTAATCGCGTTTGTAATTTTACTGACTTCAAACGCGGCAACTCTGCCATCTCTCTTCTCAACTTGGTACCTCATATCAGCCTCCTGAAAAATTATTTTGATTTTCTATTACGCGATTTGTTCCGATCTCAACCTTACGCTCAGGCATTTCGTTCTAAGCAGGTTTCTGATTTCTGACATCTCAATCTCCGAATACGCTGACAATTTTAGTTCTGAACTCGAAGTATAGTCAGCAATAATTGGTGCCGTGCTCGTAAAACTCTGCAGATACCACCGCTCATCATAATAGCCATCTGCACCAAGCTCATCAGCCATAATCAAGAGAGTATCTGTAGGATGCAGTTCTCTTGCCACAGTGGTACGGAGCTCATAATCTACACCACTGTTCCTTAAGCAGCGCAGACTTAAGTACCATTTTTCATAAGCATGCTCTGCGTACTGTCTCTGATAATCAGTTTTATTCAAACCAACGGTTTCAGCATAATGTGCGCGGCAGTTCTTATAATCCATGGCAACGTAATCTACCAGATTTAGATTAATAAGTCTGGTCAGTCTCTCTGGCAACAGGCCGTTTGTATCAAGCTTGATCTTAAGACCATAGCTTCTTATTCTCTTAATAAATTCCTCCAGATCATTTTGCAGCAGAGGTTCTCCGCCACTTATCACAACACCATCAAGCTGTTTGTGACGTTTATCGATATAAGACAGAAGCTCATTTTCCAGAGAATTTGAGTGATGAAGCTCTGAAACGGTGTCAGTTTCGGGCATCAAAACAAGACCAGCATTGTGGCAATACGGACAGCGAAGCTGGCAACCTGTGGTAAAACAAATAGCTGCTGTTTGTGCAGGATAGTCCTGAAGTGTAAGCCTATTGTATCCCCCCAGATGCATAATACCCTCCGCGCTTTCCCTAACTGTAAACGGGCAAATAAAATAAGCTGCACACGCTAAAATGTGCAGCCACAATGCTGTCAACATCTCTACATAGCCCATCTGTTAAGTTGGAAACAAATTGATTACGTATAAATGTTAATACTAAATGTAGTGAGTGTCAATATCTCTGACACAACATTTTGTGTAATAAATAGTAATATTTCAGTTTCTGCCCTGCCTCTTTTTGTAATCACTTTTGATATCCTTATTCCAGTCATCAGGCATTTCAGAATATTCTCTATAAGCAGCAACAGTCTCACTCATTACCCGAAAATTCATCTCGACGCCTTCACTATCCGCGAGAAAATCCTGCGCACGATCAGCAGATATTCCGAAGCTGCCTGCAGTTTCTACAGCATCAATATTAGCTCCAAGGAAAATAAACTCCCACTTATATTTATTCTTCTGGTGTTCGATCATTTTCCTGATTCTACTCATTGAATACTCACGACTGGAATTTTCCTGACCATCCGTAATGATCACAAAAAGAACATTATCTGCACGAAATTCGGCTGCGGTATTCTTCTGAGCATTGCCAATTTTATTGATCGTCCTGCCAATAGCATCAAGCAGAGCAGTAGAGCCACCGACATAATATTCCTTGTCACTGATTGGGCTTACTGCTTGAATCTCAATCCGGTCATGAAGAAGCTCATAATTATTGTCAAAAAGCACCGTAGTAATCAGGCATTTTCCTTCTACTTCTCTTTGCTTGGTTAACATAGAGTTAAACCCGCCGATAGTGTCACTTTCAAGTCCACCCATGGAACCGCTTCTGTCCAAAATGAATACCAACTCTGTTGCTTTACTTGTCATAGCAATTATCCTCCTTGAAATATGGAGCTCATTCGAAAACTCGAATGGCTGTATTCCCAGTGGTCTCAAGTAGGGTTCCCGCACGGACAACCTCCACATTTCGACCACAGAAATCATAAAATAATAATGTTACATCTTCATTAAACTCCAT
>JAQVJP010000096.1 GCA_028695145.1 Eubacteriales bacterium
CATATCAGCAAGTGCAGCAGCAGTATAGTCCTGTTCAGAAACCTGATCAGAGAAAAAACAGACAGACATTAATAATTATTGCGGCTGTGGTTGCGGTTTTATTGATTGTGGCAGTATTGGCTACTGTCTTCTTCTTGAAGAGACTGAAAGATGATGACAATTCTGACAAGTATACACGCCGTACAACCAGAACTGAGCAGAAACTCAGCAGTGAAGAACCTACAGAAACTACTACAGCTGTAACTACAACTCCAACTTCTTCAATAGTTGAGACCAGTGAAGAAATCACGCAAACTACGACAATTGCTGAATCAAGTATGCCGCCAGAGATGCTTGATGATGTTGGGATCGTACCTGATTACGTTTGGGATAACGCTGATTTTGAAGCTGAACTCATTTATTATCAGGGACATTATCAAGGCACCATTACTACCCGTACTGGTAATCTTGAAGCAGTTGAGGCTTTGTATTCTCCGGAAAACTTACAAGTGACTGAACTTATGCAAGAGGCAAATGGTTCTGAGTTGTTTACAGATCTATTTGTTGGCGAAGATTACCTGGAATGCTTTGCTGAGCATCCTTTGTCCTCTGATGATGGTACCTTCCTCTATTTGTATCCGCTTGAACTAACAGCCGGAGGCTATTTTCAAGAGTATGCTGATGAGGATTTTGATGACGAAAATATTATCCAGTATGGTTTCATGCAAACAGCGTTTTATCAGTTGCCGGATCAACAGCTGCCATCACTATATATTCTCTATTATGAAGAATACTCTGATGACAGTGATACAGGGTTCATAGAAGTACGCATTGACGTGACGCTCACAGATTATCAATAATTACAAGTTGTAAAAGCAGAAATCCTCAGCCTGTGATTACTTCATTAATTAATCGATCTACTGCCTGCTCATAATCAGCAGGTGCTGTGCAAACCGATTCAGTATGTCTGGCTCCTGCTACCAATAGTAAATCGCGGTATCCTGATTTGACATTATAGAGGTCTTGCGAAGCTTGAGGCGGTATGTATGTGTCAGATAGACCATGAGCGAAGAGTATAGGTGTATCCGGCAGACCATCTGCTATCTCAAGTTCCTTGATTGGCGAGACCTGATGCCAATAGAAGCCACAGAGTAATTTGGCGATTAAACTCCCAAGTGGGATTAGGGGAAAACGCCTAAGATTATATGCGTATTTCAAACGATAGGAAAGCTGTTGATCAAGATCAGCATAGGCACAATCAGAGATAGCGAAGTCAACTCTTCGATCACGTGCAGCCGTCATAATTACGGTGGCTGCCCCCATTGATTCTCCGAGCAGTCCGATTACCTCTGGTTTGTTCTGCTTGCAGATGCTATCGATAATCATGCTTACATCCGGTGCTTCGTGAAATCCCATGGTTGTGAATTTTCCTTCGCTGATACCGCTGTGAATTTGATCGTATATTAGAACTTCGAACCCGCGCCGCAGGAAAATTGGCAGATATTTTAAATTTCCCATAAGGTTATGCCCATGTCCATGTACCATGATTAGAACTCGTCTTGTATTGTTATCGTCCGGGATAATCCACTCTCCCTTGAGCAGATTACCCGTCAAGCTTCTGATCTGCCATTCTTCCCGCTTCAGACTTGAATAGTACTCAGGAGCGACACCGTTGTTTGCGATATGGTAATTAAGAGCAAACTCATGAGTTCTTCTTGGTGGCTTAATGACCTGACTTGCCAGAACGCAGGCAAGTATAACAGTCGTCAGGCAGATAATTATTAGTATTCCTGCCACTGCAACAGGTATTATAATAGAGTAGTCTATCATGACAAGTAAATTCATAAAATTTAACAGAGTAATCTGTCATACCTCCTATAACAAGTGCAAATACATTATATCCTATTGAGAGGTTAAGCAAAATGAATAAGCTCAAGCTGTTTAAAATCTACATGCAGGGTAACACCGTATATTTTTTATTATCTTGGTTATCTATAATACTTCAGGTAGCTTTTGCTGCTGTTTTACCATTATTGACAGCGTTTTATCTTGATTATGTTATTGAAGGCTTGCCACTTGATGAGATAAAACGGGGTAGAGAGTTTGCTGTGTGGCTTCATGGAATATTTATAATTCACGGACGTTATCTAATATTGCCGATTATAGCTGTTTTGACAGCTATACAGGGTTTGTTTTTATTTCTTAGGGGCAAAATGGCAGCTGTTGCTTGTGAAAATAGCTCGCGAAATCTACGTAATCGACTCTATGAACATATTTTGCATCAGCCGTATGAATTTCAAGCTAATACACAGACTGGCGATTTAATTCAGCGTTGTACTTCAGATGTCGAAACGGTACAGGGGTTTATGAATTCACATGCAGTTGAGGCAATTTCAATTTCTGTACAGGTGATAGTGGTACTGTTTATTATGCTGTCAATTAATCCTTTATACACTCTTCTAAGCACAATGTTGATTCCCGTGATACTGCTTCTGACTATCAGATTTTTTCTTTCAATGATGAAAATTTTTCTTGCTGCTGATGAGGCGGAAGGTGAAATGTCTACAGCACTGCAAGAAAATTTGAGCGGAGTCAGAGTTGTAAAAGCTTTTGCCGCTCAGCAGCTCGAAATAACAAAATTTACAGACAAAAACGCTCATTATCGGGATCGCGTCATGGATATTCTCAGACTGATGGCCGGTTTCTGGTCATCAAGCGATTTTCTTTGTATGCTTCAATTTGCTGTTGTTATTCTGGCTGGTGCCTGGGGAGCGCTCAATGGATATATAACGATAGGTACGTTGATAGCTTTTTCCAGTTATGCAGGCATGTTGATCTGGCCTGTTCGTGGTCTTGGTCAAATGATGGGTTTCATGGGTCAGGCGTTTGTTGCTCTCGGCAGAATTAAGGAAATCTTTGATTATCCTATTGAAAACGCAAACGATGGTATTGATGAGCTCACGATAAAAGGTGAGATCATTTTTGAAGATGTTTCCTTCGGTTACGAGGCTGACAACCCTGTAATTGACAATATATCACTGACTATTCCTGCCGGTAAAACTACGGCCGTTCTTGGTGCGACCGGTTCTGGTAAGAGTACATTGGTTCATTTACTACTTAGACTATATGACTATCAGTCGGGTTCAATCAAACTTGATGGAGTTGATCTTAAAACTATCAGCCGCAGACTTCTTAGACAGAGAATAGGCTTGGTATTGCAGGAGCCCTATCTGTTTTCGCGTGATCTGGCTGATAACATCAGACTTGGAAAAGCTGGCGCTGCTGATAATGAGGTTATGGAAGCTGCCAGAATGGCCAGTGTTCATGAATCAATTAGAAGGTTTGAGCGTGGTTATAAGACCATAGTTGGAGAGCGGGGGGTAACTCTGTCCGGAGGTCAACGCCAGCGTATTGCTATAGCCAGAACCTTGTTGCGTAAACCTTCAATATTGATTTTTGATGATTCCCTATCAGCTGTTGACAGCAGTACAGATGCAGCTATTCGGCTGGCTTTGAAAAAATGTCGGGGGAATATAACAACATTGTTAATATCCCATAGAATTACAACTCTGGCTGAAGCTGATCAAATTCTTGTGATGGATCGAGGGAGAATTGTTCAGTCGGGTAGACATGAGGAATTAATAAAAGAAGATGGTATTTATCAGAAAATCTGGCGTATACAGAGCAGTTCAGATTCTGTTTCCGAGGTAGGTGATCAAAAATGATAGTCGAAGAGCAGGAATTCAGCAAGAAAATTGATTTCGCAATCTGGAAGCGGTTATTAAATTTTGCCGGAACATATCGTAATTTAATGCTCTGGTTAATAGTCCAGATGGTTTTTATCGGCGTCTTCGACGCGATTGTTCCCTTGTTCAGTAAATACGCGGTAGACAATATAGTGTTGGTCAATAAACCACAACGTCTTATATGGCTTGGTATAGCCGCGGTTTTGCTGATTGCTCTACAAGCGGTAAATGTAAGATTCATGATACTGCGTGCAGGTAAAATTGAGTCCTCGCTGCCATATGATATCAGACAGGCCGCATTTGATCATCTTCAGCAATTATCTCTGGCTTACTATGACGTCACACCTGTAGGTTGGATTATGGCCAGACTAACCTCAGACTGCCGTAGACTTGCTCAAACTATGTCCTGGAACATAGTCGATCTGTTCTGGTCAGTTTCAATGATGATTATAACAGCTGCGTTTATGTTGTTTCTTGACTGGCGTCTTGCTCTTATGGTACTGGTTACCGTACCACTTCTTGTTTGGATCAGTATCATATTTCAGCAGCGAATCCTGCGAAATTATCGACAGGTAAGAAAATACAACTCACATATTACCGCTGGCTTCAACGAAGGAATTACAGGTGCAAGAACTATAAAAACTCTAACTGTTGAAGATGAGATGGCCCAAGGTTTTGCTGCCACGACTGAAACTATGCGTGGTTTTTCTGTACGGGCGGCAACGACAGCTGCTCTTTATACCCCTTTGGTATTGATGCTGGGAGCGCTTGCGTCAGGGCTTGTTCTCTGGCGCGGAGGAATCAGAGCAGGCCAGAATTCTTCTCTTGGCATAAGTTATGGTACATTAGCTGCTTTTGTTGCTTATGCTGTTCAGTTTTTTGAACCGGTCAGACAGTTTGCTAGAGTATTTACTGAATTGAATTATGCGCAGGCATCTGCTGAGAGAGTTTTTTCTTTGATCGATACGCCCGCTATTGTGACTGACAGTGAAGAGTCCATTGCCAGATATGGTAAAACAAGCGATGAAGAGGGAAAAGAGAAGTGGCCGACTTTTGCCGGTGAAATTGAATTCAGAGATGTTTCCTTCAGTTATGATAATAATCAACGTGTTCTTGAAAACTTCAATCTTAAGATAAAAGCTGGTGAAACAGTTGCTCTCGTGGGTGAAACAGGCGGCGGGAAAACGACGATCGCTAATCTGGCCTGTAGATTTTACGAGCCTGTAAGCGGCAGTATACTTGTTGATGGTGTTGATTATCGCAGTCTGCCTGTAATGTGGATGTACAGGCAGCTTGGCTATGTTCTGCAAGAACCCCATCTGTTTAGTGGCAGTATTCGTGAAAATATTGCTTATGGCCGTCAGGAGGTTACTGATGATGATGTTGAGCGTGCTGCGAAGATTGCCGGTGCACATGATTTTATCAGTCGGCTTGAACATGGATATAAAAGTGAAGTTGGTGAACGAGGGAATCGTTTGTCGGCAGGGCAGAAACAACTTGTAAGTTTCGCCAGAGCTGTGTTGTCTAATCCGGCGTTGTTTGTACTTGATGAAGCTACGTCGTCGGTTGATACACAAACTGAGCATCAGATACAGCAGGCACTAAGTCGTGTGCTTGAAGGTCGTACAAGTATCGTGATCGCTCATAGATTGTCTACAATCAGGCATGCTGACAGAATTCTGGTGATAGAGAACGGTAAAATAATCGAAGAAGGCAGCCACAATGATTTGCTAAGGCAAAGAGGCTTCTATTGGCGGCTCTACACGAATCAGATCGTGCAGAGCCACATGACGTCATAATAAAATAATAACTCGACAATAATTTGTGATTTTGATGTTTATGATTTCGCCGATTAGTTAAAAACCGCGGTTGGCGCTACCGCGCTTACCTGGAAACCTTTCTGCCGAAGCACGCTCATGATAGCGTCTTTATGTTCATGACCAAATGCTTCAAGTGTAACACGAAGTTCTACGGCCATGTTGCGGTTGATAGATACAAATTGATTATGTTCAAGCTTGATGATATTGCCCTTTTGCTTGGCTACTATATGTGCAATACGTTCAAGTTCGCCTGGACGATCCGGAAGCAGAACCGAGAATGTAAAAACTCTGCCGCGATTGATAAGGCCGTGCTGAACCAGTGAGGCCATGGTGATTACATCCATATTTCCTCCGCTTAACAGACTGACAATTTTCTTGCCTTTTACAGGCAGGTGAGCAAGCGCTGCGACACTGAGTAATCCGGCGTTTTCCACAATTAATTTATGTTTTTCCATGACATCAAGAAAAGCGTCTATTAATTCGCGATCCTCTATCCGCATAATTTGATCTACATTTGCCTGTACATAGGGGAAAACCTTGTCTCCAGGCGTTTTAACGGCTACACCGTCTGCGATGGTGTTAGCTGCTTCAAGGCTGCAGAGACAGCCTTGATCACATGAGCGAAACATCGAATCTGCCCCTGAAGGCTCGACACCTATTATTGTAATATCCGGCTTGAGCTGTTTGGCCAGTGTAGACACACCAGCCGCAAGACCGCCGCCGCCAATCGGCAGGATGATAATATCCGTATCCGGCAATTCGGCCAATATTTCATAGGCGATTGTACCTTGTCCGGCTGCGACATCGAGGTCATTAAACGGATGGATGAAGGTGTAGCCTTTGAGCTCTGCCAGCTCTTGTGCATGCTGATAGGCATCATCATAGCCTTCTCCATAGAGAATAACATGGGCGCCGTATGCCTTGGTGTTATTGACTTTTACCAGCGGAGTTGTTGCCGGCATGACGATGGTTGATTTCAGTTTGTGCATCTTCGCCGCGAGAGCTACGCCTTGGGCGTGGTTGCCTGCAGAGGCAGCGATAAGACCTCGTTTTCTCTGTTCGTCGGATAACTGCTCAACCTTGAAATAGGCACCACGAATTTTATAGGCGCCAGTTAACTGAAGGTTCTCGGGCTTGAACCAGACTTCATTTCCTGTGAGCTCAGAAAAATATCGACTGAAGACCAGAGGTGTATTCAAAATAACTCCCGCCAGTGCTTCGCGTGCTTTTGTAAAATGCTCTATGCTTAAATATTCCACAGATTATCCCCTCTTCTTAAGACCTGGATACATTCCTTGAATTTTCAGCTCGCGTAGTGCTTCAGTAACTTGAGGTTTATCTTCCTGGTAAGTTACACCGTACCAGCTGTCAGGTGATGGTAGTACACGGACTGAAGCACGCTTCTCCTGCAATACCTGGTCAACAACACCTGGTAAAAAATACTCTGCCTTGAGTGGGTTTTCAGATAGTTCATTTCTTAGGAAGGACGGGAAACGATCGTATAATTCCTGCATCATATCTAAGCTGAACCCCCAGAAATTCATGGAAACCTGTGTACTGCCAGATAGCTCGTGCCAACTGTCTCCGTCATCCTCAGTGTAAGCGATTACATTATTTTCACGTTTTTCAATTCTGGTTCTCTCAACTATACCTGTGAGCAAATTATCCTGGCTAACACTGCAAACTCCACGGGCAACATGTCCGTGCTCAGTAACCGTCTTATCAAGTCTGTAGCTGACCATGGCGTATCTTCCTGTGGAGGAGTCGCCGGCAACTAAATAATCATAGATTAATTTGAAGCCTTCGCGACCATAATAATCATCTGCATTAATAACGGCAAAAGCCGAGTTAACAA
The DNA here is from genome assembly GCA_028695145.1 of Eubacteriales bacterium. Lineage (GTDB taxonomy): Bacteria > Bacillota > Clostridia > Saccharofermentanales > UBA5734 > JAAYFZ01. The sequence continues at coordinate 7,401 of JAQVJP010000096.1, forward strand.
TGTTTCTGCAGGCAAGAACGGCATGTCCTGTACCAAAAGGCTTGACTCTGTCTTCAGGCACATTGAAGCCCTCAGGTAGATCATCAAGTTCCTGATAGGCATATTTAACATTAATTTTGTTCTCGAGTCTATTACCGACTACGGATCTGAATATATCTTCCATCTCGCGCTTGATTATGAAAATGACTGTCTCAAAACCAGCCAAAGTGGCATCGTGTATGGAAAAATCAAGAATCAGATCACCTTCAGGTGTTACAGGCGTTATTTGTTTCAGTCCACCAAATCTGCTGCCCATACCGGCAGCCATCACTATAAGAACAGGTTTATTTTTCATACTACAATTCCTCCAGCTGTAACATTACGCTAATTATAACTGTAACGTCAATACTCTACCTTCTATTATAAACTTCAAGGGATAGATCAGCCAGTAATGAAGAAGGATCTATATCATATGTCTTGGTCAGACTATCACTAAAAATAGTGAGAATATAGGGTGAAGAACTGTCATGTATAATTGCGACATCATGATAAAACGTTGAGTAGAAGCCGATTTTATTAGACACAGTACCTGCCGGAAGATGTTTTGGAATATTATTTTCAAAATCAGTATACAGCATATGATCAAGCATAGTATTAAATCTACCGTCAACAGCTGTATAAGCATGTCTCAGGAGTTTGCCGGCATCGATAGCGCTCATTTGTGTTTGTGAGCGATTAGTGGGATGACCGATGATTGATTCGTAGAAACTATAGCATTTTTCAGAACCTGTTACTCTCTTGATCATGCGATAAGCTATATTATCAGAGTGTTTGATAGCGTACTCAGCGAGTTCGGCCAGTGTGTAACCTTGCGACAGATCCATATTCTGGAGAATGCCGGTGCCGCCTTCGTAGTCGTTTTCAGTGTAATAGATGACTTGATCAAGCTTGAGTTCTCCTTCGGCTACTGCCTGATACATTGCCATAACAACAAATATTTTTGCTGTGCTTGCTGATCTGAACTGTCTGTCTCCGTTTATAGACAGCACATCTCCGTTTGTCAGATCATAATAATATATCCCCATATTATTGGCCATGTTACCGGTAACTGAAAGTATAATATCGAGTAAGGGTGTCATTTTTATGTCATCTGACATAGTGATATCAAGTTTTGTTTTGAGTGATTCAATTATATCCTCATTTATAGGCGGAGTGTCGTCCTTTTCTGTTTCAGAGGTTGTTACTTGAACTGTTTCATCAGTAGAAGCCGTTTCTTTTGTAGAAGTAGATTCTGTAACAGTAGTTGTTGTTTGCGTAATTGTTCTATCGGTGATTGAATCAACAAGTTCTGTTGTGGTTGTTGACTCTTCAGAACTTGTTGGTATAGTTGTGGTTTCAGTAATTGACTGAGAAGTATATTCAAAAGTAGTAGTGCTAAGTTTAGTATCTGTGCTTGAAGAACAAGCTGCTAAATGAGCTGACAGACTGCAGAAGAGAAAAATCGCTATGATATAAGAAGATAATCTATTGTTAAAAAAATTTAGTTTGTACTTGTTATTCATGTCTTTCTCCATGTATAGATGATTATAGCTGCGTTATATATTACAGTAAGTATACTAGTAATGCAATTATTGCGCTTATTAACCCTTAGTTTGCTAATTCATTTAATTAGTTAGCCTGAATAAGTAAAAATATGCTGTTGACAAATAGTTGTTTTCCAATTACAATATCCAATGTCGCAAATGCCTGTGTAGCTCAGTTGGTAGAGCAGCTGATTTGTAATCAGCAGGTCGGGGGTTCAAATCCGTCCGCAGGCTCCAATACAATAACCTCGCAAC
>JAQVJP010000097.1:0-2401 GCA_028695145.1 Eubacteriales bacterium
GGACCTTTCTACATCAAATACTATGAACTGCCTGAAGATGCTTATGAAGGCGTAAAAAATGACATGCAGGCATACTTCGACGCAGGAAAAACAGCTACAGCAATGGAATTCCAGACCTCGGTAAAAGGTCCTAACTGCCCGGCTATCTGTCAGGAAGTTGGTTCAGGCCAGATCACAGCAGACGAAGCAGCAACCAAATATGATGATGACTGCTACAAGCAGGCTGTACAACTTGGTCTTGATTGGGAACAATAATTAAGGGATAAGATAACCATAAAATCAGTTATAATGATACTGATGTAAGTTAAATATACTGACCGTCCGTCCGCTGCGGGCGGTCAGTATTTTCTAAAAAACAAGGAGGGCATAATGGATAAAAAGAAATATTCCTTATGGTTTCTTGCTCCCTCGATGATCATCTTCTTCGTAATGTTTATAGTGCCGACGGTATCATCCTTCTACTTCAGTTTGACCGTCTGGAATTTCGACTCCATAAAATTTACCGGCCTTGATAACTTCAAGATGTTTTTCTCGGAGAGCCATCTTAACATAGGTATTAAAAACACCCTGATTTACGCTGTCCTCACAAGTGGACTAAAAGTAATACTCGCGTTTCTCTTGGCCATTTTCCTGACCAGTGCCATCAGGACCAAAACAATGATCCGCTCACTGGTATTCTTCCCGAATCTGGTCAGTACCATCGCCATCGGCCTGACATTCAAGGCCATGATGCACCCGACAAAAGGCCTGATCAATTCAGCTCTCGGCCTCATAGGCTTGCCCAATATTGACTGGCTCGGAAACACAGACCTCGCTCTCTACTCAATAATTTTGACAGATGTCTGGAAAGGCCTCAGTATAGCCACGGTTATCTACATAGCCGGCATACAGTCGATCGATAAAACCTATTATGAGGCGGCTTCAATCGACGGCGCTTCCGGTTGGCATAAATTGTTACACATCACACTGCCCCTGAGCAGACCTTCACGCAACTCAGTCCTAATCCTCTCATTTATCGGCGGTATCAGAACCTTCGACATGATCTGGGCCATGACCGGCGGCGGACCAGGCTTCGCAACCGACGTGCTCGCATCAATCGTCTACAAACAATACGCAGCCGGATTCTACGGATTATCCACAGCAGGCAATGTCATCATGCTGATCCTTATCGCGCTCCTTGCCTTCCCGCTGCAGAGATACCTATATAAGAGAGAGGAGGCCTGACCATGTCGACAACTGAAAACAACAGAAAGCCGAACGTGGAAACAAACGCGACATCAAGCGCGACATCAAGCGCGACATCAAGCGCGGCTTCAAGCGCGAAAGCAAACGCGACATCGGCTGCAAATATAAAGACAGAAAAATTCAGAAAAAAGAGCAAATTGAAACAAGGCGGTCTCAAACTTCTGCTTGCTGATATTATAGGACTTGGCAGTGCCCTAATAATTTTCGTAATACCATTCCTCTTCATACTTGTAAACTCACTAAAAGACAGGCGTGGGGCAAACAAAATGTCTCTTGCTATGCCTGAGACATTCGAATGGGGCAACTACCTTGAAGTTATTAAAACAAATAATTATATGGTAATTACAGCCTTCAAAAACAGTGCCATGATCACTGTCGGCGCCGTAGTTGTGCTGATAATAACCGCCTCAATGGCCGGCTACATCATGCAGCGCAGAAGGGACAAAGTCACCACCTGGGCCAATGCTATCATCATGATCGGCCTCATGGTACCACCGGCGATCTTGCCCACCATCTGGGTGCTGCAATTCCTGCACATCTATAAATCCATGTTCTCTATAATCATGCTCGAAGTTGCCATAAACACACCTTTTACCATTATGTTATATCGCGGCTTCATGAACACCATACCACTTGAGCTTGAAGAATCAGGTTTTATCGACGGCTGCAGCAAAATCAGAATGTTCACAAACATCGTATTCCCGCTGCTAAAACCAGTCACGGCAACCGTAGTCATACTCAACGCCGTCACTATCTTCAACGACTTCGTCAACCCGCTGTATTTCTTCCCCGGCAACAAAAACGCCACCATACAGCTGACACTCTACAACTTCATGGGCCAATTTTCCAGCTCCTACAACATGCTTTTCGCCGACGTCATAATCATCGTCGTACCGATGCTCATCCTCTTCCTCATCTTCAACAAACGCATCGTCGAAGGCATGGTCGCCGGCGCGGTAAAAGGTTAAGGGCAAGCGGCGTCAAGTGAAGGCAAACGTAGCGCAATGCCGGTCGGCAGGCTCGACCGTCCTCGTCGCTGCGCTCCTGTGGGATCGGCAATAGCAGCGCGGGCTCGACCGTCCTCGTCGCTGCGCTCCTGTGGAAGCTCGCCCGCTCTGCTATGTGCCTAAGGTTAAGCTCGCCCGCTCTGCTATGT
>JAQVJP010000097.1:2501-8978 GCA_028695145.1 Eubacteriales bacterium
CGAAATGCGATTGTAGCAGCAGATATAGACAACCAAGTGCGTCCAAACGTAGGCAAGTGTGTCGCACAGTGATGCACGAATTGCGATATGTAGCAGCGATATGTAGCAGCGATATCGGCGCCCAAGCACACCCAGGCACACCCAAGCACAACCAAGCGCGTCCGCACCTGCGAGGAGGGTTTTTAGAGAGACTTATAGGATCATCTTAGATATTCGGGACACGTGTAAGATTTCGATCAGGAGGGGGAAATGATTTCTTATTGCATCATCGATAGACAACCGGATTCAGTTCAGAGGATGATTAATGATATCGTCGCTTTTGATGGTGTTTTGAAGCTTGTTGGTACAGCGGCCGATGGTGAGAGTGGCCTGCAGATGGTGTCTGTTCTCAGACCTGATCTGATTTTAGTGGATACATCCTTAGAGATTACGGCCGACCGAGCTTGGGCTGGGCAATTATCAACCGGACGTATTACAAAAGATGACTTAACTCATAATCTACTGCTTAATATTCGCAAAAATAGTGCCGAGTGTATAATTATTGCTCTTAGCAGCGATTCTGACTTTCACCATATCCAGTCTGCGATTCGCGCGGGTATCAGTGATTATCTGCTCAAGCCTCTTAAATCTGCTGAGATTGTTGATACTCTTAGTCGCTTTATCGATTTTTCTCAGATTGATGAAAATGCCGCGACTGATAATATTGAGCTAACTTCTACTACACATCTCAACGATACAACAGACCTGCCCACAGATCAGAAGTCTCATCAAGATGAGAAGAGCAGAATCATGCGGGATAATGATATGCTGCGTCAATATTTGATTAGGGCTGAGCAGTTTGTGCCTGAGCTTAGCAGCAACTATTGGATGGAACTGTTTGATTCTTCGGTTTTCCGGCTTCATATGCTGGCCGGATACGATCGTCATGAGTTGTTGAGTTTGATGTCTGATGATCTTCGCTGTTTGGAGATTAATCGTTTGCCATCGGTCATGTTGATTTTTCAAGGAGCTCAGGAAATTAACGACGGTATTGACAAGCTGATTGGAGCTCTGCGCAAGTCATCCGGCAAAACTCTCAAAACTTCCAGTAGCTCACTGCTTACTGAAATAACCGCTTTAAGAAGCGGGTTTCTCGAATGCTGCAGGTTACTTGATCAGTCACCGATAATGACTCGGATTTCCGCGGATCGTAAGCATAATGAGCACTTGTTTTATACCGGCAGAAGTCCATCCAATCATCATTCAAATACCGGCAGAAGTCCATCCAACCATCATTCAAATACCGGCAAAAGATCCTCTTTTTCGCAGTGGGATAAGGAGAAGAATCTTCTTCTTTACATTGAGAGTGGAAATACCGGCGCGGCTGTTCATTGCATAGATGAGCTCTTTTCCTGTTATGAATCGGGATTATGTTCAAGTCAGCCAAGCAACTTTCGAGTTGAAGCACGCAGTCAAGCTGATGTGCGCAGTCGAGTTGAAGCACACAGTCAAGCTAATGCACGCGGTCAAGCTGAAGCACGCAGTCAAACTAATGCACGCAGCCAAGTGCTCGATTTGGGTACGGTTAAACATCATCTTGGAAATATTGTCCGGTCAATTCGTTCTTTGGTTCATCATTATCTTGGTGAGAGCTATCATGGCAGTGAGAATATAGGGGATAGCAAGTTTATTCGCTGGTCGTATGATTACACGCTGTTGAAGGGTTATGTTCGCAATCTGGTGCAGAATTCGGCCGAGGCGCTTAAGCCTTATTCGGCTTATTCGTCTGAAAATCCTATTGATAATATTATCGACTATCTGCATAAGAATTTTAATCAGGAGATTACGCTTGAGAAACTCTCTGAGCTCTTCTATCTCAATCCGAGTTATTGCAGCACTCTCTTTAAAAAACACACTGGTACTAATTATTCTCTTTATGTGAACCAGCTGCGAATTGACAAGGCCAGTCAACTTCTTCTCGATGAGGGTCTTAGCATTTCGCTTATTGCCAGAACGGTCGGTTTCAGCAATGAAGAGTACTTTTTCCGGGTTTTTAAGAAAATTACAGGCCAGACTCCTTCAGAATTTAGGCGCCGGGCCGCGGAATTGTCAAGCTGAGCTTCTGATAGATACTCCCGTGATTATCCCCAATATTTGTGCAGTTTCTGCCAAGAATATTCCAATTGTACTTCCATAATTAATATAGTCATTTCTGCTTAGAATGAACTCATGGGCAATTAAATGAATATGTGATTTTCGGGCGCGACACAAGATTATTAAGAGTCGAACTGCGATACTTTGATTCGATACTCCCCTGAGCGCTTGTTTTTCATGCTATTCACCGGCTGCTCGTGGTCAAATGCTTTGTGAAGCTTAAACTTCACAGATTGAGCGACTTTCGAAATGCATTTTTCTAAACATTCCGAGAACTTCTCTATCAAGAAAGGAAGTGACTATCAGTGTCGAAAACACTACGCAGTACTCTTAAGAGGGCAACAGCTGCTCTTATGACTTCAGCTATGGTTATGGGAATTGTCATTGGTGTTCCAGGTATAACCAAGGATAGCGATACAAATGTCAATGCGGAGGTTACATTTAAAACACAGGTTGGCGGCGTCTATGATGGCATGCCGCTATTTGACGGCAATCCGGAACATCTGGATGCTTTTGTCGATACATTGTTTGCGTATACTGGCTTAGAGGGTGGAGCTCTCTACGCTACCGGTATTCGTGATAACTACACCATGGTCTGGGATGAGAATCCCAATGCAGGCAAAACTATCCCCGGCGGGCTATCTGCCGCTGATAATGTTCAGGGCATATCAACTGATTTCCCAGCTATAGTTTCGATTGGTCAGACCTGGAATCAGGATTTGGCAGCTGAGATCGGTGATGTTATGGGCGCGGAAAAAATCAGTACTTTGCGCGCTATTCAAGGTACAAGCAACAATCATAATGGCAGTCAGGATGAACAATCTAAGCTGATAGCTTTTACCGTTGTCAGTGATTTAAGAATTAATCCGCTTAGTGGTCGTTTCGACGAAGGCTATGCTGAGGATCCTTATCTGGCTGCGACATTGGTTGATAGTATGGCTCAGGGTCTGGTTGGTGCTCAGGATGGACTTGCTGGTACAACCGGTGTTGAGGATGATGGCTTCTATGTGCGTGCGGTTGTTGGTACCAAACATTATTCCAACTATCTGGCACAGTGGTACCGTCAGACTGCGAGCAACAGCGTGACCGCGAGAGGCTTGTATGAATATCAGACGAGATCAGCGATCAAGGGTCTGGCTTCGGGCGCTGTTTCTGGTGTTATGACCTCATATGGCAGAACTAACGGCATACCTAATATTATTATGCCGACAATGCATTATGCCAATGGTATAGCCAAATATGGCCTCTATTCATCACCTGACTTCAATAGTGAGAATTATCTCTATCAGAGTTTTGGCAATGGTTATGATACCAAGTATGTTCCCAATAGGAAGCATGCTCTGGCGCTGATGGTTTTGGCTAATTCCGAATCAGTACGCGCTATGGGTACAGATAAAACTGATGTTATAACTTTGGTTGAAGCTGTAGAAGATGGTATTTACGGTATAACCGAGGCAGATGTCTACGATGCCGCAAGACCACTGGTAAATCAGCTGGTTCGTGCCGGTGTCTTCGATGAATGTGATGTCAATGGTATTCCTAAGTTCTATCCTTATGCTCAATATGCCAAGGATGTAACTAATCCGGAAAACCTGACTAATTATGAAACAGCCGCGCATCAGGCGATCGCGCTCAAGGCGGCTCAGGAATCAATCGTCCTTTTGAAAAATGATGGTACACTACCGCTTGATGATACACAGAACGCTTTGGTTACAGGTATCTACGGTGACTCTCGTTTCAAGACGACTTATGCTGTCGGCAGTACCCCGACTGACGATGTTGTTACAAATTCAGGTATTTCTCCACTATTGGCAACAATTCGCCGCATTGGTAATGAGAAAATCGAGTTTGTTGACGGCGTAGCGGTTGTTGCTGTTCAGGCGAACAACGGCGAATATCTGACAGCCGTTCCCAATGTAGTTGAGGATGTAGACGTTGGCACACAGCTGACAACTACACCAAAAGACGAGATCAATGGATTTACAGATGCCCAGCTATTTGAGTTCTTCGACTGGGGTCAGGAAGCCTTCAGCTTGCGCTCTGTTCTTAATGGCAGATGGGTTAATGCAGTTCTAACTGGCGGCGGCGGATGGATGGGCCCATCATGGTCCGGCGGTGAAGTTGTAGGCAATACAAACTCAACACCTCTAAATCTGACTGACAGTGACTGGACACTGGAAACAATGTCCGGCAATACCAGCTCGATTCCTCCGAGACTACAGCTTGAAGACAATGGCGATGGTACAGTTTCCATTATCGGTAACGCCTATTCATCAGGCTTCGGCGGTGGTTTCGAAACCATGTACTATTCAGGTTACTACTTCAGAATCAATGAAGAAGGCAACATGCAGGTAAGTGATAGTAATATCAGAAACACACCGGCAAAAGCCGACGACTGCAAGTTTGTCTTCGAAGAGACAGCGGCGGTGGGCGACGAAGCTGTGGCCGCGGCTACAGGTGACAGTGACTATGCTGTGATCTATGTTGGCGCGATTCCCAGAAACAGCGCAGGTGAGGGCGCCGATCGTTCAAGCCTCTACATGTCTGACTACGACTATGAACTGGTGGAAAAAGTATCCGCGGCTTTTGCTGCAGAAGGTAAGAAGACTGTTGTCGTAATCCGCACCAGCTTCCCGGTAGTAGCGGAAGAAATCCAGAACAATGAAAACGTCAACGCGATCGTTTATCAGAGTTATGGCGGACAGTACGACGCAAAAGCTCTTGCTCAGGTTCTCTATGGCAATTATGCTCCGACAGGCCGCCTGACATCAACCTGGTATGCGGATATGAGCGTGCTGCCTGAGATCAGTAAGTATTCAATTCCAGAAGGCAACAGTACTACACTCGATCAGATTGATCCAAGAATTCAGATTGACATGACAAACGGCGATCATGAAGCGCTTGGTCTGACATATATGTATACAGAAGCTCCTGTTACATATGAGTTTGGTTATGGACTTTCATATTCAGAGTTCGAGTACAGTAATCTAAATGTCGCGGCAAGCGCCACGGCGGAGCCTTTTACCGTATCTGTAGATGTTACCAATACTGGTGATGTTGATACGGCTGAAGTAGTTCAGTTCTATATCAGTAACAATGATTCAGCTTACGGTACAGCAGCTCCTGAGAAGCAGCTAATTGGCTATGCAAAAGTTAACGTAGCCGCAGGTGCGACAGCAACTGCTACAGTAGAAATTAATCCTGAAGATTTCGCGATCTGGGATGTGAACCGTGGTGACTTCATTGTTGAAGACGGAACATATACCCTGATGGCCGGCAAATCAAGCGATGTTATCGAAGAGACAGCTACAATAGCAGTTTCCGGTGAAAGTGTCGCGGTTGTCGAAGCAAATCAGGCAATCAATGTTTTTGATCATTCATTTGTTGCCAGAAATGTGATTTATCGTGAAACATCCAAACAGAACACTATCAACAGCCTGAGTGCTGAGCTGGTAGTAGGCGGCTACTCGGCCGTTATGTCCAAGGGCGCTGGCGCCTATGTGGCGATCCCCAATGTAAATCTTGAGAATATCGAAGAGGTTACAGCAAGTGTCGCGGCAGCCGGCAATGGCGGTTTCATTACACTATGCGCGGATTCCCCGACGGCGGCACCTTTTGCCTATATCGAAGTTCCTCAGACTGAGGTCAATACTTATGTAGCGGCCAATACAGTTTCAACAGACTTCCCTGATGGCGTAACGGTCAACGAACTCGGATATGTCGATGTCACCGCCGATGTAATTGGCAGCCTCAGCGGCATTCATGACGTATACGTCGTATTCAAAGCTGCTGACCTGAGAATTGACAGCCTGCTGTTTGCGGCCACAGCTCCGGAGCCAACTCCGGTTCCAACAGAACCGACACCGGTGCCAACTGAGCCGACCACAGCTCCGACAGCTCCGACCGAACCGACTGAGACAACACCGGAACCGACAGAAACAGCTGAAACAACACCGGAACCGACAGAAACAACAGAACCAGCTGAAACAACTGATTCGGACGCTGCGCAGGCAGATCCTACTCAGGTAGTAGACGCTGATGAAGAAGCTATCACTGTTGATACAGAAACCGGAACAAAAGCAGTCGCAAAAGCTGACAAGAATGCTTTTGCCCAGGCGGTTACGCTCCAAGTAAGAGCGATTGACAAAAACAGCGCAGCGGGCAAAGCAGCACTTGATAAGATTGATGACAAGGTCAGTGGAATATCCGACATCGCATTGTTTGACATCTCTGCTCTGACAGCATCCGGTGCTAAGATTCAACCTAACGCTGACAAAACCGTCACAATCACAATGCCGGTTCCTGCAGGATTCAACCCGGCAAGAATAGCTGTGGCCCACATCC
>JAQVJP010000098.1:2500-8752 GCA_028695145.1 Eubacteriales bacterium
TCAGGATGAGAGGGATAGCAATGAGTCGAACAGTCTTCTCTGTACTTAATGAAAAAGAAGCACGTTTTCCATATGGAGTCTACGGTGCTGGTATTGATCAAAATCAGAAGCATCTAATAAGAAGTAATGGTTTTCCGGCAGTAATCTGGTTACAGACACGAAAAGGTAATGGTCGTATTGTAATCGGAGATAAAGAACATGAACTTGGTGTTGATCAGGGTGTCTGGATTATGCCCAATGAGCCGCATGAGATGTATCCTGACGAAGGTGATTGGATTGTTGATTGGGTCGGTTTGATCGGTGAACAGACTCAGGAAATTATGAAAAATATTTTGCAGATCAACAAGACTGGTGTATATGAAGTTACAGATGGTGATATTCTGCACGATCTCATTGTCGGAATTGCTGACCTTGAGGAATCAGACACGGTGATGAAGGAATATGATCAGACCGTAAGAGTTTATGAATTCCTGGTTAATTTTGCCAGAGTCCAGGTTCTCTCGAGTCATAGTAGTCTTAAATCTCGTTATGATCGTATCAAACCTATATTCGATTATATTGACAAGCATTATCATGAATCGATTACGCTTAAGCAGCTTGCTGATTTACTTGATGTAACCCCTCAGCATTTATGCACTCTATTCCGTAAGATAATGAAAACAAGAATTTTTGAGTTTATTAATCTTGTTAGAATTCAGAAGAGCAAAGAGCAGCTTGTCAGAGAACCAGAAACGTCAATCAGAGATATCGCACATAACAACGGCTTTGAAGATGTAAGCTATTTCTGCTATATCTTCAAACGTCTTGAGAAAATTACTCCAGGAGAATTCAGAAAACTTAATGTACATTGATTAACTGCTAATACAATTTCATCTCGCCAAATAAAAAACGGTTGCTTAGCAACCGTTTTTTTATTACTTTATTAGCTGTCTTCAACACTCAGTATCTCTTACTATTTGATTTTTTCTATTAGCTGAATCTTCAATCCATTAGGATCAAGTATGTAGAAAAACTTAATGTTAGCGTTTGGCTGAAATGGGCCACTCTCGATGTTTATACCGATATTTTTTATAGAATTCATCTTTTCATTTACTGAATCAATTTCGAAACCTAAAGAAATATCTGAACCAATTTTTACATCGCTACTATCTTTATTACAAACAAGTTCAATCTTAGTTTCACCATCTCCTAAGAACGCAATTTCTAAATCCGGGCCAGCATTAAATCTATTTTGCAAAGCCAGACCTATTACATCTTTATAAAAACTAAGTGACTCGTCCATATTATTAACTCTCAATGTACTCCAACAGAATGCCATGTTTGCTCCTCCGTACTTATATTGCATTATTAAATGTATTTCATTTATTAAGGGTATTATCCTTGCTGTTGCAAGGATAATACCCTATTAGCATTCGACTGCCAATTCGACTGGCAGTTAATAATTTTAAAAACTATCAAGTCAGTCGTTTGTCTCTAACAAGATCCAAGATTAGCCAAACATGTAATTATTTTTGACCCAGATTCTCACTATCGGCAATTGCGGCTTGCGCGGCGGCCAGACGGGCGATCGGTACACGGAATGGTGAACACGATACATAATTGAATCCCAGCTCGTGACAATATGCGATAGATGACGGATCACCGCCATGCTCACCGCAGATACCAAGCTTAAGATCTGGTTTAACTGAACGGCCATCCTGGCTGGCGATTTTCATCAGTTTGCCTACACCAATCAGGTCAAGGCGCGCTGTCGGATCACTTTCAAATATCTTATTTTGATAATATGCATCGAGAATCTTACCGGCATCATCACGTGACAAACCGTATGTCATCTGTGTCAGATCATTGGTACCGAAACTGAAGAAATCAGCTTCACGGGCAATCTCATCAGCTGTCAGAGCAGCGCGAGGAATCTCAATCATTGTACCAACATGGTATTCCATTTTGACATTGTTCTCAGCCAGTATCTGTTCAGCGGTCTTAACAACAATATTCTTAACAAACTTCAGCTCCTGTACATCACAAATTAGAGGGATCATGATCTCAGGAATAACATTGTTGCCCTTTTTGTTAACTTCAATAGCTGCCTCAATCACTGCACGAGTCTGCATTTCTGCGATTTCGGGATAGGTAACAGCCAGACGGCAGCCACGGTGACCCATCATCGGATTCAATTCATGCAAATCATTGATCAGTGTCTTGAGATCATCAGATGAAATCTTCAGTTCTGCAGCAAGTTTATTGATTTCTGCGTCTTCATGTGGCAGGAACTCATGCAGTGGCGGGTCAAGGAAACGAATTGTAACCGGGAAACCCTGCATAGTCTCAAACAAACCAATGAAGTCTTCTTTCTGCATCGGAAGCAGCTTGGCCAGAGCGGCACGACGTGCTTCAACTGTTTTGGCCACAATCATTTGACGGAAGGCAAAAATCCTGTCAGCTTCGAAGAACATATGCTCTGTACGGCAAAGACCAATACCCTCAGCACCGAGCTTAACAGCCATAGCGGCATCACTAACTGTATCGGCATTCGTTCTGATCTTCAGCGTACGTGTCTCATCAGACCATTGCATAATTGTATCGAAGTCGCCGGAAAGACTTGCGTCCTGTGTCTCAACAGCTCCTGCGTAAATCAAACCGGTTGTACCATCGAGAGAAATCCAGTCTCCTTCGTTGAAACGTGTACCATCTTCAGTTGTGAAATAGCCGTCTTTCTCACGGATTGAGAGTTCTGAGCAGCCGGACACACAACATTTACCCATACCGCGGGCAACAACAGCAGCATGTGATGTCATACCACCACGGCCGGTAAGTATACCCTGTGATACGTTCATTCCCTGAATATCTTCCGGTGAAGTCTCAACACGAACAAGAATTACTTTTTCACCGCGCTCGCTGGCAACAGTTGCTGATTCAGCGTCAAAATATACACGGCCGGTCGCTGCACCAGGAGAAGCCGGCAGACCTTTGGCAATTGACTTAGCAGCTTTAAGAGCTGCAGGTACAAAAGTCGGATGAAGCAGAGCGTCCAGCTGTTTCGGATCTATCTTTAGAAGAGCTTCCTCTTTGCTGATCATACCTTCTTCAACCAGATCAACCGCAACTTTTAGTGCAGCAGCGGCAGTACGTTTACCATTTCTCGTCTGCAGCATGAAGAGCTTGCCACGCTCAATCGTGAACTCCATATCCTGCATGTCACGATAATGCTTCTCAAGAGTTTCAGCTATTTGTATAAACTGCTCATATACCTCAGGCATGACTTCCTTAAGTTGATCAATTGTCTGCGGAGTACGAATACCGGCAACAACATCCTCACCCTGAGCATTCATCAGAAATTCGCCGTAGAGTTTATTCTCACCGGTAGAAGGATTACGTGTAAAAGCAACACCAGTACCAGATGTGTTACCCATATTGCCATAAACCATTTCCTGCACATTGACCGCGGTACCCCAGCTGCCCGGAATATCGTTCATACGGCGGTATACGATAGCACGTTCATTGTTCCACGAACGGAAAACAGCTTTGACAGCTTCCATAAGCTGTTCACGCGGATCCTGGGGGAAGTCTTCACCTTTGACACGTGCGTATAGTGCTTTGTAACGCTTAACGACTTCTTTCATTGCATCGGCGTCAAGATCAGTATCCAGTTTGGCACCACGTTCTTCTTTGACAGCGTCGAGTTCTTCTTCAAACAAGCTCTTCTCAACTTCCATTACAACATCACCAAACATGGCAATGAAGCGACGATAGCTGTCATAGGCAAAACGAGGGTTGCCCGTAAGTTTGGCCAGACCTTCAACAACTGTATCATTCAGACCAAGATTCAAAATTGTGTCCATCATTCCTGGCATGGACGCACGCGAACCGGAACGAACCGATACAAGATATGGATCATTCGGATCACCGAATTTCTTGCCAATAAGATCCTCTGCTTTCGCCAGTGTCTCGAAAATCTCAGCCTCGATTTCCTGAGCAATGGTTTCATTGTCCTCATAATAACGAGTACAGGCCTCAGTAGTGATGGTAAAGCCGCGTGGTACCGGCAAACCCAAACCTGTCATTTCTGCCAGATTGGCACCTTTGCCACCGAGCAGATTACGCATCGAGGCATTTCCCTCTGAAAACATGTAAACATACTTGGTCATTCGCAATTCCTCCTTATTTGTGAAATCCCTCATACAGGATTGACACCAATGTAATCATTGTCAGTCACTTAATTAGTTACCGTGACCAAACATTAGAAACAATCTGTGCCAGCGTTTTATGAATCAGAATTTAAATTTATCAGCAAAATATCCTTCCAGCTCATCGATAGAAATTCTGATTTGCTTCATGCTGTCACGCTCACGAATAGTAACACAATTATCTTCAAGCGATTCGAAATCGAATGTCAAACAATAAGGTGTGCCAATTTCGTCCTGACGACGATAACGCTTACCTATTGACTGACGATCGTCAAATTCGCAATTGAACATTTTACTGAGCTTATGGTAAACAGGCGCAGCAGCCTCTGACAACTTAGCTGACAAAGGCAGGACAGCGACTTTTACCGGTGCCAACACAGGAGAAAAACGCAAAACTGTACGGACATCACCGGGAGCGATTTCTTCCTCGTCATAAGCACCACAAAGGAACGCCAAGGTTACACGGTCGGCACCAAGCGACGGCTCAACAACATAAGGAATATATTTCTCATTAGTCGCTGGGTCGAAGTATGAAAGATCTTCTTTTGCATGCTCAATGTGCTGCTTAAGATCATAATCAGTACGATCAGCGATACCCCAGAGCTCACCCCAGCCAAACGGGAAAAGAAACTCAAAATCGGTGGTGGCCTTGGAATAGAAGGACAGCTCTTCAGCACCGTGATCGCGGGTTCTCAACTCATCCTGTTTAAGTCCAAGATCAAGCAGCCACTGATAACAGAAACTACGCCAGTATTCGAACCATTCCAGATCCGTTCCCGGTTCGCAGAAAAACTCAAGTTCCATCTGTTCAAACTCACGTGTACGGAATGTGAAATTGCCGGGGGTAATCTCATTTCTGAAGGACTTGCCGATCTGGCATATGCCAAAAGGTATTTTTTTACGCGTTGTCCGCTGTACATTTTTGAAATTAACGAAAATCCCTTGAGCTGTTTCCGGACGCAGATAAAGCTCTGCCTTGCTGTCTTCTGTTACACCCTGAAAAGTTTTAAACATCAGGTTAAACTTGCGCACATCCGTAAACTCATGGCCACCGCAGGACGGACAAGGAATATTCTTTTCTTTTATATATTCAACAAGCTGTTCATTAGACCAACCGTCTACAGGTGTTTCTTCAAGCCCCTGCTCCTTGTTGAAATTCTCAATCAACTGATCTGCACGATGTCTGCTTTTGCACTGCTTGCAATCTATCAGAGGATCGCTGAAACCACCAACATGACCGGAAGCTACCCAGGCCTGTGGATTCATCAAAATCGCGCAGTCAACACCTACATTGTAAGGATTCTCGCGTACAAATTTCTGCCACCAGGCATTTTTGACATTATTCTTAAGCTCGACACCGAGCGGGCCATAATCCCATGAATTAGCCAGACCACCGTATATTTCTGAACCAGGATAAACAAATCCTCGATTCTTCGCCAGCGCAACGACTTTTTCCATGGTTTTTTCACCTGGATTCATTATTCTTCTTCCTCCGCTTCCTGATTGAAATTATGATTTACAAAATCAGCGGCTTCCATCGGCGGGGCCAATTTGAAAGGAAAAGCTTCGCCGGCAGCGGCTGTGATTTCTTCTGCGTTGTCGTCGTCATCATTAGCGGAGTTATCTTCCTGATTCTCATCACTGCTCTCTTCTGAAGAGGCTGTCTGCTGAGCAGGTTCAAGATTCATCAAAGCTTCACCTATAAGTACTGCGTCATCAGCTTCAGGCGCAGGTTGAGCAGCTGAAACCTTATCCAGTTCTTCCTTGATCGCGTCGGCTGTACTTGCTTGTTCAGCCGCGGCCTGAGCCGCCAGACGAGCCGCTTCAATTTCCGGACGAAGCGGGATATATGCGCTCACATGACCATGCACACAGGCAACACGATTTAAACCGAGTTCTTCACAGGCTACAGTTACCAGATTCGGTGAATCAGACTGAATAAGCGGCTGTGCTCCGTTAACCAGTTGT
The DNA here is from genome assembly GCA_028695145.1 of Eubacteriales bacterium. Taxonomy (GTDB): domain Bacteria; phylum Bacillota; class Clostridia; order Saccharofermentanales; family UBA5734; genus JAAYFZ01. Next base: position 8,653 of record JAQVJP010000098.1, read on the forward strand.
CTTGCTCTTTTGGCCACAAGCATCGCCAGAACATAGCGATTGTCGGCTTTTGTCAGTAGTTTTTCCGTTGGTGGTTTAACCAGCATTGGGATTCCTCCTT
>JAQVJP010000099.1 GCA_028695145.1 Eubacteriales bacterium
ACAAAGACGGCTATCAAATCTGTCTGTACGTATCGCCAAGCCGCTGCGGAAATGTCAGGTTTCTCTACACCTGGCACGCAGATACTGAACCTTCTGAAACTACCAAATCAACAGAAGCGGACGAAGAAGATGAAGAAGATGAAGAATCTGAACGTCAAATATGGTTTGCAGGAATCGTGGCCGATTTAGAAAATGAGGTCATGCCGCGCCTTAGAATCAAAATAGACGTTTATAACGATGCCGACAGCTGGTCTCCAGCAGCCTCGACCGCAAACAAAACCCTTTCATTGCATACTGATATAGATGGTAAATTTTTTGTAGAAGTAGATATTCCTAAAAATCAGGAAAAAGAAATGGGACTACTTGTACAGATGGAACTGACTTGTGTATTAGCCGATAACCATGAAGCTATTACTTTTGCCAATATGAAATATCCTGCCTCACAAGACAAAATTGTTGCCGCGTCATATATTCGGGTGCCGGTTGCGGATAAGGCAAATAAAGAGAGGCCAATCGTTCTGCTTGGCCGTAAGTTCTCTTTTTTCTATCTCTGTGTTGATGCGCTTAGCTTCGATAGTAAAACTTCTAAACCTGATCCACTATGGTCAAATGTTTCAGACAATCAAGAACTCGCCGGCAGCAGTTATCTTTACAATGCTCTCTGGGACGCGCTACTCTTCGGCACAGTTCATTTCGATGAAGGCGATCATCTCAAAAAATCAAAGCTGAAGGTGGAGACTCATTGGGCTCCCAGCTCATCTGGAAGCAGTTCTAAAACCTCACATTATCAGTCAGGAGGCATAGGCAGCGGGACTATACGATTGACCACCAACCACAGTGGTTATGATGATAACTCACGATTCACAGTTTTGCATGAATTTGGCCACCATTTTGATTGTATGACCAACAACGGCAAATTCCGCGCAGTCAATCTTGACACAAGCGGGAATCTGATAAATCATGGTGGATATATGAATCCAAGTACCGCTGATTCATTTGAAGAAGGCTTAGCCACGGCCTACGCGATTTTTGTCCAGGATTATAGAGGCGACAAGAATCCTTATATGGCCGGTAATTTCAACCTATCTTCGCCCGGTAACTATGTAGCATGGAAGGCAAACGGCAAGTTTGAAGAACTGGCTATCTCTATACTACTATGGGATGTTTATAAGGGCTATAAAAACAAAGCAGACTACTGGAAGCTGCTCAAACCTGACTACGCGAACTTCTACAAATATTACCAAGCGATCGAAACAGATCTGAAAACCGGGGACGCGAGTCGACAATCAGGTAATCCGCGTCTCGAGAAATTGTACCAAGCCGCAAAAGATGGAGGTCTCTTTAAGATGCCTTTTGGTGATGGCGATTACAATTTTGGTGAACCTTTTGTCGATACGATCCCAAGCGGCGCTGATCACGGTGATGGAATAAGAACAAATGGCGAGAGATATGCGGATCTTATGTTCGCGACAAATATTTTGAACTGGATCGAAACCGATAGGCCTTTGCGTACACCTCCGGAGAATCTCATTTTGGGGAAATCGTCCGATGCTTCCCGCGACCGTGAGACAATAGAGTTGATTCCAGAGAGTTATTTGCATTTTGCTAATATGACTGATGAAGTCGCGGAAAATATTAGCAAACTGATTGTAGAGATCAAACCTAAGAACGGAGAAGATAGCAAACAGCTGCTACCGCTCGAAGGCAACAAAATCTATCTTGGGCTTACAAGCAGACTTCAGAAGGGTGAAGTAATTGTCTCGATACCAGGTGGACTTAAACTCTTCGAAGGCGATCTTGAAGAACTGCAAATGATTCGCGATACCAATTACGGTCTCGACGTACCACTTGATGTAGTTGATTTGGCCGATTTTGACCAAGATGATTTGACATCATTTAAGCAGGCCACCTTCGATCTAAATGAACAGAAATATGAATTATGGCCTTGCCCCTGCGAAGGTAGCACCAAATCAGATGAGTTGATTAAACTGCCCAGCAGTAAACTGATCACTCAAGGCAATAAGCAGGCTGACTTCAAGGCAAGCTCCGTCCAAGCTCACATAACGCCTGAATATCTTGCCGATATTGAAAACGGTAGACTACAACCTCATCCCCTCAGATTAATCAGCAAAATAGCCTTCATTTACGCGATAATTCAGCTCATTACAGCAGCAGCGGTTATTGCGATTCTAACTTGGCGCAAGAGGACATGACTCGTTCTTAATAGAATTAATCATGTTTGATATCTCCAATATAAAGAGTTTTTCCAAGTGGTGCCAGCACTCTAATTACCGTGTTGAGATTAGGTATTGAGGTTCCATTTTCCATTCTTGCGATAACTGGCTGTTTAACACCGGATATTTTACCCAATTGCCTTTGTGAAATGCCCCTTTCACGCCGTGCTTGAATTATTTCTCCAATAAGCGCAACACGAAGATCACTTTCCGCAATTTCTTCTTTCGAAAAAAGAGTATTTCTTACTTCCTTCCAAGTATGTCCAGCTGAACTTCTATTACTCATTTAAATCTCTCCTTTTCATAAAATCCGCAAACTCATTCTTAGCTCTTCTTTCTTGTATTATACTTTAAAGTTATCAATTTTTCAATAACTTTATAGTTATCAATCATCCTCACTTATGCTATCAATCGTACACTTCTGTGAAAAGTTGTCATGTTCTATTAATCCATCAAAAACTGGCAAAAACATACAAGAGGACATGACTCGTTCTTCTGTTCACATGACGTTCACATGACGCATCTATACTGCAAATGAACGATGTACTGTCGCGACCACTACATATAAAAAAACAGAGGTATCTATGGCGCATATTTTGATAGTAGATGACGAAGCCAACATAAGGCGCATGGTGCGTAAATACGCAGAATTTTATGAATATCAGGTAACCGAAGCAGCAGACGGCATAGAAGCCGTCAATTTATGTCGGACAAATAATTACGACGCGGTTGTAATGGATATTATGATGCCGGAACTGGACGGGTTCTCAGCGGCAGCTGAGATTCTGAAAAATAAATTCATTCCTATGCTCATGCTCTCAGCTCGTGGCGAAGAATATGACAAAATCCACGGGTTCGAGCTCGGTATCGAAGATTATATGGTCAAACCGTTTTCGCCACGTGAACTCATGCTGCGCCTGAATGTTCTTATTACACGCAATCAGCGCCTGCAACAGTCAGATAGTAGTTGTACAGAACTAATCGAAAAACAGGCATTATCCACTGGATCTGGCCTTCTGATCGACTTCGCCGCACACAGAGTAATTGTCGATGGACAACCGGCCGAACTGACACCACGAGCTTGCGAACTGCTGTTATACATGGCCAGGAACCGGAACATAGCATTAACCAGAGATCAATTAATCACCGAAATCTGGGGTTATGATTTTGACGGTGACGATCGAACTCTCGATACACACGTAAAGATGATTCGCAACAATCTCGGAACATACAGAGACTGTGTCTGCACCTTGCGTGGTCTTGGCTATCGATTTGACGGCGGCAGCGAAGTTGAATACAGAGGTGTTTAATGGGGATATTCAAATACAGGAAGAATCCAAGCATCAAATGGAAGCTCTTCAATTCATTTATCATTTTCTCATTAGCACTGCTGATGCTGCTCTGGTTCTTCCAAACAGTTTTTCTTGAGCCCTTTTATAAATCGGTAAAAGCCTCCTCAATCAAGAGCAGCGTAGCAGCCATTGTTGAGAATATCAACCATGACAATCTACAATCTCTTATCGATCGATTAAGTGAAGATAACGATATCCAGATCAGCATAGTTGGCGATAATGGTCAGTCACTTATTATGCAGACATCAACAAGAAGTAATCAAGTGCAGCGGCTGATGCCAATAGATTTCAGCAACTATTATCAGCTGGCGGAAAACAACGGCGGATCTTACCTTGAGCAATATGACGAACCACAGATAGAACATGATTCAGCTGATGACGAAGATGAGCAGGACAATCCTGACACTCAGACCAGCTTCAACCCTGACCAATTCAGCGGACATCTCCCCTATTTTGAAAAACTACCAAATGATGAAATGGCTTATGCCATACTGACACAAATGAACTCAAAAGAAACAGTAACCGCCGATATATCAAGTGAAACTGTCCTGGTCATGGCCAGAGCGCGACTGTCACCCGTTGCCAGCACAGTGAGCACCTTAAGGTTACAACTACTCATTGTATCCGGGGCGATGCTGCTTTTATCACTAATTCTGGCTCTTCTGCAATCAAGAAGAATCGCCAAACCAATGGAAGAAATAAATCAACAATCACAGAAGCTCGCGGCCGGCAATTATGGCGTAACCTTCACAGCAGAAGGCTATAGGGAGATATCTCAGCTTGCGTCAACACTCAACCAGACAGCACGCGATCTTGAACAGGTCGAACAACTTCGACGCGATCTCATCGCCAACGTTTCTCACGATCTGCGCACACCTCTGACCATGATCGGCGGCTATGCCGAAGTAATGCGCGATCTACCCGGAGAAAACAACGAATACAATCTTCAGATTATTATAGACGAAACCAAACGCCTGAACAGTCTGGTAAATGATTTGCTCGATATGTCTCATATACAATCCGGCACACAGGAACTTGATATTAAGCCACTTGATATCAGCAGCATGCTTGAAGACATGGTGCACAGTTATTCAGTCATGACCGAACGCGACGGCTATAAAATCACAAGCGAAATCCAGCAGGATTTAACGGTAAGTGCTGACGCGAAACGCATCGGCCAGGTGCTGACAAATCTACTTAATAATGCCATAAATTATACTGGCAGCGATCTAAATATAACGGTACAAGCGACACGTTCCGGCAATCATGTAAGAGTGGAAATCATCGATACAGGTGACGGCATCCCCGAAGACCAGATCAATAAAATCTGGGATAGATATTACAGAAATGAAAAGAACCACAAACGAAGTATAGTCGGTTCCGGACTTGGTTTATCAATTGTCCGACAGATACTCGACCAACATCAGGCAGCTTATGGCATAGCCTCAGGCCCGGAAGGCGGAAGCAATTTCTGGTTTGAACTTCCTCTTGTAAATTTCAGTTAGTTTTCACATAAGCACATGAAGCGGTCACATCGCGAGTTTATCCTATAGCTACAATAAGCGAAAGGATGACAGATATGGCACGCGATATTTTCAACAGATTTGAACAGAAATACCTCATCAGCAACACGCAAAAAATCGCTCTATGCCAGCTCCTGGATGAACAGATGCAGGCAGATGCCTGTAATCCCCTGGGGCAGACATATTCTATTACAAATATCTATTGTGACGATCGGGATTTCAGTCTGATCAGGCAGAGTCTCGCCAGACCTGAATACAAGGAGAAGCTAAGACTGCGCTCCTATGGCGTTCCCAAACCTGATGATCTGATTTATCTCGAGATCAAGAAGAAATACAAAGGCAAAGTGAATAAACGCCGGACACGTATCCAGCTGCAGGACGCCTTAAGACTTCTGCAAACCGGAGGCAGAAAATTACCGGAAGACAACAAGTGCGACCCTCTTGTACTTGAAGAGGTTTGCTCTCTTCTTAAGCGCTATAATCTGCGGCCGGCCTGGTATGTCGCTTATGATCGTTTAGCCTATGCCGCCAGAGACAGCAGCGGTCTGCGAGTATCACTTGATCGCAATATTCGCTGGCGCAGTGAACATCTTGATCTAACAGCCGGTGACTTCGGCAGGCAGCTGATCGAACCAGATCAATGGCTGCTTGAGATAAAAACTCCGCGCAGTATACCACTATGGTTGACTGAGCACCTGAGCACAAATCACATTTATCCCAATCGTTTTTCCAAATACGGCAAATCATTCCAACTCTCTTGCCGCGAAAAAAATAATTATCAAGGAGCTGAAATACCATGTTCGATTCAATACTCTCTACCCTTACAAGCACAAGTGCAACCGATAGCGTCACACCAACACAGCTGATATTCTCACTACTGACGGCTTTTGCCATTGGAATATTTCTCGCCTACATTTATCAGCGCACAAACCGCGAGCGCAACAATAATCAAGGTTTCGCCCTGACCCTTGCGGTTCTTCCGGCTATTCTTGCTATAATCATCCTTCTGATCGGCAGCAATGTCGCACGAGCCTTCAGTCTTGCAGGCGCCTTCTCAATCATCCGCTTCCGCAGCGCGCCCGGTGACCCCCGTGATATCGCGCAGGTACTGTTCGCTCTGGCCATCGGACTGGCCTGCGGTATGGGTTATCTCGGTTACGCTGTACTCTTCGCTGTAATCATCAGTTTAGTAATGTTGATACTAAGCGCGACCCATTTCGGCCAGAACAGTAAGCAAAATCGTCATTTGGTCAAAATCATGGTGCCGGAAGATATCAGCTATAACGACGTTATTGAACCAATCATTAGTCAATACGCTGACAGCTTCGAGCTTATCAGAATTAAAACAGTTGAGCTCGGTAGCCTCTACGAACTTACCTACAGAATCAGCCTAATCGCGGAAGCACAACCTCGTGTCATGATTGATAAGCTACGCTGCCACAACAGTAATCTGGCAATATCACTCAGCATTGATAGTACAGGAGATGTAGCCTGGTGCTGATTAAATGATACCGGCAAAAGTTCAATCATATCGAAATGGAGTGAACATATTATGTTTGATAAAAACAAAAAACTATTGATCGCAGGACTCAGTCTCATGCTGGTCATGTCAATGACACTTACAGGAACAATCGTTTATCTTATGCTGAGAGATAAGCAAACGGCTGCATCAGGGGAAGTAACAAATGCTAACGGTGAGCTCTTGGATAGTAGTTCAGACGAAAACAGCAACGACGCTTCTACCAATGACACTGACATCACTGATTCAGATTCCTCGGCAGTCGATCTTACGGATGAAGAACTACTTGTCTGGGCAGAATACACACCAACAGCAGAATGGGAAACAGAAGATACTGACGCATCCTGGGATAACACTTCAACCACTGCTATAACGCTCGAAGCAAACACTATGAGTGTCAGCGGCAGCGGCGCGATTGTAAATGAGGATGGATCTATAGTTACAATCACTGAAGCGGGCACATACGTTATCAGCGGCGCGATTGCTGAAGGACAGGTTATTGTTGACGCAGCTGATGAAGCTCTGGTTAAGTTGGTTCTAAATAACGCTGACATCACCAGTTCGACAAACGCACCAATATTTATCAGCAACTCAGCTAAGACAATTATCATTCTGGCAGAAGGAACTGAAAACTCAGTCAAAGATCTACGCAGTGAGCCAACTGATGTTGAAGCTGAAACAGGAGACGCAACATCAGATGACATAACATCAGCGAACGAAGAAGAAGAAAACGAGCTTACATCAGCCATCTACAGCAAAGACGATTTATCTATTACCGGCAGCGGCAGTCTCTCGATTACAACAACATGGTCAGACGGTATCAACGGGCGCGATGATCTTATGATCAGCCAGGCAACTCTCAATATTGAAGCCGGCGATGATGGCATCAACGGGCGTGATCTGCTGGTCATCTCCAGCGGTACAATAACTATTACCAGTGGCGGCGACGGCATTAAGAGCAGCAATGCCAATGACCAGACTCTGGGGCATATCATCATTAGTGGCGGAACTTACACTATTAATGCCGGAGCTGATGGTATACAGGCAGCAGGCCAGTTAATTATCGAAGATGGTGATTTTGATATCAAAACAGGAGAAGGCAGCAGCCAGGCGCTTGCCGATAGAGTAACAGAAAATCCTATGGGTGACTTCGGTGGCGGTATCGGCGGCGGACGCGGAAATCGAGTTCCCGGAGGAACTATGCCTGAAGGTGGCACTATGCCAGAGAGCGGCACGATGCCGGAAGGTGGCATGACGCCGGACGCTAACAGCGAAGCCACACCTGAAACCGAAGATGAATCAACCACCGCATATACACTGACGGCAGCAGGTTTGGCAGACAGTGGCGAAAACGTGGCAAATGACTCTGTAACAACTTCAAGTGATAGTCTCAAAGCGCTAAAAGCCGCGACCGCAATCAAAATTTCAGGTGGCAGCTTCTCCATTAACTCAACAGATGATGCTATCCACTCCAACGGAATAATTACAATTGATGCCGGCACTTATGAAATGGCTTCCGGTGATGATGGCATTCATGCTGATGCCACAGTCACCATAAACGGCGGACAAATAACCATTTCCAAGTCATACGAAGGAATCGAAGGCAAAAACATCATTTTGAATGACGGTATAGTAGATGTTGTTTCATCGGATGATGGTATTAATATCGCTGGTGGACAGGACGCTTCAGCTATGGGTGGCAGACCAGGACAAAATACCTTCAGTACAGCAGGTGATCAGAAGCTTGAGATAAATGGCGGCGACATTACTGTAAACGCAGAGGGAGATGGCATCGATGTGAACGGAACAGCCAACATGAGCGGTGGTACAGTAATCGTCTATGGTCCATCAAACAGTGCCAACGGAGCACTCGACTATGACGGAAGTTTTGAAGTCACAGGAGGTACACTGCTGGCTGTAGGCAGCAGCGGTATGGCACAATCTGTGTCAAGCAGCTCACAAACGGTATTGGCCTTCACAACAAACATCGCTGCGGACACTGAAATGTCCATAACCGATAGCAATGATCAGGAAATAATCAGCGCTATTTCACCAAGAGCCTTCGCTGCGGTTATCTTCACATCACCTGA
>JAQVJP010000100.1:0-2721 GCA_028695145.1 Eubacteriales bacterium
GCTAATAGAAGATGAAACTGATGTAATGGATATAAACCGCGAATATTTTGAGTCTCAGGGATATGTTATCCACTGTGCGTCTACACTTGAACATGCAAGATTCATGTTGGAAGAATTCAATCCGGATCTGATACTTCTTGATGTAATGTTGCCTGACGGATCGGGCTTTGAATTTTGCGATGAAATCCGACAATCTACAAATGCACCAGTGATTTTTTTGACCTGCAGAGATGAAAATGACAGTGTTGTCAAAGGCTTGCTTCAAGGCGCTGATGATTATGTGACCAAGCCATATGACCTCTCAGTGTTGAGTGCAAGAGTTGCAGCTCAGCTGCGAAGATCTGGTATATCATCTGCTGGGCGAATTGAGTTAGCTCCATTATCGATTGATTTTTTGCTTGGAGAAGCAACATTATGTGGGGAGAAAATTTCCTTAACGCAAAAAGAAATGCAATTATTAGGATGTTTTATTCTCTTTGCCGGGCGGCGTCTAACCTATAACGAAATATTTAGAAGAGCATGGGGTGGCAGCTCCCCGGGGGCGGCACACACTGTTGCTGTTCATGTTGCCAATTTGCGTAAGAAACTGCACGCGGATGACGGAGGCTGGTTTGAGCTGAGTAATTCTGGAAAAGGAGAATATATTTTCAGTAAGGTTCGTTATTGTTAAGAGCTTGTCTCGTCAACTGGCAGTTTGAAGCATACGCTTGTACCCTCGCCAAATACACTTGCGATTGATATTTTTCCTTCATGTTGCTCGATAATGTGCTTGCAAATGAACAGCCCAAGACCGGTACCGGTGCTTCCTTGCTTACCGATGATAGAATTGTAACGATCAAAAACATGCGGTAATTTGTCCTCAGAAATACCTGAACCTGTATCTCTTACACATATTTCTATGTGATCACCATCTCTATTTACATCAATTCTAATCTGGCCATCATGCGTGAATCGAACAGCATTTGAAACTAGATTGACAATTACTTGTGAAATTCTTGCTGGATCAGCATAAACTGCCGGTAAAGCATGCTCTATATTTATATTCAGTTGATTATTGTTCTTGTTTAGTAATGGGTAATGCGTCTCGACAGTTTTATAAATAACCTCATCAAGATAGCAACGTTTGCGTTCCATCGTCATCTGGCCTTCTTCCATACGTGTTACATCCAAAATCTGTCCGACCATAAGTGATAAACGCTCAGCTTCTGAAGAAATCAATTTCATTCTGCGTTTAATTTCAGACTTGTCGATCGAGTCTTGATTTTCTGCCATTTGGCGTGTGCTCTGTGCATAACCAGACATTACTGTGAGCGGAGTTTTCAGCTCATGTGAGACATTGCCTAAAAATTCGGTTTTCAAACGATTCACTTTCTCAAGTGCTGCTTTTTCCAGCGTCAATTGGTGTTCCGCCTGTTTTGCTTCAGTCAGAATACGATTATTCATTAAAAAGAGAGAAACCGTCTGTGCCAAGACAAAAACTAGCATAGATGTTTCTGTAACTGGTGTTTTTGGGTGCTGATAACCGAAGATATTGTTATACATGACGATGTCACTCACTGCTGCCAAAAAAAACACGGCAATACCATATAGTGCTGCTCCTTGTTCTAAACCAAGGTCGCGCATTGACCAAAACAGTCCCCCGACGCCTGGAATTATCAGAACAACCAAAAATAACTGATAATAAGAAATTAGTGATGTGTATAGGGTAGAATCTCCGAACAGAATTACAATGCCAAATATGATCGACACAGATATTGATAGGTATTGTATCACTCTAAGAATATGATTTTGGATATATTGACCTAGATATAGAGATACAAATACGGTTATCAAAACCACACTTAAATATTCGAGTACGAATGACTGACTTCCAGAAATAGGGAAATAGGTCCATGCCTGGCTCTGAACAGCTTCACGCAATGCTACTGCAAGACATCCAAACGCAAAATACAAAGTTGCAGGTGTTCTTGATAATAAAAAAAACACAAGTAATAGCACTATAGCCTGACCGGCAAAAGCCCCTATCAGAATCATACCCTTCAGCTCAGTGCTTAGCCATGGATCGTCGTAGTAAGCTGAATCACTCAAATTGAGCTCGGCTATTCTTGCTCCGCTGCGAAAATGATAAAATTGTGACAATTGAATGATAAGATCAATACGCCCATTGGTTGGAGAAGCATAACAAACCGTATTATTTTCCCAAACTTCTGAAGTTTCTTTAGATATTCCAACTTGTCCACTGCTTCCGACAAAAGCGCCATTTGCATAGATGCGCATTGCATGGCGTCCTGACACTTCTATTTGTAAGCGATAAACCTTATTGCTATCGGGAAGAATAATCACAAATCTCTGCGTCAGATAATCGGCACCATTTACATCATTATACTCAGCCAATGGAACTGCTTCGGCTTGTTCGATATCAACAGGATTGAGCAGCTGTTCTGGATAGAAAAAAGCGCCGGGTAACAATTTGTATGAGGCAGCATTATCTGAAATATCCGACAAATTATAAATTCCGTCCGCTTCTGTGACAATGATTGCTTCATCATGTTTCTTAATATAAAACGGTAATCTAACAGCAAGCATCAGTATAACCACTGTCACTAGTGCAGAAATTAGAACGATGGCTATATTTGTTCGCCTGCTGATACTCATTATGCGGTGCCTCCGTGGCTTGAATATTATGATTATATCTTATAATGATTATCAATTAACCGGAGT
>JAQVJP010000100.1:2821-8714 GCA_028695145.1 Eubacteriales bacterium
CCACTGTCACTAGTGCAGAAATTAGAACGATGGCTATATTTGTTCGCCTGCTGATACTCATTATGCGGTGCCTCCGTGGCTTGAATATTATGATTATATCTTATAATGATTATCAATTAACCGGAGTTCCGCATTTCAGACAGAATTTAGCTCCCGCCATCAATTGCTCGCCGCATTGTGTACAGAATCGCTTGGTCGGTACAGCTTCGGCTGTACTTGACGCAGAAGGAGCTATTGGTTCAGCCTGCACTGCAGCAGAAGACTCGCTTGCCGCAGCTTCAGAATCATCGGTTTCCGGTTCGCTGTTCTGTGCAAAAGGCGCGACGAAAACCTGCTCAAGCAGAGAATCAATATCTCCGGGCAGCATAGTTATCAGCGAAGCATCAGCACCACTCACCATAATCAGAAAAACATCCAGCGGTGTGCGCGTAAGTAACATTATCTCGTGAGCGATATCATCGTCTGGCAGGAGGAAGCTCTGAGCCAGCACGAGCCGCGCTGCGGCCTGTCGATTCCCTTCGGCAAGAACGCGTCCAGCCTCTGTCCAGTCGAACACATTTGCTTCTTCGTTTATTGTCTCAATCAGACCTGACCCGACAAGCTCCATAAGCGCTGGCCCGGGATCCGCTCTAAAAGCCATTTCATCAATCGGTATTGGCAGCAGCTTGTCAACCAGAGGCAGAGTCCATCTGAAATCTTCGATCTTACCCTCGGATAGACAGAAATTGATATCTTCAACAGAGAAAATACTTATTGGCTCTAAATGCTTAAGCAGTGAGACCAGCCATGACCTTCTGGATTGATCGAGGCAGGCCATAAGCACGAGCGCCGCTTCTGTTGATAAGCCGCAGCTTATAAGACTGGGACTGTATGTTGTTTCTGCAGATAACATATCGCTAACCAGAAAACGAAGCTCCGGATCAGAGCGCATGCTGATGCGAAAAGGCTCTGCTGAGCCTGTTATTGTGACCCAGACTCCCGGTAGAGCGGCGCCGGTTGCCATGATCGAACGACTAACTGAACTGTCTGCGACATTGCTGTGCATGCGCACTACCCGCTCAGGATTTGCCAGCACACAGATACAGGCCGACAAGAGCTCGCTGTCAGAATCATCCGAAGAGGAAGGCTTTTGCCCGGATTCTGTATTCTCATTTTTGGCCGCATCTTGGTTGGGAATAGATGGTAGAACAGCCAATGGGCCTTGGCTGCATTGTGTTCTGGACAAAACTGCCTCAATTTCAGCAGCGGTTATGATCCACTCATCGTTATGAATATGCATGATCTTATCCTCCTCAAATGCGGTCGTTATGGTTTCAGTGTTTTGTCAAAATTGGTTACAGCATCCTTGCCGGCCTGGCAGAATTTCGATGGATCGGCATTGCCGGCTTGATCTGTGAATCCGTATTTTTTCAGGACTGCGGCCGTGCGTCCGGGATCCTCGTAGATTTCAGAGGCTGCCTGTGTCAGCTTGGGATCCTTAAGCGAACCGCCAAGCAGCTTCGCGCCCTTCTCGGTACGTCCGAGCGCTTTTGCCACAGTCAGAGGATCGTTGGGGCTGCTGCTCAAAGAAGAGACCTGCTGCTTCACGATTGAGGGAACCTCATTTGGTGAGATCTTAGTCGTGTCGTCGAGAATATCGGTTGACTTATACATTGCGTTATTGAGCCTGTTCTGATCGACGACTGTCTGCCCGGAGACCTTGTAATTGCGAACCGTGCCGTCAGCCTTGACCTTGAAGACTTCGCCGGAACCAGCTGCCGCCTGACGGGCGTTGGTGAAGCCTTCTGTATAGGAATCGGCCTGGCCGGAAGCGGAACCGATTCTGTCATATGACTTGTAGCCTACAGATTTGGCATCAAGTCCTGCCTGGCCAAGAGCCTTGTCGACATTTGCCTCGTGTGCGGTTCTAAACTGCTTGCAGAGGTCATCATAGGCATCTGAAACGCTCATGTTATTGGCTTTTGCATAGGCCTTGAGACCATCCTGGTTGAATTTCGGAATCAGAGTCCTGTCGAAATCAGTCTTAAGCCGTGTGACCGCACTGCGTGCGCTTGAGCCGCTGTCGCCGACGATTACATCCTCGACACGCAGATTCAGTGACTTGTGACTGTTATTCATAGACTTGATCGTATCAAATGTACCTTTGCGGATAGAGTCATTGACCTGTGAGCTCAGTGCCTGATTGCATTTTTGAGCGGCCTTAGCTGAGATGACGCCCTTCTGCTGCAGCTTGGCCAGATCCTTCATGCCGCCGTTTTTATATAATTTGCTTATCTTCTGGGGGTCACCTGATTTTAAGGCGTCGCTGAATTGATTTAGCTTCAGCTTCTCGGACTGCGACAAACTGACTCCTCTGCCCAGTGATTGCCCCAACTTGGTTGTCGTAGCCTGCCAGGCCTTACGGCTGAACAGATCCTGGGCTTCTTTTGACATTTGCCGGCCGGTAGATTTAAGGCTATTCCATCCACCCTTGAGGCCGCCTTTTGCCGCGCCTTTTAGACCGCCTGTCGCAGCGCCCTTGAAGACTCCTTTTGCAGCTCCGCCAGCCGCGCTGGTTATACCGGCAAAAGCTTTGCCGACGCCGTATTGGATCACGGCATCAGTGACACCTGCAGTAGCAGCGCTGAGGCCGCTCTCGCCACGATCTATTGCATCCTTCATGGTGTAGACGCTGCCCATAGGAACAAATACCCATTCAGAAGAGCCGCCGGTTAATCCGGCAATAGCTACGCGTCCGACCAGACCACTCCATGATGTGCTGCCGTCCTCGTTAGTTACCTGCGAGAGATTCCTGCCGGTCTCGATAGCTGCTTGTCGCCACAAGTCCAAGGTGCTCTCTTCCGGAGGCTGATCATCTGGTGTCACATGCTCTCCACTGGCACGTTTGCTGATATAATCACGAATTTTTATGATTCGGTCAGCATCTACTTCTCCGCCAGCAGCTATGCGATCTATCTCCTGGCCCAAACGGCCATACATATCATCTATCTCACCTTTTTCGCCCATGCCGAGATCGCCGGCTGAGTTCTGCATACGGCGCAGCCAGTCGATTATTGCTTCACGCTCTTCCTGTTCTTGGGTGATGGCATCAAGAGCCTGTTGCATGGCGGTCTGTCCGGTGCGCTCCAGCTCTTCATTATCTTCGACATGATCATTAAATTTCTCAATGTATTCGGCCTCGTTGCGCTCATGAGCTTCCAGGTCGAAGGGGTTGCCTGTTTCTGAGTTGATCCACTCACCAGTTACCGGATCACGCTGGATCATAATGGTTGAACCGCGCGCATTGGACTGAATCACTCTGTATTCGGGTTCTGGCGGGACATATGCTTCAGGTGGAATATCAGGTTCAGGTGGTACAAGGCCAGCTGCCATGCCGCCGGCTGCGCCTCCTGCTATACCGGCAAAAGCCCCGAGCGCGGCACCAATTATTGCTGAAATGATTGAGACCAATGCGATAAGAACAGTGGCCAGAACACCAGCATGTTCGTATGGTCCGCCGTCTTCGCCGTCCTCGCCTTCCATGTCTTCAGGATCAACAGGCTGAGTATCTTCATCAGTTTCATAGGGATCTGACCATTCGGTTGTCGGTTCAGTTTCATAAGGCTCAGTTTCTACAGGCAGAGTGGTTTCAACAGGAGCAGCATGCCATACATAATTATAGCGTGCGAGCCCTCCCTGGCTATGAACATGAACGCTTATTTGCTCTCCATCGGTTCGCCCGGCAGGAAATTCAGCAAATACTTCTCTGCTCTCGCTCTGCTTAACGATCTCACCATTGAATGTGCTGACTTCACATTTATAATTGCCATCTGCATCATCTAAATCAATGCTGGCTCTAGTAGCTCCGCCATAACCTATATCTGTTATATCTATTCTAGCCGCGATCATGGTGGACATATAGTTAAGGCCCATATGTATATAGCCGTCATCCTCGCCGTTCCAGACATAGTTATCGATCTGAACACTGATAGTGATTTTAACTATCTGCCCCGCCTCATAGCTTGTACCCGGTGCGGTCCATCTGGCTGATGCCTCATAGACATCTCCGCTCTCCGGGCTGACTACTCTCTGGCTGGCATAGCCGTCGCTGATAGACGTTGTTTGATTATTGCCCTCAGGGGGATCAATATAGTCGACACCCACATATTCCCAAACACCTTCACCTTCAGCTGATACGGTAAAACCATCGAATACACTAGCGGTAATGCCTGTAAACAGAAGCATAATAATCAGAAGTAAAGAGACTGTCTGTTTCATGCTTTTCTGCGATTTAGAAATTACACCGAGTACGATGCCCACAACGACAAGTACCAGACCGACCAAGTAAGGCAAGTAAGCCCAGGGCAGAGCTGACAGACCGACGCCTGCCAGGCCGCCGGCCGCGAAGCCGCTGAAGAAGCGATGAACAGTAATCGTGGCAGGCAGCTTGCCTTTTGACAGTTTGCCTGCAATCATCAGTAATAAATTCCATAAGAAGCCAGTTTGTCGTATCATTGTGCGTAATGCCAGTACGAAACCCACCAATCCCGGCATACTGTTGATCAGGGTTGAGTTTCCGGACAAGAAGTTATATACGATCAGAGCAGCGCCGATGCCCATAAGCAGAGCGGCTGCCATACCCAGACTGAACTGCTTGAAGCCGGAGGTGAATCTGCGGAAACCTTCAGAAATAGCCTTCTTAGAAGCTTTCCCAGTAAACACTGGCAAAAGCAGAGCACTTACGAAGTATGCGAAGATCGCTTTGCCGACTATGCCGCCGACCGCGCCCCAGAATCCGCCGAAGAGACCGCCTTGAGCGAAGGTCAGAAATGACAGGAACTTAAGAGGCCAAGGCTTGATGCCGAGCGCCTGAAGTACGCCGAGACCGATCCAGAAAACAGCCAGAATAATCACAGGAATCAGCTGTTTGGGGTTTTTCAAATAGGCCGCGAGGGCGGCTTTTGCCTGTGTGAAACTGTTTTTGATCAGTCCTGATAGAGCCGTAGGCTGCTGCGATGGCTGATAATAGGGGCTGCTGCCTGTCACTGCCGGACTCGTTAAGACCGTTGAAGTACCGCAATTAGTGCAGAATTGAGCTTCGTCTGAGAGAGGAGCTCCGCAATTTCTACAAAAACGACTCATAATTTTGTACCCCCAGCTTGACGACTAAAATATACTTATGTCTAATCTCATTATAGTCGCATCGGAGGAATAATGACATATATTGACAGAATGTTATTATTTGTCTACATGAGTTCTTCTGAATTATTCTATCACAAGAAGTTATGGTGCCACCTGAAGATTTAAAGTATCTTGATGGACTGGAAGAAGAGTGAGGGGCATTATTGTTGTCTGTGTTTCATCCTTATCCAGTTGTTATAACCATATATATCGTTAACAAAGAACATAACAAAACAAGCTGTCATAGGAAGATAAGATATATTATCGATTGATGCGAGTATCCATAGCCCTATCAACACGATATCATTGGCTGCATAGGCCAGAGCATAATTGGGGCTTCGAAACATCAGCAAATAAGAAGCGGAAAAACTTGTAGTGATCGATAAGGTACTGACCAATAGATTAGCTGTACCAAACGCTTCAAGAATGAAATAGAAGACAAATGTGACCAATATGGTTAGAATTACCAGCCATAATTTTTGACGCTTGTTAAGTTGATGGACTTTTACTTCTGTAGTATCGGCATAAGGATTACGCAGCCAGGTTATTACTGACATCGCAGCGATGGGAGCGGTCATACCTAAATAAGTGATCATTTCGCCGTAGTATCTGAAATTGAAAGAAATAATGGCATAGAGGAGGCTGAATAAAACTGTCAGAATCTGCCCCCAGACATCGCCTTTTGCCACAAAAATAAGCGCTGTAATACCGACAAGAGACGCCATTAGTGTAA
>JAQVJP010000101.1 GCA_028695145.1 Eubacteriales bacterium
TTATCTGCTCCGGTTAACGAGCAGGTTTCACGCTTGCTAAAAGGTTTGTTGGTGGGCTTGATTATTGTGCTGCCGGGTATGAGTGGTGGGACTTTGATTTTGATCCTGGGTTTGTATGAGTTGTTGATGCACGATCTGGCACGGCTTCGCCTGCTGCCGTGGGTGGCTTTTGCCGTTGGCTTGGCGGCTGGAGTTTATGCCGGTGGTTGGGTTTTTGGTTTTATGTTGACTTCTTACCGTGTGCCGCTGATGGGGTTGCTGTTTGGGAGTGTGTTGGCTTCGGTTCGTTCTGTTGTCCGTCCGGTGCCGCGGCCTGGCGCAAGTGGATTGGTTAGTGCTTCTTTTGGTTTGGTGGCCGGTTGGTGTCTGGCCGGATTTTCTGATTTTAGTGGTCAGGTTTCTGAGCGGCCGGGCATGCTGCTTGTTGCGATTGCTTCTGCTCTGGCCAGCGCGGCAATGATTTTGCCTGGGGTTCCGGGGTCCTCGGTGCTGATTATTATGGGTGTTTATGATGATGCTATGCTTGCTTTGAGTCGACTTGATTTGCCGTGGCTGCTGGTGTTTGGTCTTGGTGCGGCTTTGGGGATTATTGGGCTTTCCAATCTTGTTGATCGGGTTTATGCCAGGCATCGCAATGTTTTGGGCTGGCTCTTCGCCGGATTGATTGTTGGTTCTGCCCGGTTGCTGATTATGCCTGAAGGTGGTAACATACTGATTTATCTGCCGCTGGCTGTTGTTGGGTTCGCGGTGGTCTGGCTGTTGGAGAGCCGCTTCGGCAGCTCGTCGAGTGTGGACGATGTGTCCGGAAACACCAATTCGCCGAGTGGCGGCGATTAACTGCGACCGCACGCACACGCACGCAAGCAGCCGCGCACGCACACACTCACACGCACGCACACGCACGCACGCGACCGCACGCAGCCGCACACACGTGCTGCATATATACGAACTTATTCTTACTATTGGAGATATTTGATGACCTGGATAAACAGAATGATCAGCCGCTTCGGCCCTCGTGCCGCCGGTATCAACGATGATAATATTTTGACGCCTCAGCAGAAGAAGAACAGCCGTAGGCTCAATTTCTGGTATGGCGGTGTGCAGGGTATGTTTTTTGCTGCCATCTGCTCGTTTCATACTTTTCTGGTTCTCTATCTGAAGAGTAATGGCTATTCAGATTTCCGCATTGGTTTGATTATGACTTTGATGTCAGTGATTGGCGTGATTTCGCCTACGCTGATGGGTTATATTGCTGATTTTTATATCCCGGTAAAAGTTATCGTCATCGTTATGATGATTCTTAGTATTCCGTTGGCTTTTTTCGTACAGGCCAGTATCGCGATTTTTCCGCTGGCGCTTATTGCGATTTTGTTGACCGGTATTGCTGAGAAGAGTATGGGTAGTGTTATTGATAGTTGGGGGATGCGTCTGCGCAATAAGCATCCTTATTTAAATTATGGTGCTACTCGTGGTCTTGGTTCACTGCTGTATGCTTCTATGGCGCTGATTGCCGGTAAACTCTACGATGTCGCGGGTCTGGACAAAATGTTCTGGCTGCATGCTATTGTTGCCGCTCTCTGCGTGATTGCCGCGTTGATGCTCGATAATGTTAAAACGTCTCCGCGCAAGGTGGGACAGAGTTCGTTTTTCGCTACTGTGCGGGAATTGCTGAGGATTCGCAAATACACCATATTTCTTGTATCCATGGTTTTGCATGGTTTCAGCATGGTTGTTATTGGTACTTTTCAACCGATTCTTATTGCCAACCATGGTGGTACATCGGTGCATCTCGGTATAAGCTCTTTTATGCTGGCGGCCAGCGAAGTTCCGATTATGTTTAGTGCTACGAAACTTCTGCGCAGGTTCAAAGTAGAATCGCTGCTTACGGTGTCGTTTACTTTTGCCGCGCTTAGATTGCTGCTGACTGTGTTGGCACCGACGCTTGAGCTGGTGATCGCTGTTCAAGTTCTCCAGGCTCTCTCGTTTGGCCTATATCTGCCGGCGTTGTTGTTTTACGTCAGCCTGATAACTCCGGATCACGCTCAGTCAACCGCTATAACGCTCGCGACCTCTGTCGGCTTCGGGCTGTCGGGTATTACCGGTAATTTCTTCGGCGGAATTCTGGCTGAGAATTTCGGTGTTGAAATTGTCTATTATATTTTCAGTTTCCTTGCTGTTTGTGGACTTGTCATCTTCAGGATCAGCCAGCGCAAGCCGGCGCAAACCGGCGCACGCATATAATACCTCGGTGCCATAATAGGTGCTTTGAGTTGACGTACGTAATAACGTACGGTATAATGAGGGTGTTAAAATGGGAGGTGAGAAGTATGACCACTATAAACGCTACTAATGCCAGAAAATCACTGTACCAGTTGATTTCGGATGTTAATGCTAACTCTGAGCCTGTGACTATCATCAATAATAAAGGTGAGAATGCTGTACTGATTTCAGAAGAGGATTGGAAGGCTATTCAGGAAACGATTTATCTGAACCAGATTCCAGGTATGGCTGAATCAATTATCGCAGGAGCAGCTGAGAATCTGGAAGATTGCAGCAAATACGAAGAGGATGAAGAATGGTGAGCTACAGCATCTACTTCGCGAAACAGGCAAATGAAGATAAAAAAATGATTAAGCAGGCAGGTCTTGAAGTGAAGGCGAGAAGCCTGCTTAATATTATCAAGAATGATCCGTTTCAGAATCCGCCGCCATATGAAAAACTTGTAGGCAATCTTGCCGGCTGTTTTTCGCGCCGAATTAACTATCAGCATAGACTTGTCTATACTGTATTAGAGGATGAAAAAGCGGTAAAAGTTCTCAGGATGTGGTCGCATTATGACGGCGTTCGGTAATAAGCCGGCGCAAACCGGCGCACGCATATAAGCCTAACCATCATCCCTCACTGCCGGCGAGGAAGTCTGAGGGGCAGACACCTGTATATGAGCGGAAGATGCGGCTGAAGTAGAATTGATCGTTGTAGCCGACCATGCTGGCGATGTCTTTTATGAAGAGATCTGGTTCGTTCTTCATCAGTCGCTTAGCTTCTTCCATGCGCATTGCTGTCAGATAGTTATTGAATGATTTGTCTTCGTATTTGCGAAACATTTTGCTGAGATATGTTTGGGAGATTGTGAATTGTCTGGCTGTTGACTGTAGTGAGAGCTGGCTGGCCATATTGTTTTTGATGTATGCTTTTACCATTTCGAAGAATTCAGGTGTGTCGATTCGGCTGTTTGTACTGCCGCTGTCTTCATTGTCGCCGAAGAGCAGTTGATCGATGTTTTCCGCGAGTGTGTCCATGTCGGGTGCGTTGTAGAAGGCGTCTTCGATATCGTATTCAATTCCGCTGCCATAGCTTGGCGCCAGTCCGAAATTGCGCAGCAGGAAGAGTATTTGATTGATTAGTTCTTCTACCTGCAGTTGTGTTCTGCCATTTTCCTGCCAGAGTTTAAATGCTTTTTTTACTTCCTGTCTTACGCGGTCCTTCTGCTGTAGTGTTAGGTAATGTTCAAGTTTCTTAATTAGCTGTGTGTTTTTCTCGCGTATTTCTTCTGTCTGGCTGTTGTCAGTTTTGTTGATGCAGGCCAGACAATCTTCAACATAAATCACCTGACTTCTGCCGATTTTAGTTTTTGTGTCCAGTGCCCGATATAGCTGGCGCAGCTTGTCGCTGAAGTCTTCTCTGCTCAGGGGCTCCCGTGTGGCTATAGCTGTAGTGTAGGCTGCATGATTGCTGTCGCGATCGATTAGCATCTGGATATAACCCGGCAGCGTTTTTTTGTCGCCGACAATCATCATGTCGCGGGTTATGATGTAGAGCGCTTCCATTTCATCACGGCCGTAGACAATGATTGATTCATATACTTCGGAGAAAATCTCTATTTCCTGAGTTCCGAGAAAACGTCTGGGCAGACCGTTTTTCCTAATCAGGATGGCGTAGTACTCGTCTTCTGGGAAATACTTGCTTAGCTTATGTTCGCTGACCTGAATGCCTTTTGTCAGGTTGCGTATCGCTCTGTTTCGCTCTTCGCCGAAGACGCGGCCAAGATGAGTTTTCATTCTGCCCATGACTTCGGCAAAAACTCTTGGTACTACCGGTTTTTTTATATAGTCTACAGCATTGTATTTTAGTGCCTGACGGGCATATTCAAACTCTTCGTAACCGCTGATAAGCAAGGTTAGTATGTGCGGATAATCGCTGTTGATATGCTTGATCAGCTCGATCCCGTCCATAAGCGGCATGCGTATATCGGAAATAACTATATCCGGTTGATACTCATCAAGCAGATCAAGACATTCGCGGCCGTTGCCGGCTGTCGCGACGATCTGGAAGTCGGGCGCCTTGCGCTCGACCAGTGTTCTTACAAAATCTATGGCTGTTGGCTCATCATCAACTACTATTATCTTATACATCAATTAGTCCCCCTGACTGATCATACGACTTGAATCAGATTTCACACCTATGAGAATTTTAGCGCCATCATCGTTACTCAGTTCAAATATTAGATCGCCCTTGTACAGCAGATAGAGCCGTGCGTAAGTATTGAATAATCCCATGCCGCCGATTTCCAAATCTGGAATCTTACCGCCTGATTGATATGTTTCGCAAAACTCACAAAACCTTGCTTCCAGCTCCTGAATCTTGCCCTCAGAGAAGCCCTGGCCGTTATCATGCATACAAACGTAAACCATATCGTTTTCGATCCAGCCGCAAATTTTGACTTTCATCACTTCGGGTGTGTTGCTGAACCCGTGGGAGACACTGTTCTCGATTAACTGCTGCAGAGTGAGCTTGGGCAGCAAAGTATCCTTGATACTATCATCTATATCACTTGTGTATTCAAATCTATGCTGATAGCGTGTTTTGAGCAGAAAACAATATTTTTCGAGATAAGTCATTTCTTCTTCTATGGTTGAAACCTTGTGCTTGGTACTGGTTGAATAACGCAATATATCTGCCAGACTGCCACAGATTTCACAGGTTAATTCATCTTCAGCCATCAGACTGCGCTGGGAAATTACATTGAGGATATTATAAATGAAATGTGGATTGATCTGGGCCTGCAGAGTATCGAATTGTGCCTGCATCTGTAGAGCCGCGCTTTGTTTTTCTTTCTCAATAGAGTCAGCCAGACGTTTCATCAAGCCACGGTAAGATCTATAAAGCGATATGATTTCATCTGAGGCTACTGATTTATCCAGCTTAAGTTTTTGGTCTATATTACTGATCTCGGTTTGCTCGATAAGCGTTTCAATCTGTTTGATAGGCCGAGTAAGCCTCACAGCAAAAATCCAGACGAAGACAATAGATAAAACCGCGATAATTATCCAGGTAACCACCATAAAAGACATTTCCAGCATTTGCCTGCTTCTAATGTCGCGATAATCTTCTATCGCGATCATGACAGTTTCGGCCTTGTCAGAATGGTATAGTGCCACCATTTCTCTTGTCCCGGTTGCCGGATTGACATAGTCGGCAACCACATCCTGTGAACTAAGCGCTATTTCTCTGTAATGTTCCAGATTGTCGAAGTTCTCAGCGGCAAAAAGCAGCTGACCGTCATTAGTGAAGAGCATAATGTTAGACTGATCTTCCGGCTTGACAATGGTTTCTGCCAGCTCGGACTCGAGATATTGGACTTCAATATAGCCCAGCGAAGCGCCTTGTACTTCTTTTACCAATGAGAAAACAGTGGGCTGAGTTTGCAGACCCCAGTCGTCTGTATGCAGGCCGATCAGTTTGCTCTGGCCGCGCCGGTTGCTGGCCAGTTCCACCCACTCAAGATCTTCCATGGTGACTTCGCTGTTTAGTTGTGCTTCATCACGATTGTTATTGGCTATTACATATCCGTTCTGATTGAAATAGACAACGCGATAGAAATGCTTCTCCATGAAATAAGAATGAAGTGTTTTGCGTACCTTGGAACTGGCCTCATTAAGATAGGCAGGAGGTATTTTCGATCCTTCGGAGTCCTGTCCGAGCGTAATTATGCCGTCAAGCGCGTTGATATCTGACAGCAAAAACTCGATGGCATGATCCATGCGCGCGATTGTATCGTCGAAACGGCTGCCGATTTGCTCGGCGTTATAACGCAGCGTCTGCCGTTCGCTGCTTATAAGGCTGCGATTGCTCTGGGTGAAGTAAATAGTGGCGATTACAGTTAGAATAACCACCACAAAAAAGGCATAGATGAGGAAGAGTTTATTGCGAAAATTGAGTTTAACCAATTTTTTTATCATCAATCATGACCTCCAGCGATACCTCAGATTACCATATTACGGGCTTTTGCCAGAATAGATTTTTATATAATTTTGCATGGACAATCCAAATGTCCATATAGAGTTCTCAAAATTGCATGTACATAAATCGTGTTTTGCGAGACAATGTATCAGGTATAGTTATCGTGCCACAGTTTAGCTGTGAATACAATTTCCGGAGGGCCTTATGACACGTATACAGGAATTAAGATTAAATTATCAGAAGAACATGATGGCTGTGACAGATATGCCGCAATTCAGCTGGATCATCGCGA
This sequence comes from Eubacteriales bacterium, assembly GCA_028695145.1. Classification (GTDB taxonomy): domain Bacteria; phylum Bacillota; class Clostridia; order Saccharofermentanales; family UBA5734; genus JAAYFZ01. The sequence continues at coordinate 6,533 of JAQVJP010000101.1, forward strand.
GTGATGCCGATAATGTTGTGCAGCAGTCGTATCAGTTGCAGCTGGCGGCTGATGAAGATTTCACCGCTATAGTTTATGACTCAGGCGTGGTCGAGACAGATCAGTCCGCGCATGTTCAGCCGGAAGGCGTGCTGCTAACTTCAGCCAGACGCTACTTCGTTAGGGTCAAAGTCGCGACAACAGCCGGAGCTACCGAGTACAGTGCTCCTGTCAGTTTCCTGACATCGTTGCTTGATCCAAAAGAATGGAAAGCTGCTTTTGTCACTGTCGAGAAACCGGAGGATAAAGATAAGTCAAACGCGACTATGCTGCGCCGTGATTTCCCGATCAAAAAACCGGTGCAAGAGGCTTATGTCTTCGCCAGCGCGCTTGGTCTTTATAAACTCTACATCAACGGCAAAAGAGCCGGCGACGCGGAGCTTGCGCCGGGCTGGACTTCGTATAACAAACATCTGCTCTATCAGAGCTATGAGGTAACTGATCTTCTGAAACAGGGCGCTAACGCGATCGGCGCGCTGGTTGGAGCAGGCTGGTACAAGGGTAAGATGGGCTTCGTCGGTCTGAGAAACCATTATGGCAGCCGTACCGCTTTACTCACTCAGCTTCTGATTCGCTACGAAGATGGCAGTGAAGACCTGATTGTAACAGATGACAGCTGGCAGGGCACAGAATCGCCGATTACTTTTGCCGAGATATATGACGGTGAGATGTATGACGCTACTCTCGAACAGGATGGCTGGAATGAACCAGGATTCATAGCGGAAAACTGGCAAAAGGTCACGACTCTCGAACATGATTTTTCTACTTTGACAGCTCAGCGCGCCGCCCCGGTCAAGCATATGGAGACTCTGCCGGTTCTTGAGCTGATTACAACACCGGAAGGTGACCAGGTTCTTGATTTCGGACAGAACTTGTCCGGCTGGATCCGTTTCAAGGCGGAAGGTAAAAAAGGTGACCGCGTCGAGCTTAACTGTTTCGAATCACTCGACAGCAAGGGCAACGTCTATCTTGATAACCTGCGCGGAGCCAAGCAAACAATTGAATATACTTATGGCCGCGACGGTATGGTCGAATATAACCCGAGCTTCACCTTCATGGGCTTCCGCTATGCGAAAATCTCCGCCTGGCCGGCCGGCAGTGAACCAAAACCTGAAAATTTCGAGGTTATGGCACTCTATTCCGAGATGGAACAGACCGGTGATTTCGAATCTTCGAATCCGGATCTCAACAGGCTTAACCTCAACGTTAACTGGAGCCTAAAAGGCAATTTCGTCGATGTACCGACTGATTGTCCGCAGCGTAATGAACGTCTCGGCTGGACCGGTGACGCTCAGATTTTTGCCAGAACCGCTTGTTACCTGATGAATACTTATGAGTTCTTCAGCAAGTGGCTGACCGATGTCGCCGCTGATCAGACGCCGGAGGGCGGCGTGCCGCATGTTGTGCCCGATATTCTTGCCGGACAATCCGAGGATGACTGGCTGCTTAGTCAGGGTACGCATTCAGCGGCAGCCTGGGCAGATGTAGCCGTTATTATGCCTTGGGCCATGTATCTCAATTATGGCGACAAGAAAATAATCGAGAAACAGTATGACAGCATGAAGGGCTGGATTAACTTCATGAAGAATAATTCCAATGACTATATATGGAATTATAAGCTGCAGTTTGGTGATTGGGTTGCTCTTGATGCCGAGGAAGGCAGCTATTTCGGTGCTACACCAAATGATCTGACCTGTACAGCCTATTTTGCTTATTCGACAGGACTCTTCGTTAAAATGGCACGGATAATCGGTCGTGATGACGATGCCGCCAAGTACGAAGAACTCTATCAAAAAGTGCTCGACAAGTATCA
>JAQVJP010000102.1 GCA_028695145.1 Eubacteriales bacterium
ATATGCGGCCATCTCGGTTGTGTATTCAGTGAGATTTATGATAATCACATTTATGATATTCATAAGAAGAGAATGTTCGCGGGCGCTGAGATAGGCGGTATTAAACTTCATGCCGCGATTGACGTTGTTATTCGCAATAATCACGTACACAACTGCGACCGGGGCTATTGGATGGACTGGCAGACCCAGGGTACACGGATTACGCAGAATCTAATGTATGATAATGACATCGAAGATATTTACATCGAAGTCAGCCATGGACCCTATATTATTGATAATAACATCCTGCTATCAATGAAGAGCATCAAGGATATGTCGCATGGCGGAGCTTATGTCAATAATCTCTTCGGAGGATTTATTTCTCTGGAGCCGGTTCCCGACCGCTTCACACCGTATCACTTCCCACATGAAACAGCGGTTATGGGAGTGGTACGCATTATGGGCGGCGATAATCGCTACTACAACAATATTTTCCTCGGCTCACAAGCGGAAAATCTGGCAAAAGAAGCTAAAATGGAATTTGATAACTGGTATCATGATGGTGTTAAGAAGCCGGTTGACGGCAAACCTGTACCAAAAGGACTTGCGGCTTATGACGAATGTCCGACGCTTGAACAATGGCGCGAATGGGCGCAGGAATTGCATGGCGTAGAAGATTTCGCCCATGCCAAGCTACCGATGTACTGTGCCTCTAACCTTTACTTCGGTGACGCGGCGCCTTATAAGCAGGGCGAAGAAGATTCGGCAAGTTATGCTGATCTTAATCCACAGTACGAGATTGTCCGCGAGGATGATAACGTATATCTGATCCTCGATCTGTCGGACCAAGTCGCCACCGTTGGAGGGAAAATAGTAACATCCGAACTGCTTGGCTATGCCTTCCAGTCAAGAGCACGGTTTGAGAACGCTGACGGAACACCTGTTTGTATTGAAAACGATTTTTATGGTGAAAACAGACCATCAGGTAAAATCACTGTTGGACCTTTTGCCAGTATTGAGGGTGGCAGACAGAAAATATTAGTTGGCAAAGTCTGAGACTGTTATTCGTAGCGCAGAGCATCTATCGGGTCCATTGAAGCGGCTTTGCGCGCTGGATAGATGCCGAAAAAGAGACCGACAGCGCTTGAGAACAGCACAGCGATAATAATTGACTGTACGCTCAGTATTGGCGTGATACTGCCCACTTCCAAACGTTCGACAAACCAGGCGATGCCCTGTGCCAGGCCTAACCCGGCCAGGATGCCGAGGATGCCGCCGAACATCGTCATGATTACGGATTCCGTCATAAATTGCAGCATGATGTCGGTTGTCGAAGCACCGATGGCCTTGCGGATACCTATTTCGCGGGTGCGTTCGGTTACGGATACAAGCATGATGTTCATAACGCCGATGCCGCCGACCAGCAGCGAGATGGCAGCTACAGCACTTATAAACACCGTCATGATATTAACAACATTATTGATTTGATCAAGCACGGATGCCAGCTTCTGAGTACGGAAGCTGGCTTCTTGTGATGTGCCGTGCCTGATTTCCAGTAGACGGGTGACGGCAGCCGCTGCTTCGTCGACTCTATCCGGTGACTGTGCCATCACGATGATGGAAGATAGCTTATCAATTTCTGGGAAAAGTCCCTGCAGCGAGCGCCATGGGGCATAGAAGAATCCGGGCATGCCACCGAACTCTGAATCGTCACCGCCAAAATTACCGGCAAGTCTCGCGAACTGAGAGTTAACCGACTCGCTGATACCAACGATAACGGCTTCGGCCAGCCGATTATTATATTCGATTGTGATGTTTTCTCCTACCGCGTTCTCACGACCAAACAGAGCCTGCGCTGTGATCAGGTCTACAATTGCTACCGGGAAATTATCTTCGTATTCCATATCGGTAAAAGCACGGCCATGCACAATTTCTATAGGCTGGAAGAAACTGTAGTCCGAGTCAATGGCATTGATGAATATCCGCTTGCTGCCGAGCTCAGTCTGCGCACGCCCGACTGTTTGATTTGAAGCCGTAGCCAATCGTACAGAATCAAGATCATTTCTTATCGCTTCTAAATCTTGTTGTGAGATGAAGTAGTCGCTGTTTGATTGGTTTGAACTTGTGCGAACGATAAATGATGACGCGCCGATTTGTTCGAATTGACCAAGTATCTCATCTTTGCCTCCCTCGCCGAGCGCGACAATAGCGATGACAGAAGCTATACCAACAATAATCCCAAGCATAGTAAGCAATGCCCGCATTTTATTGCTTAGCAGACTACTGATTGCCATTTTGATACTTTCAAAAAACATCGACCGCACCTCTCTTCATCGGATCGTCTACAATTCGCCCATCACCAAAACGAATTATCCGCCTGGCGTACGCCGCGACGTCGGCTTCGTGAGTTATTAGGAGGATGGTAGTGCCCTCTTCATTCAAGGTCGCAAAAAGCTGCATAATCTCATGTGATGATTTGCTATCGAGATTACCTGTGGGTTCATCGGCCATGATCAGAGCTGGTTTAAGAGCTATCGCTCTGGCAATCGCGGCTCGCTGTTTCTGGCCGCCGGAAACCTCATTTGGTTTATGCCGTGCCCAGTCCGCTAATCCGACAGCGTCAAGTGCTGCCATCGCCCGTTCAGTTCTAGCTTTGCGGCCAATTCCGGCATAGACCATAGGTAGTTCTACATTTTCTCTAAGATTGAGTTTTGATAATAAGTTGAATGATTGAAAAACGAAGCCAATTTCTTCATTGCGTATTTTTGCGAGTTCGTTGGCGCTGAGTTCACTGATTGATCTGCCATTAAGCAGATAATTGCCTTGATCCTTCTGGTCGAGACAGCCGATTACATTCATGAGTGTAGATTTACCGGAGCCCGATGGCCCCATAATCGCGGCGAATTCACCGCGCCTGATAGTCAGGTCGATACCTTTTAGCGCTGTAAGTGAGACCTCTCCTGTTTGATAGGTCTTCCAAATATCTTCCAGCTGTATGACTATATCCTGAACTTGATGCTCAAATTGCATTTTACGCTCCTGATCAGTTGGCGGTTGCGTCTGTTATTACTTCCATACCGTTAGTAAGTATGCTTGCCGGATTAAGAACAACTAAATCACTCTCGGATAAACCGTCCAGAATTTCTACCGTCATCTCAGCCTGTATGCCCGGTGTGAACTGACGTTTTTCCAAAATACCATCATCGCGGACAACAAAAACATACCAGCTGTCAATTTCCCGACGCATTGCTTCTGCCGGCAATATCAATGTGTTGTCTGCAGACTGCGTCTCGATGCTGGCGTTTATGCTGAAACCAGGTATCAAGTTTGTCAAATTTTGACCGTTTATGCTCATTTTAACTTCAAGAGTTGGTTCGCCGGAGAGATCACTAAGCCCGCTGAGACTACTGAGGTCTGTTGGCAGAGCAGAGGTGGTGCCTGATTGGAAACTTGTGCCGCTGGCAGTGGGAGCGATATAAGTTAGGCGACCGCTGTAGCTCACACCATCGTAATTATAGTCTACAGTCAGACCTTCGCTTAGTCGGCCGACATCAAACTGATTTGCCTGAAAAACAGCTATGGGACGGATATTATCATATATAACTATAGCGTTTTGCGCAGATGCTGTCTGTGCTAATCCGCTTATCGCTGACAAATCAGCGGAACTGCCCAATCCAAGCAAGGCGGACAAATCCTGAGAATTCATAGCTGCTGAGGATGATGCTTCGGATTGACCTGCGTAGTCACCAGGAATTACATTGATTTCAACAATAATTCCATCAGATGAAGCTCTCAGCTCCGGCTTCGAATTCTCAAGCCGCCTTTTCGCAGCTTCTTCATTGGCGATAGCCTGCTCCAGCGCTGATTCGAGCGAACCTCCCAAACCGCCAAGCTGGCCGGCGAGTTGTTCAGTCAGTTGACTTGTTAAATCTGAAGAGATGCCAGTCAAGTCGCTGCTAAGATTACTGCTGGTCAGTGCCGCTACCAATGCTGTTGTGTCTGCTGACATTTTTCCAAGATCTTGCTCAAGCTCGGTCAGCAGCTGACTATATTCAAGGTTTTCTGTATATATTATCTCCTGACTCAGGAGTGTAACTGCTGCTGTAAGCTGTTCCTGAGCTCCGGGAGCTTGTGGATCAAAATTCTGCAGAAGCTGTGTCAATTCAGCGCTGAGCTGAGGGTTTGCCTGAGCTGTAACAGGCTGCATAGTGCTGAGTCTGACCAGTGAGGCAGTTATATCTGAGATACTCTCAGTTAAGTTTGCTGCCTGCGTATTTAGATTTGCTGCTGCCCGTTCAGCCTCAGTTGCCTGTTGTTTCTGCGCTGCCGTCCGTTCAGCCTCAGCGGTTTCTGCTTCAGCGATTGCTGCTTCAACTTGTCTGCGTGCTTCTTCAGCTGCAGATACTTGAACCTCCAACTCACTCTGGTCAAGAGTCAAGAGTAGGTCTCCTTTTTTTATCTGAGTTCCTGGTTCGACGTGAACCTTGATCACACGCTGCAGCTCAGTGGGGTTTTCATTTATTACAGCGCCCGGCTGGATTTGCGCTGAAACCATCATTTTACTGGCGATGCTGCCATAGTATGGCGAAGCGGTTTTCACAAGCGGTGGTGGTTCTTCGCGCGTCAGTCTCCATGTCAGTAAACCAGCCGCTGCCAGCACTATAATGGCAAAAACCACTATTCTTATTATTCTTTTCTTTTTTCTGCTATCTGTAAGTTGTGACATTGGGCATTGCTCCTCAAATTCTTCGACACATTGGTTACGGCCTTGCTATCGACTCAATAGTACACTTCTCTGGTTGTATATAGAAGTAACATCTGGAACAGATGTTTTACCCTATGTAATTAGTGATTTAATTAACAATGTGATAAAAGTATATATAAAAGTTGTTTCGTGTGATAAAATTTTGGTATTATGAGCATATATTATTAAATAAGTGAACTAAATCGGCAGGCGTAAGCTTCTGCCGGTATATAAAAAGAACAGGAGTAGACATTATGAGTAAGAGAATTTTGATTGTAGGTGGTGTGGCCGGAGGTGCTTCCGTAGCCGCAAGAGCAAGGCGTATCGATGAGTCAGCGGACATAATAATGTTTGAGCGTGGTCCTCATGTATCATTCTCGAATTGTTCATTGCCGTTTTATCTCAGTGGTATGGTCGAGGACAGTGAAGAACTGGTGCTGATGAGTCCGGAGCAATTTAAGAACCAATACAATCTCGAAGCCAGAGTCAACAGTGAAGTTGTCGGGATTAATCGTGCAGAGAAGACAATTACTGTGCGCAAGGTCGACAGCGGTGAAGAATACTATGAGAAATACGATAAGCTGGTACTTTCACCGGGAGCGATGGCTCTGTGTCCGGCTGGTATAAAAGGCAGTCGTGACCCTAATGTTTTTACTGTGAGAAACGTAGTCGATATTCGCAAATTGCAGGACTACATTACAGCTAATAAGATTGACGATGTCGCGGTAATCGGCGGTGGTTTTATTGGTGTTGAGGTTGCTGAAAATCTGCGTTTGGCCGGTAAAAACGTCAGTTTGATTGAGGCGATGGATCAGATTATGACTCCTTTTGATTATGATATGGCTCAAATTTTACATAAAGAGATGATGGATAAGGGGATTAATCTGATTCTGAGTGACAGCGTACAAGCCATCTATTCTGATCATGTCGAGCTTGCTTCCGGCCGTAAGGTGGATGTAAAAGCTGTGGTTATGGCAATAGGTGTTTGCCCCGATGTGTCACTGGCGGCAGATGCCGGTCTGGAAATTGGTACAAGCGGCGGTATCAAGGTAGATCACAACTATCTGACAAATGATCCTGATATCTATGCGGTAGGTGATGCTATTGAAGTGCATCATAAGCTTACAGGCAAGAAAACGCGTCTCGCTCTGGCCGGCCCTGCACAAAGACAGGCTCGAGCTGCCGCTGATCACATGTTTGGCATCCCTCATAATAATAATGGCGTAATTGGCTCATCTGTTGTCGGGGTTTTCGATCTTGGCGCGGCTTCGACCGGACTTAATGAAAAAACCGCTGCTGCTGCCGGTTTCGATTATGATTTTGTCTATCTGATTCCTGGTGATAAGGTTGGACTGATGCCCGATGCTAATCCGATGCATTTCAAGTTGATTTATGAGAATCCGACCGGCCTTATCCTTGGCGCACAGGCAATTGGCAAGGGTAATGTTGATAAACGTATCGATGTAATAGCGACAATGATCTCGATGGGTGGAACTCTGGAAGATCTAAAGGAACTTGAGCTCTGCTATGCTCCTTTGTTCGGTACGGCAAAAGATATTGTAAATCATGCTGCTATGGTCGCTCTTAACATTCTCTATGGACGTTTCACACAGGTTCCTGTTTCGAAGGTCAGAGAGTTGGTTGAGAACAATGAATTTATCATTGACGTGCGCGAGCAGTCGGAGTACGAGGTCGGTCATCTTATAAATTCTGTTAATATTCCACTTAGTGAAATCAGAAATCGTCTCGATGAGATTCCGCGTGATCGTACCGTGTATTTGCATTGCAGATCATCACAGCGCAGCTATAACGCGGTCATGGCGCTGCAGAATCTTGGTTTCGATAATGTAGTTAATATCTCCGGATCATATCTTGGCATATGCTGTTATGAGTATTATCAGGATCAGATTACCGGACGCGAAAAAATAGTAACGGAGTACAATTTCAATTAATATGATAAGCAACCGGCACGGATTTATAGTGTAAGTAAATCCGTGCCGGGATGTCCTATTTGACCAAGTTATCCTTTTTGCCAAAATAAATATATATGCGGAGGGTTATTATGAAAAGGATTGAAAATGTCATTGGTTTTGTCGGGATTATCCTGATGCTGGTTCTGGGCAAAACACTGCTCAGTTCCGACATTCTATTCTTCAGACTGGTTATAGGTGCCGGTCTTGGATACACCTTGATGCGTGCCTATACTGGTTTTGCAGGCAGCATCAATCGTGCTTATCTGACCGGTTCAACCAAGCTGCTGCGAGCAATGATGCTGATGTTTTTCCTGACAGCACTGCTTACAGCAGGTTTGTTGTTCAAGGGAGATATCACAACCTATAATCTATGGATCAATCCTATCAACTTCGGACTGCTTGCCGGAGGACTTCTGTTTGGTTTCGGTATGTCCTTCTCGTCCTGCTGCGCGTCCGGCGTACTTACTGATCTGGTAACCGGATTGCCAAGAGCTTTTTTCACACTGTTGTTCTTCGGTATAGGTGTTTTTGTTGGTTTTCCGCTGCAAAAGACAGCGATTGCCACGGATCGCTGGGTAACATCAACAACCGGTGAATCACTAAATAAGGGTGGCGTATTCCTACCTGACCTCTTCGCATGGGATGGTCTCGGCGGCTATCTTGGAGCAATTATTCTCACCGGAGTTTTCTGTGCTTTGTTCGTGTTCATTGGATACGCATACGAGAAAAAGCGTAAAGCCGTCAACACTTACAGCGGACATTTTATGGAAAAAATTCAGGACAAACCTGATGAGTTTGATAGCAAGAACTTCCGTTTGCTCAGCGCTGAGACATATGATCGCTTCTTCGCGAAGTCATGGACGTTGAAGCAGGGTGCTGTTGTACTCTCTGTTCTTTTCCTTGTCATGATTGCTGTAACCAAAGCCGGCTGGGGTGCTTCTACACCTTATGGTCTCTGGTTTGGCAAAATCCTAATGGTGTTTGGTGTATCGGCCGACTCATTGGCTGAGTTCACGAAAATGCCAGTAGAAGGGTTTACTACACCTTTCTTCAAACATGCAGTATCGGTTCAGAATTTTGGCATCGTCATTGGTACAATGCTCTATCTGTTAACGGCTGGTAAATTCCGTGAGACGTTCATGTCGGAAATCAAGGTTAAGTTCAGCCAGATATTACTGTTCTCGCTTGGTGGTTTCACCATGGGTTTTGGTACCAGACTTTCCAACGGCTGTAATGTTGGAGCTCTCTATACACCGATAGCTAATTTCTCGCTGTCAGGCTGGATTTTCTTCGTTTTCCTGGCCGCTGGAGCCGTGCTGGGTAACATTCTGGGTAAGAAGCTGGCAAAAGAATAAATAACGCGTACTATTTAATTGGATTTTATAGCATAAAAAGGCCGTCTCATGGGTT